>JALEVQ010000021.1 GCA_022788205.1 Robinsoniella sp. | reverse complement strand
ATTTTCTCCAGCGTCTTACGGATTGCCACGATGAAATCTTTGCTGTTTAAGACAGTCGGATTTGGCATTGTCGTGATGAGGGCAAGATCTTTTGTCATTTTTCCTTCCTCGATCGTCTGAATTGTCGCCTGCTCCAGCTTGTCCGCAAATTCCATCAGATCTTTCAAGTCATCCAGCTCTCCTCTTTTTCTGAGAGCGCCGCTCCATGCAAAGATCGTGGCAACAGAGTTTGTGGAGGTCTCTTCTCCTTTCAAGTGTTTGTAATAATGTCTCTGTACGGTTCCATGTGCAGCCTCATACTCAAAGTTTCCATCTGGGGAGACAAGAACAGAAGTCATCATCGCCAAGGAGCCGAATGCAGAGGAAATCATATCACTCATCACATCACCGTCATAATTTTTGCATGCCCAGATCATTCCACCTTCAGATTTCATGATTCTCGCCACAGCATCATCAATCAGTGTGTAGAAATATGTGATGCCTGCCGCCTCAAAGCGTTCTCTGTATTCCTTTTCATAGATCTCCTGGAAAATATCCTTGAACGTATGATCATATTTTTTGGAGATGGTATCTTTCGTCGAGAACCACAGATCCTTTTTCTGATCCAGCGCATAGTTAAAGCAGCTTCTCGCAAAGCTTGTGATGGACTTGTCAAGGTTGTGCATTCCCTGCAAGACACCAGGACCTTTGAAAGTGGCAATCATCTCTCTTGTCTCGGTTCCATCTTCTGCGGTGTAAACCAGCTCTGCTTTTCCAGGACCTGGAACACGAATCTCAGATGCCTTGTACACATCGCCGTAAGCGTGACGTGCGATAGTGATCGGTTTTTTCCAGTTTTTGACACACGGCTCAATCCCTTTTACCACGATCGGTGCACGGAAAACGGTTCCGTCAAGGATCGCACGAATCGTCCCGTTTGGACTCTTCCACATTTCTTTTAAATCGTATTCTTTTACTCGCGCTGCGTTTGGAGTGATAGTGGCACATTTCACAGCGACACCATATTTCTTATTTGCATGGGCACTCTCATACGTCACCTGATCGTTTGTCTCATCTCTGTGTTTCAGACCAAGATCATAGTACTCCGTTTTCAAATCCACAAACGGCAGTAATAATTCTTCCTTGATCATCTGCCAGAGAATACGTGTCATCTCATCTCCGTCCATCTCTACCAAAGGGGTTGTCATCTTAATCTTTTCCATTTAAATCCTCCTGCTCTTCCACAATCTCTTCAATCTTATGTCTCTTTACGTTCTCCATGGTGTTTAACACATGAAGTGTGGCGAGACGATCTGCGCACTCCGGATCTTTTTGCCGGATTGCCCCCAAGATCGCCTCATGTTCTCGGGTTGATTTTTCTGCTCTTTGCTGCTGTGACAGAGAACTCTTGCGCACTCTCTGAACATAGTGATGAAAATCCTTGAGCAGATGCTCTAAGATCTGGCTGTCACATGCTTCGTAGAGCACTTCGTGAAACTTACTGTCCAACATAAAAAGCTGTTCGTAATGTTGTTGCTGTTCATGATATTTTGAGAGAAAAATAATCTCGTCCAGCTGATTTAATTGTTCTTTCTTGATTGCCGTCGCCGCCATTCTCGCACACAATCCCTCCAGCCTCGCCCGGATACTGTAGATATCTAAAACATCCTTTGCCGAGATGCCTGTCACATAGGCACCTTTATTCGGCACGATGCGCACAAGTCCTTCCAGCTCCAGCTGGCGCAGTGCTTCTCTGACTGGAGTGCGGCTGACCCCCATCTCCTCGCCGATGGCAACTTCTCTTAATTCCTCATTTGGTTTTAATTTGCCCGACAAAATATCTTCTCTGATCTGATGAAACACCCTTCCCCTCAAAGAATATTTGTCCTGCTCTTGTTCTGCTACACTTTTCACTTTTTCCACCCCAGGACTTATTTCTTATTGAACATTTTCCTGTTTAAATTTTGGCATACTTCCTCAATCATCTCAATCAGCTCTTCATCTGTCATGACGGTGACACGTCCTTCCTCATACTCCTTGTCCACACGAGCCTTGACCTCCACAATCAGCGGATCATTTTTGTCCATCTTTTCTTCATCCTTGAGGCGGAAATAGGTGTTGATCCAATGTGCAATCCCTGCGAGACCAGAAGTGTTTGAGACAGACACCAGCACCGGGCGGTTCAGAAATTTGTCCGTATCAAAGATATTATAAATCTCCTCGTTTTTTAACAGTCCATCTGCATGGATGCCGGCTCTTGTCACATTAAAGTTTTTGCCGACAAATGGAGTTCTCGCTGGTATCTGATATCCGATCTCTTTCTCATAATATTCTGCGATTTCTGTGATCACTGTCGTATCCATACCACCTAAATCCCCTCGCAGCTGGGCATATTCAAAGACCATCGCCTCAAGCGGTGTATTTCCGGTGCGCTCTCCGATTCCAAACAGCGAACAGTTCACCCCGCACGCACCGTACAGCCATGCCGTCGTAGAATTGCTGACTGCCTTGTAAAAATCGTTGTGCCCATGCCATTCGATCAGTTCACTCGGAACACCGGCATGTGTCATGATACCATAGATAATACCCTGCACAGAGCGCGGGATCACCGCACCGGCATAATTGACACCATAGCCCATCGTGTCACAGCAGCGCACTTTGATCGGTATTTTGTACTGTTCCATCAGTTTCATCAACTCCAGACAGAACGGGATGACATAGCCATAGATATCTGCACGGGTGATATCCTCCAGATGACATCTCGGGCTGATGCCAGTCTCAAGACATTCCTTCACAATCGAGAGATAATGTTCCATCGCCTGTCTTCTCGTCATCTTCATCTTGTAGAAAATATGATAATCCGAACAGCTGACTAAAATTCCAGTCTCTTTTAATCCGATCTCTTTTACCAACTCAAAGTCTTTTTTGCTTGCACGGATCCAACTGGTCACTTCCGGGAATTCATATCCTCTCTCCAGACATTTATAGACAGCATCGCGGTCTTTCTTACTGTAGAGGAAAAACTCGCTCTGTCTGATCTTTCCGTTCGGTCCTCCGAGGCGGTGCAGATAATCATACAGTGTCACAATCTGTTCTGTCGTATAAGGAGCTCTCGACTGCTGACCATCGCGAAAAGTAGTGTCTGTAATCCAGATGTCGTTCGGCATATGATGCGGAACAATACGATCATTAAAGGCAATCTTCGGCACTTCATTGTAAGGGAACAAATTTCGAAACACATTCGGTGTCTCGACATCCACTAAATAATACATATGCTCTTCCAACTGAAGCAAATTTGTATGCTGATCCATCATCACTCGTCTGTTTTCCATAGCTTTTTCTCCTGTTTCTATCCATTTTCTCCATTCCACGCGGTAAAACGAAAGGAAGAAGAAGATTTCTTCTCCCGCCGTCTTACTTTTGTATCATTGTATACAATTATACTACTTCTGTCAAGACAAAATTTTTTCTATTCAAAATGCTCTCTTTGACAGCGTTTCTTACTGCAATTCTCAGATGCCATCCATCATCTTTGCAATGTCAATTCTTCCCCATCCCTGCTGCTGTTTCGGGCATCCTGCATCCACCACAGACTCTCTCAGCCGCATTTTTACTTCCACGTTTTCCATATCCGGGCACCTTGACAGGAGCAAAGCAATACATCCAGAGACGACCGGGGTTGCCATAGAAGTCCCACTCTTCCTCGCATAAAAACGCTCTTTGCCCGGTATCGTACAGGAAATCACATTTGTCCCAGGAGCTGAGATATCCGGCTTGCAGATACAGTCCATGGTCGGTCCTCTCCCAGAATAGTGGGCGGCAATCTTATTTTGGCGCAGGTTCGTCTCCGCATCATCGCAGGCGCCGACCGTGATCACTTTCTTACTATTTCCCGGCACTGTCACACTTCTTTCTTTTGGTCCCATATTGCCTGCTGCCACAACCACAACAATCCCCGCATCCCATGCCTTCTCCACCCACTGTACGAGCATCTTTTCTTTCTCATCCCCCTGTTCGGCGAGTGCTCCCACTGAGATGTTCATGATGCGAATTTTATATTCATCCTTTTTGGTGATACACCATGCAATCGCCTGAATCACATCTGCGATATTTCCATTTCCTCTTTTATCTAATACTTTTAAACTGATTATCCTGCTCCTTGGGGCAATCCCCATAAAACGTCCCTCAGACATCTTTCCGCTCCCACATAGAATTCCACAGACATGGGTTCCATGAGAACAGTCATCATACGGTTTCTTCCTTCGATTGACAAAATCGTAAAACTCTAAAATTTGTCCCTGCAAATCGGCGTGAGGATAGACTCCAGTATCCAATACGACCGTTGTGATTCCCTGTCCATAACAGCCTTTGTCATATGCCGCCTGTGCGTGAATAATTTTTCTGACACGATCCATGTCTGCTCCCTTTCTTTATGATCTCATGATCTTTCTGAAGACGTCAAATCTCATTATTGTCTGACTTGAAAAAACAGAACCTGTTATATTCTATGATATCAGATTCAAAAGGTCATGATTTTTCATAAATAAAATCCTTTCGGTAATTGACGCGTACCTGGAAAAACGACTGTCCTACATCTCAAATTATTTCTTGCATTTTTTCCTGTTATCCCTTAACATTAAAGTTAGGTTGCATCTTGACCCTATCTTATCATCATGCGCATCTTTTGCCGCATACCATTCAATGAGGAGGAATTTATGAAACAATATACCATCAAAGAGGTTTCCCATATGATGAATCTGCCTGCCAGCACGATCCGCTACTATGACAAAGAAGGTCTGCTTCCTTTTATAGAACGCTCGGAATCTGGGTATCGCGTGTTTCACGAGAATGATATCACGCTGCTGCGAGTCATCGAATGTCTGAAAAAAACAGGAATGCCGATCAAAGAAATCCATCAATTTATTGAATGGATTCAGCAGGGGGATGATTCTTTAGAACAGCGCTATCAAATGTTTGTACAGCGCAAACAGATTGTGAAAGATCAGATTGCAGAACTTTCCGCAACGCTTGAAATCATCAACTACAAATGTCAGTATTATGCACAGGCCATCGCAGCGGGGACAGAACAAATCCATTTTCAGGGAGATTTCAGTTCCAAACTTCCGTGTGAAAAATAATCCGTTTTCTATTTTATTGTTTTTCTCTTTCTTTTTTCTGCATATAGATACAAATAAAAACGATCAAAGAGGTTTTATGAATTCTTCTTTATCCGAGGCAATCTTATCCAACGACTATGCCGATCTCATTATCTCCTACAAATTGCCCTCTGAAAATTTATTGGAGGATTTTTCCGAGTACCATGTGCAGATTGTCACAGAAAACCATGCGTTGCTCCATGTAGAACGAAATTTGCTGCCTGAAAACTTAATTGCTGCTCTGAGCTACAGTACGATTCCGAATCTTTATACTATTTTAAACACAACAGCGCTGGAAGCGTCCGGTATCCTGCGTGTCCACTCTCAGCCCTACCTCAACTTGAAAGGTGAAAATATTCTCATCGGCTTTATCGACACCGGGATTGACTACCGCCTTGACTGTTTCCGAAACAGTGACGGTTCCAGCCGCATTGTCTCAATCTGGGATCAGACGATCCAGACAGATGAATCCCCTTTTGATCTGGGATATGGGACAGAATATTCCAAAGAACAAATCGATGAGGCGTTGTCCTCCTCTGATCCGCTCTCTCTCGTACCCACTACAGATGACAATGGTCATGGGACTTTCCTTGCCGGCGTTGCTGCCGGCTCAGAAAATATACAGGCTGACTTTGTCGGTGCAGCGCCTCAAAGTACGATTGCCGTTGTCAAGCTAAAGCAGGCAAAAGAATATTTAAAAGATTATTTTCTCGTTCACCCTCAAGATCTCCCTGTCTATCAGGAGACGGACATCATGATGGGGCTGCGCTATCTTTTTTTACTCTCCGCAAAGCTACGCCTCCCTCTCGTCGTCTGTCTGGGGATTGGAACCACACAGGGAGGACACTCGGGCGACTCTCCTCTCTGCAGCGTGATCGACCGCTTTGCCTCATCATCCGGCTTTTATGTCTGCGTCGCCGGCGGAAACGAAGGTGGTCGCTCCCACCACTATTTTGGCAATCTGGAATCTGCCAATCAGGAAGAAAATGTCGAGATTCTCGTCCATGAGGAAGACTCTGGATTTTGCGTTGAGTTTTGGGCACAGTCTCCGGAATTATATTCCATCGGGATCACTTCTCCCCTCGGCGAGGAGATTGCCCCGGTTGCAGTCCGCATCGGTCATACAACCCGCTTTTCCTTTCTTCTTGAGAAAACAGTCGTTGATATGACGTACGAGGTGGTCGAATCCTTCTCGGGCGGACAGCTTGTCTTTCTGCGCTTTCAAGATCCCACTCCCGGCATCTGGCGCCTCAAAGTGCGCAATCTGATCTATATCAACGGCATGTTCCATCTCTGGCTGCCTATCACGGGTTTCATCTCAAGCGGTACTATTTTTTTATCCTCAAACCCTTACACAACCTTAACCTCTCCTTCCGATGCCAGCACAGCACTGACATTAAATGCCTACGATGCTTACCAAAACAGTCTGTTCATCAACGCAAGCCGCGGTTACACAAGGACAAATCAGCTCAAGCCAGATCTCGCTGTGCCTGGAGTTAATGTCTATGGACCCGTTTCCCAGAATCGTTTTTCTATAAGAACTGGATCCAGCAACGCAGCTGCCATCGCAGCCGGAGCCGTCGCATTACTTGTCAATTGGGGAATGACACTTCCAAAATCTCATGTGCTTTCCTCCGCTGAGGTAAAGAATTATCTGAAACGGGGTGCCCTCCGCTCCGACACGCTCAACTATCCAAACCAAGAATACGGATTTGGCACGTTAAACCTTTACAATGTTTTCTCTACCCTTCTTTAACTTTTTCCGCCACAGATCTCCAACAGGATTTCCATCCACATCAAAAAAATTTTTTTCAATCATTGGAACCTGAACATGCCCTGTCTCATATGGTAAAGTGTAAGTAAAACTTGGAGGTTTTCAATTATGAGTGATTTAACAGCTACAAACTGCGGATGTGGATGTGAATCTTCCAACAACAATAACTGTGGATGCAACAACATTATCTGGATTCTGATTCTCCTGTCCTTCTTCGGCTGCGGAAACAACGGTTTTGGCTGCTTCGGAAATGGAAACAATAATGGATGCGGATGCTTCGGCGACAACAGCTATCTGTTCATCATCCTGCTGCTGTTCTGCTGCGGCGGATGCAACAATGGATGCGGATGCTTCTAATTTTCCTGCGCCAGTTTCCTGGTCGACATCAATAGCCTGATTGAAAGCTGCGATGTCATCTTCAGCAACACATATGGTATCACGGTGAACCCAAGAAAGGTTCGCCGCAATACCATATCGCGATAAGAAAATATCGTTTCTCTCATATCTTTTTCTTTTTCCTATCTTTTTCTATTTCTTCTTTTTTTTGCTTCTCCTTCTGATGCTCCTTCTTCTCTTCTTTTTGTCTCATACATTCCTCATCCACCTCATAAAATGCATTTCCATCTATCACAAAATGACTTCCCATCTTTTTCCCTTCTTTCTGAATGACTTGATCACTTCTGTTTTTATTGAATTTCCGATTTGAAAAACTTTTCTTTCTAATTTTATTATATGGAGATTTCTGGTTTTTGTCATATCTCATATCTTCCTCTCATATAAATATGTGAAAAAAGAAAAGGATGTAACTGTAGCATAACTGTCAAAGGAAGAAACAGTTGCAAAAGGTTTTCACGATGAGTCAGGATATGCCAAAATTTCCGCAGACTGCCATTGACCAGATTGCCAATGAAGGTCATCTCACGCTTTTAAAGGCTGCTATCCCTTATCTTCGCTCTGACAGCCAAAAGTCCCTGGCCATCTATGCAAAAATTCTGGAACTTGGCAATATTGTACGTTTCTTCGCCCAGCCGGCGCCGGAAATGAGCATCTGTTCTGAGAGCGACGAAAATATCTCCGTTCTCGATATGCTCAATGATCTTCGCTCTTTTTGTGATGAATCAGAAAAAGAAATGATGGATTTCTGTATCCATATGATCCAGACCGTCCAAAATCTTTCCTCTTACCAGGAAATTTTTCAAAATCTCTCCTCTGATAACCAGAATCCGATCGATCTCATGAAAAATTTTCTGACGCCGGAACAGAAGACGATGTTTGAGACGTATCAGACGATACTCAAATCATAGAAGGGAGAAAAAATGGGAAACGAAAACTGGATGAATCATCCAAACTTAAAAAATATCGATAAGAAAAAGTTACAGGCATTGTGGGCTCTGACAAATCAAGGTGCCCCAAAAAGTCAGAATGACTTTCTGCCTTTTTTGATGGCTGCCGCCTCTCAGTCCAAAAAAGACGGCATTTCCTTCTCGCCCCAGGAGATTGACACCATCATAGAAGTCATCAAAGCTGGAAAATCGCCGGAGGAAGCACAAAAAATTGACCGCCTCCGTATGATGATGAACCTGATGAAGTCTTCCAGCTAATCAGAGATCATCTCTGCTCTAAAATGATAAAGAGGTCAGGAATACGGATACTTCTGCGATCTTTTTCGCCCTTTAGAAGCATCGTTCTTCCTGACCTCTGTCTAAATTTTATCCATCAAAGCTCAAATTTTTCCGGATTCCACCTGATTTATTTTAGCCTTCCAGAATACATTCCCGCATCAAGATCAGCGCATGGACCGTCGCCCACTCACGGATCTTATCTCTCTCTCCGTTGAAATGATATTCTTTGACCGTCACCACATTCTTATAGCAGCATCCAATGTAGACAAGTCCTACCGGTTTGTCCTCGACTGCCTCCGGACCTGCGATTCCTGTGACGGAAATACAGACATCTGCGCCCGTGATAAAGGCGCCATTTTTCGCCATCTCTTTCGCCGTCTTCTCACTGACTGCGCCGTACTCCTTGAGCGTGCTCTTCTTGACATCGAGCAGCTTTCTCTTTGCACGGTTAGAATAAGTCACCAGACCTTGTTTAAACACCTCGGAGACACCTGGCACTTTCGTCAGACGTGCTGCGATCAGTCCGCCTGTGCAGGACTCCACCGTCGTCAGGGTCAGCCCCTTGTCTTTGAGCAGACCAATCACGGTATCCTCAAGTGTCACAGATTCACTGGTAGTATAAACGCTCCTGCCAAAGCGCTCCTTCAGCTCCTTGACCACCGGCTTTACCATCTTTTTGGCTTCCTTCGAATCCTTTGCCTTTGCAGTGACTCTCAGATGAACCTCACCCGCTTTTGCGTATGTGGCAATGGTCGGATTTGACTGTTTTTGGATCAGATCTGTGATCTGTGTCTCCACCAGACTTTCGCCCAGACCACAGATTTTCACCATCTCCGAATAGATGATCTCCGGCTGAAGACTGTTCAGATACGGGAAAATATCATTGTTAAACATCGGAATCAGCTCGTTTGGCGGTCCTGGCAGTAAGATAGCAATTTTGCCGTTCTTCTCCATAATCACCCCGGGTGCTGTGCCGTTCTTGTTGTCAATCACTTTGCTTCCCTTCGGGACGAGTGCCTGTTTCCAGTTGTTGTCTGTCACGACTTTGCTGCCTATATTTTTGAAGTACTCTTCGATTCTGCGCCTTGTGTGTGGATCATCGACAAGCGGCATATCCATCACTTTTGCCGCCACTTCTTTCGTCAGATCATCCTGTGTCGGTCCAAGTCCGCCGCTTAAGATGACAACATCAGAGCGCCCTAGCGCTGTTTTCAGTGTCTCCGCCAAGCGTTCTTCGTTGTCCCCGACCGCTGTCTGATAATACAGAGACAGTCCAAGCAGAGCACATTTCTCTGACAAAAAAGCCGCATTCGTGTTTACTATGTTGCCCAAAAGGATTTCCGTCCCCACGGCTATCAATTCTACTACCATTTTTACCTCCCGCGCCGCATTTGCTGCGGCAGCTCTTCTCTCGATGCTTTAATTTTGCATACTCAGTACTTTTTTGTTTTTTGCGACATAATCAACCAGCGACACAACGGTCAGAATCAGTGCGAGCCACACAAAAATCTCCTCCAGCACTGTAAACATACCGCCAAGATCAAGGATCAGCAGAATGATCATGATCATCTGGGAAACCGTCTTTGCCTTACCCCAGTAGCTCGCCGCTATCACGATGCCATTGTCTGCTGCGACAAGGCGAAAACCGCTGATAATAAACTCTCTCGCAATAATCACAATGACAATCCAGCTGGTCAGTCTCTGTTTGTCCACCAGACAAATCATTGCAGAACAGACAAGCAGCTTGTCCGCAAGTGGATCCATAAACTTTCCAAAATTTGTGACCTGATGATTTTTCCGTGCCAGATATCCATCCAGCGTATCCGTCAGGCTGGCAATGATAAAAATCGCAAGCGCAGTGTATTTGCCCGCTGCCCCCATATCCACCAGCATAAAAAAGACGAAAAACGGAATCAATACCATACGCAGTATGGTCAGACTATTCGGTATATTCATTTGCTATCTCTCCTATCAAATCATATTCCAACGCTCCTGTAATTTTCACCCTCACGAAATCCCCTGTCACCAGCGTCTCGTCCGTGTTGATGAACAGATATCCGTCAATATTGGGCGCATCCCTGTAAGTACGCGCCACATATGCATCTTCGTCCGCCACTTTTCCTTCCACCATGGCAAGGAGAGTCTTCCCTACCATATCTTCCTCATATGCAAAATCAATCTCCTGCTGCAGCTCCATCAGCTGTGCCCGGCGTTCCTCTTTCACTTCCTCATCCACCTGATCTGGCATCTCCGCTGCCGGTGTATTTTCCTCGGCAGAATACGTAAAGACACCGAGGCGATCAAATTCCATCTTATCCACGAAATCTATCAATTCCTCGTGATCCTCCTGCGTCTCCCCCGGGAACCCCGTGATCAGCGTTGTCCGCAAAACGATATCCGGGATCTCATCTCTGAGCTTAGCCACCATTTCCGTCAACTGCTGTTTTGTCGTCCGTCTTCCCATTCTTTTCAGAATCCGGTCACTCGCATGCTGAATCGGAAGATCCAGATAATGACAGATCTTCTCTTCCTCCTTGATTGTCTGAATCAATTCATCATAGATCTCCTCCGGATAGCAGTATAAAATTCGAATCCAGCGGATTCCCTTGATCTTGCACAATTCCCTCAAAAGCTTGTGAAGGCTCTTCTCTCCGTATAAATCTACGCCGTACAGCGTCGTCTCCTGCGCCACTAAAATCAATTCCCTGACACCTTGCTGTGCAAGTTCCTCTGCCTCTCTGAGCAGTTTTTCCATCGGAACACTTCTGTAATTTCCGCGAACCTTCGGGATGATACAGTAAGTACAATGTTTATTGCACCCCTCTGCGATTTTCAGATGGGCAAAATGTCCTCCCGTCGTCACTATACGCTTTGTATCCACCGATGGCATCTCATCGATATCGTGGCATTCCAGAATCTTCTGCCCCTCCAGAACCGATGCGATACTTTTTGCGATCTCTCCATATGTCGTTGTCCCCAGAACAGCATCCACCTCAGGGATCTCATCAAAAATTTCCTGCTGATACCGCTGTGCCAGGCACCCTGTCACAATCAAAGCCTTGCATTTTCCTTCCTTGCGGTACTCCGCCATCTGCAAGATCGTCTGAATGCTCTCCTCCTTCGCATCGTTGATAAAGCAGCAGGTATTGACTACAATAATATCTGCTTCCTCTTCATCGTCCGTCAGCTGATATCCCTGCTGGCTTAAAAGTCCAAGCATCACCTCTGAATCTACCAAATTCTTATCACATCCAAGAGAAATAAACAATATCTTCATACAGCACTCCTTTTTTCTTCTAATGCCTTCGCCCTTTATTGTACTATCTTCACTTTCAAAAATCAACAAGGAAAAAGTAAGACTATCTTAAAAAAGGATAGGAAAATTGTACGAAATATGATATCATACAGAGATCAAAGGCTAAAAGCCTGTAACAGAAGGAGTTTTTTCATGAGTATCTTAAATGTAGAACACTTAAGCCATGGTTTTGGAGACCGTGCCATTTTTCATGACGTCTCTTTTCGTCTTCTGAAAGGAGAACACATCGGTCTTGTCGGCGCAAACGGTGAGGGAAAATCCACCTTTTTAAATATTGTGACCGGAAAACTTCAGCCGGACGAAGGAAAAGTGGAGTGGAGCAAAAATGTCAAGGCAGGCTACCTTGACCAGCATGCGGTTCTGGAAAAAGGACAGACAATCCGCAATGTCCTCAAATCTGCCTTTTCCGATCTGTTTTCCATGGAACAGCGTATGAATGAGATCTGTGATCGGATGGGAGATGCCTCCGAGGAGGAATTAGCGGAAATGATGGAGGAACTTGGCACCATCCAGGATCTTTTGAACGCCCATGATTTTTATATTCTCGACGCTAAGGTAGAAGAAGTCGGACGCGCGCTTGGTCTTGATGAGATCGGTCTTGACCGTGATGTCACAGAACTAAGTGGTGGTCAGCGCACCAAAGTGCTGCTCGGAAAACTGCTTCTGGAAAAACCAGATATTCTGCTTCTCGATGAGCCTACGAATTATCTCGATGAACAGCATATCGAATGGTTGAAACGATATCTGACGGAATACGAAAATGCTTTTATCCTGATCTCGCATGATATTCCTTTCCTGAACAGTGTCATCAACTTAGTCTACCACATGGAAAACCAGAAACTGGATCGCTATGTGGGAGACTATAACAAATTTCAGGAAGTCTATGCGGTCAAAAAATCTCAGCTTGAAGCTGCCTACCGCCGTCAACAGCAGGAAATCAGCGAGTTGGAGGACTTTGTTGCGCGCAACAAGGCACGCGTCTCCACCAGAAATATGGCAATGTCACGCCAGAAAAAGCTGGATAAAATGGAAAAAATTGAGCTTGCCGCAGAACGCCCGAAGCCGGAATTTCACTTCCAGGAGGCACGCGCTGCAGGGCGCTATATTTTTCAGACACAGGACCTTGTCATCGGTTACGATGAGCCACTCTCTAAGCCGCTCTCTCTGTCCATGGAACGCGGGCAGAAAATTGCTCTCATCGGCGCAAACGGAATCGGAAAAACGACGCTCTTAAAAAGTATTCTCGGGCTGACGCCTGCCCTCTCTGGCAGCGTGGAGCTAGGAGACTATCTGTACATCGGATATTTCGAGCAGGAGATGAAACCAGGAAACACTACAACGTGCATCGATGAAATCTGGAAGGAATTTCCGTCTTACACCCAGTATCAGGTGCGCTCGGCGCTGGCAAAATGTGGTCTCACCACGAAGCATATCGAAAGCCAGATCCGTGTTTTAAGCGGCGGTGAGCAGGCGAAAGTACGCCTGTGCAAGCTGATCAACCGTGAGACCAATGTGCTGCTTCTGGACGAGCCGACAAACCATCTCGATGTCGACGCAAAAGAGGAGCTCAAACGTGCTCTGAAAGAATACAATGGCAGTATTCTGTTAATCTGCCATGAGCCAGAATTTTACCGCGACGTTGTCTCTGAGATCTGGGACTGCTCACAGTGGACCACCCGATTGCTGTAAAAAATCGATCACAATCTGCTGCCTCTATATGGTTATTTTCAAATAAAACAGCCAAAAAAAGAAACGTCTGCGTTCAAAAGCCCAAAGGCAATTTCGCATTCGTTTCTTTTTATTTCTTTGTTCTATTTTTTGCATTCAGGATTACTTTTTCTCTGTCTCGTCCACCCAATAGGCAACTTCCTGTTTTTCTGCTACAGGGTTTTGGCTCTCTTTTTCTTTCTTTCTGAGCTTTTTCAGAAGTCTCGTGAGCAAAAACATCGTCCACAGATCAACCAGACCGTCTCCCAGAAGGCTTCCTCCGATCACATAGATCAGAATTGTCGTCTCCTTAAAAGGATTGCAGACAAGCAAAAGTCCAATCCCCATAAAGACCATCGCTAGGATAAGCACAATCCACCATTTTTTAAATTCCAGTTTTTTTAGATCCAGGCTGTTTTGCAGCTTTATCACTGCCTCCAGCATCAAGATCACTCCGATCGCAAACGGCAGAATCGAGATAAAAATTTTGTCATTCACCAGCACAAACACGCCGAAAGCAGTTGTGACAATGCCTGTGACAAGATCCATCTCCATAATTGAGACCATATGGTCCTTCGTGAGATAGATTACAATATGTGCCACCCCGTAAATAATGCCCATCACACCCAGAGCGTAACAAAATGTCGTCATGGAGATGTCCGGCCAGGCAAGCAACACAATACCACAGACAACAAAAACGACTGATGTCAGACAATAACTCTTTTTAAATCCCTTGATCTCATCCATAGCGTATGCTCCTCTCTGAAGAGAACAGTCTATTCTGCTGTTTCGTCTTCTCCTACAATCTTCACTTTCCCGCTATTCAGCTCTTCTACCGCGATCGAAAGAGGTTTTTTCTTTGATGCGTATACAAGCGGTTCTGCACCTGCAATCAGCTCTCTGGCACGCTTTGCCGTCGCAAGAACGATGGAATAACGGCTGTTTACCACTAACGGTTCTCCGTCCTCCACACCGCTGTTTACTACTTTCATTAAATCACTGTAAGATGGATGTAACATATTATCTGTCCCCTTTCAAAAATTTGTTCATACCTTGTGCAAGGTTTGTTCTAAATTCTATATTCCTGCTGCCTTTTAAGTGCTCACTCTGAATAATCGCGTGCACCTGTCTGACGCAGGTATCCAAGTCATCATTGATGACCAGATACTCATATTGATCCATGCTGTCCGCTTCCTCCACCGCGCGTCTTAAACGAGACTCAATGACTTCCTGCGATTCGGTTCCTCTCCCCACCAGGCGCTCTCTCAGCGCATCCGGGGTCGGCGGAACGATAAAAATCGTCGGCGCATCCGGGAATTTTTCCTTGATCTTCATGGCTCCCTGAACCTCAATCTCAAGAATCACATCTTTTCCCTCGGAAAGCATCTGCTCCACATACGCCTTGGGCGTCCCATAATAATTCTCTACAAACTGCGCATATTCTACAAATTCATCGGCAGCGATCATTGCCTCAAATTCTTCTCTTGTCTTAAAGAAATACTCTCTCCCATCTTGTTCCCCCACTCTTGGCGCGCGGGTTGTCGCAGAGATCGAGAGCGCATACGCCTGATAATCGCGGAGCATTCGCTTGATCACGGTTCCTTTTCCAACGCCAGAAAAGCCTGAAATCACTGTCAGAATTCCTCTTTCACTCATTTTCTTCACCTTTCATATCATATTCAGAGCCAGCCATTATTCGCTTTGTGATCGTCTCAGGCTGAAGCGCCGAGAGCAGCAACTGGTTTTCCTGTAAAAAAATCACTGCCTTTGTCTTTCGTCCCTGAGTCGCATCGATCGCTCTTCCATCCTCCTTGGCGCTTTGCACCATGCGCTTGATCGGCGCAGCATCCGGATTGACGACCGCCAGAACTTTCGAGACATTGACCACATTGCCAAATCCGATATTCACAAATTTCCCCATTCTTGCCTCTTCTATATTCTATTTTATTCTATATTCTGAATCTGTTCGCGAATCTTCTCAATCTCTGTCTTCAGGTCGATCGCGATGTTCGTTGTCTCCAGATCATTTGCCTTTGACAGAATGGTGTTCGCCTCACGGTTCATCTCCTGCGCAATAAAATCGAGCTTTCGCCCCACATTGTCGCCCTTCTCGAGCGTCTCTTTCATGTGATCAATGTGGCTCTTTAAGCGCACGGTCTCTTCGTCTGTACAGATCTTGTCAGCATACAGCACAACCTCCGTCGCAATCCTGCTCTCCTCGATCTGCGTGTCAGCCAGAAGCTCCTTAACTTTCTCTTCGAGCTTCACGCGGTACGCTTCCATCATCACCGGAAAGCGCTCCTGAATCTTCGTCACCTGAAGTACCATCCCGTCCAACTTCTCAATCAAGTCTTTCTTCAGCGCCTGCCCTTCCTTCTCACGCGCGGCGACCATCTGCTCCGCCGCTCCGGTCAGTGCTTTTTCGAGGACAGCCCAGATCTCTTTCTCGTCGATCGTCTGATCCTCCATGGAGAACACCTCAGGGCATCGTCCGAGCGTGGACACCTTAATATCGTCCTCCAGCCCAAATTTTTCTGCCATCTGTCGATAATACTGCAGGTATTCTGATGCAAGGTTTTCGTTATATTTTAACGATGCACTTGACTGTGAGAGATCCTCATATGTAATAAAGACATCGATCTTTCCTCTCTGCATATAATTTTTCAATGTGCTGCGGATCGCCGACTCGAAAAATGCCAGTTTTTTCGGCATCTTGATGCTCACATCAAAATAGCGGTGATTGACCGCCTTCATCTCAACGATAAACTTCATTTCGCCCTGAAGATTTTCTGATCTTCCAAAGCCTGTCATACTTTTTATCATTCTTATACGCTCACTTTTTTCTTTCTATTAGACTCAGAGTGCCGCGAAAAGCTCTAGCTTTTGCGACATTCCTATTGAAATTATTATAGTGCATAACAAAATCTTCGTCAATCCTAATTGTATATTTTCCTTTTTTCTGCTATACTAAAAGGCAATGTCTGCTGTAAGCCATACACTCATCGCAGCGCATAAACATTTTAGAAAGAAGGAGATTTCTTATGGCTTTTGACGGAATTGTAATCGCTAATCTTGTAAAAGAATGCAATGACACCATTTTAGGCGGAAAAATCAATAAGATCGCACAGCCTGAAAATGATGAATTATTGATCACGATAAAAAATCAGAAGAATCAGTACCGCCTCTTTTTATCGGCGAGTGCCAGTCTTCCTCTGATTTATTTTACCTCTTCGAACAAGCCAAGTCCCATGACAGCGCCAAATTTCTGCATGCTCCTGAGAAAACATATCGGCAGCGGCAAGATCACAAAAATCTGGCAGCCTGGGCTTGAACGTATCATAAATTTTGAGATCGAACATCTCAATGAACTGGGTGACTTGTGTAAAAAACTGTTGATTGTAGAAATTATGGGAAAACACAGTAACATCATTTTCTGTGATGAGAAAGGCATGATCATCGACAGTATCAAACACGTCTCTTTGCAGATGAGTTCTGTGCGTGAAGTTCTGCCCGGACGTCCCTATTTTATTCCGGAGACACAGCAAAAATGCAATCCGCTTTCTACCTCTGAGGAAGAATTCTGCAGCCAAGTCTTCCAGAAACCTGCAAAGCTTTCCAAGGCAATCTACTCTTCCTTCACCGGGATCAGCCCCAGTATGGCAGAGGAACTTTGTTTCCGCGCTTCCCTGGAATCCGATCAGAGTGCTTCCACTTTGTCCGCCCTGGAACAGCATCATCTGTTTCATCAGTTTGAACTTTTTATGGAGGATGTAAAGACAGGAAATTTCCATCCGAATATTGTCTTTTCCGGCAAAGAGCCGGTAGAATTTTCTGCCCTTTCCATGCAGCAGTACCAGGACTTAAAAACGGTCTCCTATGACACGATATCCAAAGTACTCGAGACCTACTATGCTGTAAAAAATACCATCACACGCATCCGGCAGAAATCTGCGGATCTGCGCCATGTCGTCCAGACTGCCTTAGAGCGCAATGTCAAAAAATACGATCTGCAGTGCAAACAGCTAAAGGACACCGAGAAACGTGAGAAATATCGGGTCTACGGAGAGCTCTTGAATGCGTACGGCTATGGTCTGGAGGAAGGTGCCAAAGAATTGGAGGCACTCAACTATTATACCAACGAGATGATCAAAATCCCGCTCGATCCAACTTTAAGCGCACAGGAAAATGCAAAAAAATACTTTGATAAGTACAGCAAATTAAAGCGCACTTACGAGGCACTCTCCACTCTGACCCAGGAAACTGCCTCTGAGATCGAGCATCTGGAATCGATCAGCACTGCGCTCGACATCGCATTGTCAGAGGAAGATCTTGTGGAGATCAAAGAGGAGCTGATGGATTACGGATACATCAAGAGACGCTACACCGGCAAAAAAGTAAAGGTCACTTCCAAACCGTTTCACTACCTCTCCTCCGACGGATATCATATCTACGTCGGAAAGAATAATATGCAAAACGAAGAATTGACCTTTAAGTTTGCATCCGGAAATGACTGGTGGTTTCACGCAAAAGGGGCTCCCGGATCCCACGTCATTGTCAAGACAAACGGCGATGAGCTTCCGGACCGCACCTTCGAGGAAGCTGCAAGACTTGCCGCTTATTACTCCAAAAACCGCAGCGCGGAAAAAGTAGAGATTGATTACATTCAGAAAAAACATGTAAAAAAACCAAACGGTGCAAAACCAGGTTTTGTCGTATATTATACCAATTATTCCATGGTGATCGACTCAGATATCTCACAGATCGAGCAGATCAGCTGAGAGTGCTCATACTTCCAGCCTTTCCAGCTTCTGCTCTGCTGCCCTCATCATTGTTGCATATCGCGTCCACACTTTTAGTTTTTCCATCACAATGGACACTGCCAAAGATGTGACCGTCAATACGGCAAGAATGATGAGCGGATAGCGAAAAGAATAATAAAATCCCAGGAAATAATAGGAATACATCAGGTTATGGATCAAAAATATGTTTGCCGAATGGACACCCAGAATTTCCAGCCCTTTGTTCACGAGCGGAATTCTAGAAAGTGCTGTCATCGAAAAGCCGCACAGCGTCATCGCAATCAGACCATCCACGATGCCGTAATAATTATAGTCCATCCGAAATTTTAAGAGCACGATGGTCATCACAAGTGACAGGATCCCCTTGATCCACACGCCGCCTTTCCTCTGATCTAAAAAATGACTCCATTTTCCAAACAGATCCCACTCGAAACATAACACTCCCAGGAGCAGTCCAAACACATACGTACTTGCGACGGATGTGATACTTGCCATCTGAAGCAGAGCCATCGCCGCAGCGAGAAGCAAAAACGCACCCATCTTTTTTGCAAGCCGCATCAAAAATGGCATCAGAAAAACAATATAGATGGCAACTGACAGATACCACCAGCTTGGATTGATCGTCGGCGTGCTGAATGCAAACGATAGTCCAAAGAAATCAATCAAAAAATACACGATCCCTGTCTTTAAATCTGTCCCGTATGCCTCGACAGGTGTTCTCCCAAGCGGAGCGCACAAAAGAGACAGCACAAACACAAACCAGTATCCCGCCATCAGCTTCCAGTATCGCGAGACCGTAAATCTGTAAATTTCACTTTTCTGTGGCTCCCGGTCCTGAAATTTTGCTGTGTAGACTGCTGCAATCCCATACCCGCTCAAAAATACAAAAATAGTCACACACACTTTGCATAAGAGGGCAAGGTGCTGCGTCTGGTCCCCGGTGAGTGGCCAGTACTGTACCGTGTAGCCGGCATATTCCTCATAATCGTTAAATAGGTGATGAAATAACATCATGATGATCGCAATGCCTTTACAGCGATTTGTCTCTGCTTTTGTAAACATTGTGTTTCCTCCGATTTCCGTCCCTGCACTTTCTGATCTGTAAATTCAAAATGAGGGTTCTTTTGATTTGTTTCTACCTGATTATACTCTATCGCCTTTCTGCCCTTCAAGAACAATTTCATTTTTATATAAAAGCCACAAGAATAATTTGAGCGTGAATGTCCGCTTTACTTTGATATCGAAAGGCGGTATAATTTTTCTATTGAAAGATACGAACTGATAAAAGAAAGGAAAAATTATGGAATTAAAATGGAAATCCTGTCGCCGTGCAGGTGTCACAATCTTTATCTTATGGCTGGTGTTACATTATTGGAGTTCTTTCACCTCCATCGCCGGTGTCGCACTCGGTGCAGCACTTCCGCTGCTTCTAGGCTGTGTGATCGCCTACATCGTCAATATCCTGATGTCCTTCTTTGAGTCTCATCTTTTTGCACGCATCCAGAAACCGACTGTGCAAAAGATGAAACGTCCGCTGAGTATGCTGCTGTCTTTTCTCAGTATCCTGCTGATCGCATTTTTGGTGATCCGCATGATCGTACCGGAATTGGTCAGCTGTGTTCAGATTTTATTTGAGGAAGTGCCGGAAGCATTAAAAAATCTCTTCCAATGGCTGGAAGACGAATTTCACATCAGCACATTTTTCCAGAGCGAAAGCAATCCCCTTCAGAACAGTGAGCTTGACTGGCGGGAAATTCTCACAAAAGCCATCAACTTTTTATTTACCGGCGTAGGTGGTGCTGTCAGCGCTGCGGTTGACATAGTCTCCACCGTATTTTCAACCGCTGTCACATTGATGGTTGCATTTATTTTCTGCATCTATCTGCTTACAGGAAAGGAGAAAATTAGCAGACAATTTCAGTTGCTGATGCAGCGTTATCTCCCTAAAAAAGCAATGAGCAATCTCGTCTATGTTCTTCGCACGGTTGACCATAGTTTTCACAGCTTTATCGTGGGACAATGTATCGAGGCCGTCATTCTTGGCATGCTGTGCATGGTTGGAATGCTCATTTTGCGAATTCCTTATGCCAGCATGATCGGCTGTCTGATCGGTTTTACTGCCCTGATTCCTGTAGCCGGAGCGTACATCGGCGGTGCACTCGGCGCATTTATGATCTTCACGGTGTCTCCGATCAAGGCAATTGTGTTCGTTGTCTTTCTCGTGATCTTGCAGCAGCTCGAGGGTAATCTGATTTATCCGCGTGTTGTCGGCTCCTCCATCGGTCTTCCCGGCATCTGGGTTCTCGCTGCTGTCACGATCGGCGGCGGCGTGTTGGGCATCGGAGGTATGCTGCTGGGCGTACCACTCGCCGCAGCAATCTATCAGCTGTTAAAAAATAACGTATACGCCAAACTTCCTCAAGATCAAGAAGGACAAGAAGAATAAGATATGACTCACAAAAATCTCCGATGACGGTGTGACACATCTTCCATCATCGGAGATTTTTTCATATCGATTTTTTTATTTATTTCCAAAATACGCTTGAAAGCTCCTATAATTATACTGCGACTGTGAGCGATCCAGCACAGCAAACGTAATCTGACGAAAGCACTCCCTTTCCGGCTGCTGGGCACATCGCAAATTTCTGAATGCTCTTTCAAAAATCTCTGCCATCTGCCTTGCATCATTTCCAAATGCTCCACAGCCCCATGCCCCCAGGACGAGTTTTTCATATCCGTACGAGGCAGCGACATGAAGAATCCCCATGATCCTGTCATACAGCAGCCTGTCCAGATCTTCCCGGGTAATCTGCACGCCTCGGTTGATCATCGGCGCAGCACATGTGATAACAGATACCACCATCGTCTCCTTTAACAGACCATTGTTCTCATCACGGATCACTTCCACATCCTGCGACAGAATCATCGCATCGGATGCAAGATGCGAGTTTGCCGCTCTGTGTACCTGATAAAAAGGTCTTGCTTTTTTGCTCTCAAGAGACGCGAGCAAGGTACTCTTTCTGCACAGTTCTTCTTCCTGTGCCCTGGCTCCTCTTCGGACTCCGCCTCCCGGATGTATCGGATTTGCAAAATTTAATACCAGTACTTTATCTGCATTGCGCTGTGGCTCTGGATGCTCTGCCATCTTTGACGCCGCCAGAAACGAATCTTCATTCTCCACACGGTACTCACACGCTCCATTGCCACTTTTTTCTTTCTCCTCCGGCTGATCGCACAGCGCTCTCACCTTTTCCACCGGAAGATAAATCGCATTTGTGAACTGTTCCTCCGACAGTCTAAGTGCCACTTTTTCCCCGTCTATCCAGTAGCCGCCCGCTTTCATAATGCCTAACGTCTCTTCCAAAATAAAGATATTGTTCATGTGATCTCACCTCTTTTTTCACTCTCTGTCCGATGCCCCGTGTGACAGCAACAGACGTTCTGCATTGCGAAATGCCAGTGCCTCCACATCATCGAGAGCAAAATTGTGATATAGATAATTCAGACCATATTCCACACTCGGCGGTCTGTGGTTCATGCGATGTCCATCGGATCCCAAAAAATCAGCAAGTCCGTGCTCTACAAGATACTGTGCATTCCGTCTGATTTCTTCCTTATGCTCCTCGCAGAGACTGAATGCATTGATCTGAAGCAAAATTCCTTTTTCTTTCAGCCTCATCACACATGCTTCGTCATCAAACAATCTTTTATATCGCTCCACATGTGCCAGAATCGGGATCCATCCATCGGCAATCAGTGCTTCCGTGCACAGCGAAGCCTCATCCTGATCCACGCCCGTGTCAAACTCCGTCAAAACATACCGTGTCCCGTTCATGGCAGGATAAATTCCATAATGTAGATTGTGCAAAACGTTTTTCATCTCTCTTCTTGTGCAATGTATCTCGCTTCCCAGATAGAGTTCCATATCAGGATTTCTTTTGCCTATCTCTTCCTTCAATTCCTCAAATGCAGCTTTTGCAAACGCACTGTCCTCGTCGAACGCACTGCTGTGTGGAGTTGCGATCATCTTTTGTATCCCCTGCAGATAAATCATGTCTGCCATCGTCTTCGACATATCCAGATTCCAGGAGCCGTCATCCACTCCGGGCACGATGTGTATGTGTATATCACACATACGATGCTTTTCTTGTTGTGACGTGTCGCCAGCGTATTTTTTCCACATCTCTTGCATACCATTCCTCCTGTTTTTATACTTGGTGGTGACGCCGTCAGGCGTCATATCCGTTTATTATAGGATTATATCTTATCCCCCACTCCAGCTGCAAGTACCTTGTAATATATTATTGTAGATGGATTTCCTTCTTCCTCACACGGTGCATTTTTGAGCCCTCTTTGAATCAAAAAAGAGCTATGGCACTGCTATCCTGTAGCAGCTCCACAGCTCTCTGTCTCTCACTTTTTTGTGTAAGTTTTTATTTTATTTTACCACCAGATTGATGATTTTCTTCGGCACATAGATCTCTTTGACGATGTTTCCTGTCAGTTTATCGGCAATCGCTGCCTTTCCCGCTGCGATCGCATCTTCTTTTGAGATATCAACCGGAATACTGATTACGGCTTTTGTCTTTCCGTTGATCTGAACCGGAACTTCCACTTCATCGTCTTTCATCGCATCATGGTCAACCTCTGGCCATGTATTCTTGAATACGGTCTCGTTATGTCCCAGCTGCTCCCACAGTTCCTCAGACAGATGCGGTGCAAACGGAGCTAACAGGATGACTGCCGTCTCCAGTGTCTCCTTGTCGATTCCGCCCTCTTTCTTGGCAAGATCAATCAGCTTGTTGTTGTACTCCATGAATCCTGATACTACTGTATTCAGGCTGAAGCTCTCCAGACGCTGTGTGATGTCATATACCATCTTGTGGCGCACTTTGATCATCTCTTTGGAAGCTTCCACGTTTTTATCCTTGTTATCCATCACCAGATTCCAGAAACGATTGAGGAAACGGTATACGCCCTCGATTCCTCTGTCATCCCACTCTGCATCCAGTTCTGGCGGACCTACGAACAGCTCGTACATACGCAGGGAATCGCATCCGTATTCCTTTACCAGATTATCTGGGGAGACAACATTTCCTTTTGATTTACTCATCTTGATTCCGTTCTTTCCAGTGATCATACCCTGGTTGAACAGCTTCGTGAATGGCTCGTCAAAGTCGATCACTCCGATATCATACAGGAATTTGGTGTAGAATCTGGAATACAAAAGGTGCAGCACCGCGTGCTCCACGCCGCCGATGTACATATCAACCGGCAGATATTTGTCTGCTTTTTCTTTTGACACCAGCTCTTTATCGTTGTGATTATCCACATAGCGCAGGAAATACCAGGAAGAACCTGCCCACTGCGGCATCGTGTTTGTCTCTCTCTTTGCCGGTCTTCCGCACACTGGACATGTAGTGTTGACCCACTCATCGATCGCTGCCAGTGGAGACTCACCTGTTCCTGTCGGCTGGTAACTCTCTACCTCTGGAAGGCGAAGCGGCAGCTCTTCTTCTGGAACCGGCACAGCACCACAGTGCTCACAGTGGATGATCGGGATTGGCTCGCCCCAGTAACGCTGTCTGGAGAATACCCAGTCACGCAACTTATAGTTGGTTGTCACTTTTCCGATTCCTCTCGAAGCAAGCAGTTCTGGCAGATCACGCTTTGCATCGTTTGAATTCATGCCGTTAAACTCGCCAGAGTTAATCATGATACCAGGCTCTGTGTAAGCCTCTGTCATATTTTCAATCTCTTTTCCGTCTTTCGCGATTACCTGAATGATCGGAATATTAAATTTCTTTGCGAACTCAAAATCACGGTCGTCATGAGCAGGCACACACATGATCGCTCCTGTTCCGTAATCGGCAAGTACATAGTCAGACAGCCAGATCGGGATTTTCTTGTTATTGATCGGATTGATCGCATAGCTTCCTGTGAAGACACCCGTCTTCTCTTTGTCCTGCAGACGATCGACAGAAGATTTCATGGAAGACTTAAAGATATAATCCTCCACTGCCTCTCTCGTCTCATCTGTAGCAAGCTCTTTTGCCATCGCATGCTCTGGAGCCAATACCATAAAGGTTGCTCCGTACAGGGTATCTGGTCTTGTCGTATAAACTTTAATCGTCTTCTCAGAACCGTCCACAGCGAAATCAATCTCTGCGCCCTGGCTCTTTCCGATCCAGTCAGACTGCATCTTCTTTACCTTCTCCGGCCAATCCAGCTTGTCGAGATCTGCAAGCAGACGATCCGCATATTTTGTGATGCGCAGCATCCACTGGCGCAGATTCTTCTTCGTCACAGGTGTTCCACATCTCTCGCAGACACCGTTTACAACTTCCTCATTTGCAAGTCCTGTCTTACAGGAAGGGCACCAGTTGATCGGGAATTCCTTTTCATATGCCAGGCCTGCCTTGAACATTTTTACAAAAATCCACTGTGTCCATTTATAGAAATCTGGGTCGGTCGTGTTTACTTCCATATCCCAGTCATAGATTGCAGCGATCTCATTGATCTGGCGCTTGATATTCTTTACGTTCTCTGCGGTCGATTTTGCCGGATGAACGCCCATCTTGATCGCGTAGTTTTCTGCTGGCAGACCAAATGCATCCCATCCCATTGGATGAATCAGATAATAGCCCTGAAGCATCTTGTATCTGCTCCACACATCAGAGATCACATAGCCTCTCCAATGTCCAACGTGAAGTCCATTTCCTGATGGATATGGGAACATATCAAGACAATAATATTTTGGTTTTTTTCCGTCATCGACGTTTACTGGATGTTCTTCCCAGTTTTTACGCCATTTCTGCTCAATAGCCTTATGATTATAAGGGACTGCCATAATTTTTTTCCTCCATTTATCTTAATTTATCTTATCCTAGCTTGTTGTTTTACAATCCACTCGCCGCCATTTAACGTGCGAAAAATGTTTTGCCCTGTCTGTTATTCTAAGACAGCAAAGGGTTATTTGTCAAGTTCTCTGCAAAATAAATTCACAGTCTCCCCTCAAAATATTCTCTTATATCGGACTTTACTGATAATTCTGTACCACAATCTGCAGCGTGCGGCACTCCCGAAATACATTGATCGTCGGATAGTATGTCACGGACAGATGAACACTGTTTTCTCTCTGTAAAAACAACTTTTCCACTTCTGTTTTTCCAAATTTTTCGATCAGATCCTGCCTGAAAACTTCCACATCTCCAAAGTACATCGCATCCATCACGCGTCCCGCTGCGTTTTCTACCTGCATCTTGATCACATTTTTATTCTTTCCAAGAATCCTTGCGCCCAAAACATTCAAGTTTTTTTCTGCGAACAGCGGCTTTGTATTTCCCTTTCCGAACGGCTCCAAAAGCTCCAATTCTTCGACCAGATTCTCTGTGATGTAGTCTATCGGCATCGGCACATCGATCAGTACTTTTGGAATCAGATCCTCCTGCGTCAAAGTCGTCTTTTCATTTAATGTGCGTCTCAAAATCTCTACATTTTCTCTCTTGATGGACAGACCCGCCGCCATTGGATGTCCGCCAAATTTCGTGAACAATTCCCCGCATTTCATCATCTCCTCAAACATCGAATACGCCTCTATGGAACGCCCTGATCCTTTGACTTCTTCCTTGCCCTGTGTCAGCACAAACACCGGTCTGTGGTATTTCTCACGTATTCTCCCTGCGATGATCCCTGCCAGGCTCTCGTGGCAGTCCGGCAGAAAAACAACGAAAACTTTGTCATTTTTCTGCTCTCCCGACTCAATGATCTCTACCGCCTTTTCATATCCTTTCAGCGTCATGTCCTTGCGCTCTTCGTTCAACAGCTTTAATTCCGAGGCAAGCTCCATCGCTTCCTTTTCACTTGTCGAGAGCAAAAGTGCCAGCGCCCTCTTCGCCGTGTCCAGCCTGCCGCTCGCATTGATACAAGGTCCCAGTACAAAACCGATGTGATACGCCGTAATCCGGGCTTCTGCAAGTCCATTGACTGCAATCAGGGCGCGCAGACCTAAATTCTCTGTGACCTGAAGTTTTCTCAGACCTTCTTTCACGATAATCCTGTTTTCTCCTTTTAGATCCATCACATCCCCGACTGTCGCGACCGCTGCAAACTCCAGGAATTCCATCGCCTCCTGCTCCGGGATCCCCATGATGCGGTAAAGACATATCACCATCTTCCATGCCACCGCAGCTCCGCACAAGTCTTTAAAAGGATATGGACATCCAGGCTGTTTTGGGTTGACCACCACATCAGCAGGCGGGAGCATCATTCTTCTCTCCCCTTCTTCCTCCACATACTGCAGTTCATGGTGATCCGTGACCACGATCGTCATGCCAAGTTGTTTCCCGTGTGCCACCTGTTCCATCGCTGAGATTCCATTGTCACATGTCAGGATTGTGTCAACCCCTTCTTCATATGCGAAATCAATCAGTTGTTCATTGATCCCATACCCATCTTTCATGCGATCCGGAATCTCCACATCGACAATCGCACCACAGCGCTGCAGCGCCCTCAGCAAAATATAGCTTGCATTGACCCCATCGATGTCATAATCCCCGATGATACGAATTTTCCTGCCTTGCCTGATCTTTTCTTTCAAAAGAGCCGCTGCCTCATTGGCACCTTTCATCTTGCCCGGATCATGCAAATCATTCAATCCGCCATACAGATACTGCCGTATCTCCTCTTCCTCCACAATATCCCTGTTTCGGATCAGCCGCGCCGTCACCGGAGAAATATGAAATTTCTCTGCAATCTTATAAAAATCTGCTTTTTTTGCCGCCACAAACCATCGTTCCATTGTCTCCTCCTATCTCTCTTGCAAGCTGACATTACCTATCCGCCTTGCGGTTTTTCTTCCAATGAAAAAGCTGCTGCAAAATTCTTGCAGCAGCTTCTGCCCTTAAAAAATAATTTATTTTTCGGATTTTTTGATTTTCGTCTTCATGACATACCACAGTGCTCCCGTGATACATACAGAAGAATAAGCACCACACACAATACCTACCATCAGAGGCAGTGCAAATTCACGGATAGATGCAACACCCATCACAAAGAGGATTGCCACCATGATAAAGGTTGTGAAGGAAGTATAAATACTTCTCGTCAGTGTCTGAGTGATACTTGTATTGACAATCTCAGCGATTCTCTCTTTGTTCTTCGTAGCTCCCATGTTCTCACGGATACGGTCGAAGATAACGATCGTTGCGTTGATTGAGTATCCGACAATCGTCAGCATACATGCGATAAACGTATTTCCGATTGAAATTTTTGCGATCGCATAGAAAGCAAGAACAACCAGAACGTCATGAACCAAAGCAAGGACGGCACTTGCTGCAAAGCGCACATCTTTAAATCGGAACCAGATATAGAGCAACATACAAAGTGTTGCGATAATCACGGCAACGACGGCATCACTCTTCATCTCAGCACTGATGGTAGAAGAAATATTCTCTGCCGAAATCTTTTGCTCATCCACACCGAAATTTTCTACCAGTGCCTGATTTAACTGCTCTCTCTCATCCAGTGTCAATTCTCTTGTCTTGATATTGACTTCATTGGAGCCTGCCACCCTTGTGAGCTGAATGTTGGCATCCTTTGTTATTTCCTGAATAATCGGTTTTACTTCGGAATCCAAGCGCGCAATGCTGAACTCTTCATTAAAGATCACGTTTGTCGAAGTACCACCCTTAAATTCCAGACTGTAATTTAAGATTTCTCCTGTTGTACCTTTGTTAATCATCATGAAGATTGGTCCACATACGATCATGATAAGAGAAATCGCAAAGAAAATATTTTTCTTGCTCAGGAAATTGATCGTCTTGCGCTCTTTCGCTTTTCCATAATATTTTGCATCCTTCAAGCCAAGCTCATAGAATGCTGTCACAAGCAGACGTGAGATCACCAATGCCGTGAACATGGACAGCACGATACCAAGAGCCAGCGTGCTCGCAAATCCTTTTACACTTCCGCTGCCCTTTAATCCCAGCACAACTGCCGCAATCAAAGTCGTCACGTTTCCGTCGACAATCGCAGAGAATGCTTTCTTAAATCCGGTATTGATCGCCACTTTGACACTTGAACCTGCCGCGATCTCCTCTCGAATACGCGCGTAGATAATAACGTTCGCATCCACTGCCATACCAATACTCAGGATGATACCTGCGATACCAGGCAATGTCAGTGTAATGTCAAATGCATTCAGCATCACCAGAATCATTCCTGTGTAAATAATCAGAGAGATGCTTGCCACAACACCCGGCAGTAAGTACACAATAATCATGAAGATAATCACGATGACAAGTCCGATCGCGCCTGCCTTCAAACTGCTGGAGATTGCCTCCTCTCCCAGCTGTGCTCCTACAACGTTTGAGCGCAGCTCCTTCAGCTCTACAGAGAGACCTCCGATACGGATTGTGGAGGCAAGAGTCTCTGCCTCCTGGTAACTTGACATACCAGTGATCTGGGCATTTCCGTCTGTGATCTCTGCATTTACATTCGGAACGCTGACAAATCTTCCATCATAATAAATACCGATGCTCTCGCCTGCTGCATAGGCTTTCTTTGTCGCCTCGGCAAATTTTTCGGTTCCCTCTTTTGTCATGGTAAGGCTGACCACAGATTCTTTGTTGCCCATATTGTCGGTGGTCTGTCCTGCCTTTGCCGTGTCAACGTCCGTACCTGTCAGGACGATAGAACCATCCGCCTGAAGCTCCTCGATCGTCTTGTTCAGCACCCATCCGCCTGATGTGTAGGAATAGTTTTCATTTCCGTCTGCATCTGTCTGTGCGATGAAGTACAAGGATCCCGGAGATCCAAGCTCTGCCAAAATCTTATTGGCATCTGTCACACCAGGGATCTCGATATTGATTCGATCGTCTCCCTCCTGATATACCGATGCCTCTGTGCTGTACTGCTCTACACGTCTTTGCAGCTTGTAGATTGTATCAGCCATCTCTTCACTTGTCGGTGTCTCACCGACTGCCTGGTAAGTGATGCTGACTCCACCTGCCAGGTCAAGTCCCAGCGTGATGTTTCTCGCCGATCCGCTTCCCGTCTCGCCGAAGCCGAATGCGGAAGTAAATGCCAGAAAACCGATCAGCACGATCGTCAGAACCATCACTAAAATCGCTCTGTTCTTTTTCATAATCTTTCTCCTTTATTTATTGTTCCTCTGCTAACGCAGCTTTTATCATGATGGCACATTCGACTCGTTTTTTCTGCAGCTCACATCCGATGTCGTATGCGTCATTGATAGAACCATGAAATTTATAAGAGTTTGCCGCACAGCCGCCGCTGCAGTAAAATCTTGCAAAGCAATTTCTGCATTTTTCTTTCGCGTAGACATTGCAGCATTTAAACTCATCAACCAGCTCTGTATTTTTGATTCCCTCAAATACATTGCCAAGCAAAAATCCTTCTTCACCCACAAACTGATGGCATGGGTACAGATCTCCCCACGGCGTCACGGCGAGATATTCTGTCCCTGATCCGCATCCGGAAAGGCGTTTATAGACACATGGTCCCCCTGTCAGATCGATCATAAAATGGAAGAAATTAAACTCATTCCCCTCTCTGTGACGTCTCACCATCTCAGCGGCAAGCTTGTCATACTCTTCACAGATGATCGGGATATCCTCCTCCCTGATGGCATAAGGCTCATCCGGAAGCGACACCACCGGCTCCACAGAAATCTGTTTGAATCCGAGATCGGCAAGATGCAGGACATCCTTTGAAAAATCAAGATTGTTGTGTGTGAAAGTTCCCCTCACATAATATTTTTCCTGATTTCTGCTCTCAGCAAATTTCTGGAACTTCGGCACAATCAGATCATAGCTTCCCTGTCCCTTTCGGAATGGACGCATATAATCATGAACCTCTTTTCTGCCATCGATGCTTAAGACCACATTTGCCATCTCTTTGTTGGCAAACTCCATGATCTCGTCGTTCAGCAAAACACCGTTTGTAGTCAGAGTAAAGCGGAAATTTTTATTGTGGATCTTCTCCTGCTCTCTTCCGTATTTTACGAGATCTTTCACCACCTGCCAGTTCATCAGGGGCTCCCCTCCAAAGAAGTCGACCTCCAGATTTCTCCGGCTTCCGGAATTCGCAATCAGAAAATCCAGCGCCTGTTTTCCTGTCTCATAACTCATCAGTGCGCGGCGTCCGTGGTATTCCCCTTCCTCCGCAAAACAGTAACGACAGGCGAGGTTGCAGTCATGTGCAATGTGAAGACAGAGTGCTTTGACTACCGTCTTGCGCTTTTTGAAATCAATAATACTTTCCCTGTAGATATCTTCTGTAAACAGAGTACCTTCTTTTCTCAGCTCTTCGCAGTCTGCAACTGCCTCAAAAATTTCTTCCTTACTATATTTTTCTCTTAACTTTTCTGCAATGGCTTCCTTTTCCATCCCATTTTCCATATATGGGAGGATATCATACACAATATCATCCACCACATGGATTGCACCGCTGTTGACATCCATGACGATATTGTAGCCATTATTTTTATATTGATGGATCACTTGAAATCCCCTTTCAGTTTTTCTGTAACGATAAAACGGAGGGTGCCGCAAAATCGTCTGCCGGCTTTTCTTTACCGAGCCTTTTTGCAACAGCCTCTTCTCTCATCATGCGTACAATAAGCAGCGGACATTGTCTTGTCCGCTGCTTATTTTTCTTTTTCATCTCTTATTTATTATTTTCGCAGCTCTGGTTTCCTACAGTGCAGGATGTCTTGCATGCGGACTGGCAAGAAGTCTGGCACTCACCACATCCACCTTTTTTCAGAGTATTCTGTAATGTCTGCGCATTTAAGGTTTTAATGTGTTTCATCGTTTTTACGCCTCCTTAATTCTTCGTTCAAGCTATTATAGCATACATCCTTCCATTTTGAAAGCATTTTTTCTTTTCGTCCGAAACTTGTTATAGATTGATTCTTTGTCCGATTCTATATAAGATAAAGGTAACGTTATCGCAGGCGAACAATTCAGCCGACAGCTGTTCTATAACATCAACGGAATTTTTTGCTGTCTTTTCTAAAACAACGGAGGTATTTATGAAGAAAAAAAACTGTATTTTTTTCGGTGACAGTATCACCGATGCGAACCATCTCTTTTCCAGGAATCCACTCGGCGAAGGCTATCTAAGCGCTCTTTGTGAACTTTCACATGCTGCTGAGATCCCCTTCTTTTTTTCTAATCAAGGACACGATGGTCACACCCTTGAGCGGCTGCTCGATGTCTTTAAGCGCAGCTGGAATCACGGTGAATCCCTCTATGGTCCCTGGGATCTCGTTGCCATTCAAATCGGCATCAACGATGTCTGTGTCTGCCAAAATACCGGATTGTCTCTGGCACAGCAAAAGTCGTATCTGATCCACTTCCAGCACAATCTCTTTTCTCTTTTGCAGGAAATCCGAAAAGATTTTTCAGGAATCCTTTTTGTGCTGGAGCCTTTTTTGTTCCCCTATCCTTCTGAATTTCAATCCTGGATGAACCTCAGGGAACAATTTTCCTTGATCATGCAAGAGATTAGCCAAGACTTCCACTGTATCTTTCTTCCTCTCCAATCTCTGCTCGTCGGCTCTTGTTCCCTATCCCGCTTCTCTTTGCTGAGTACAGACGGGATTCATCTTACCAAAACCGGGAATCAACTTTTGGCAAGCTTTCTCTGGGAGGAGCTGTGCAGAATATGGGATCTCAAACTATAAGAAAAAGAGGCTGCTGTCTGTCACGTCTCAGCAGCCTCTTCTATTATGCTCTTACGTCAAACGGACATGACGCCTGATGGCGTCACTATATTTTATTCTGCACTTGCAGCCACTTTACTTGCTCTTTCCTGAACTTCCTTCTCCTGGATATCAGATGGAGCCTGCTCATAGCGTGCAAATTCATAAGCGAAGTCCCCGCTTCCTCCTGTCATGGAGCGCAGTGTTGTGCAGTATCCGTACAGTTCCATCATCGGAACATCTGCCTCAATGATCTGTTTGCCTTTGTGATCTGGATTCATACCGAGCACACGTCCTCTTCTCTTATTCAGATCTCCCATGACATCTCCTGTAAATTTATCCGGAACGGTTACTTTCAGAGATGCAATTGGCTCAAGCAGAACAGGAGAAGCCTCCATAAAGCCTTTCTTGAATGCCTGAATTGCTGCTGTCTTGAATGCCATCTCGGAAGAATCTACCGGGTGATAAGATCCATCGTACAGTGTCGCTTTTACGCCCACTACAGGATAAGCAGCCAGAGGTCCTTTCTGTACAGATTCCTGGATACCTTTTTCTACAGCTGGGAAGTAGTTCTTTGGAACTGCTCCGCCGACAACAACCTGATCGAATTCATATGCTTTTTCCAGATCTCCAAGCGGTGCGAAACGCATTTTTACATGACCGTACTGTCCATGTCCACCAGACTGTTTTTTGTATTTTGACTCTACATCTGAGCTCTTGCGGATGGTCTCACGGAAAGCTACCTTTGGTTTGCTCAGCTCGATATCTACTTTGTATTTTGTAATCAGCTTGCTTGCAATGATGTCAATATGCTGATCGCCCATGCCGTACAGCAATGTCTGGCGATTCTCTGCATCATTTACGGATTTCATCGTCAGATCTTCCTGCATCATCTTGGCAAGTGCCTGAGAAACCTTATCGTCCTCTCCTTTTACTTTTGCCTTATATCTCTTGTATGTATAAGGAACAGGGAGATCCAGTTTGCCGTACTGAATCGGTGCTGCCTTTGTGGACAGTGTGTTTCCTGTGAATGCAGACAGTTTTCCGATTGCTCCGATATCTCCTGCCATCAGCTCTTTGACTTCCACTGGTTTGCTTCCCTCAAATACATACAGTTTGCTGATCTTTTCCTCGCTGTCCGTGTCTGCGTTGTACAACGTATCATCACTCTTGATCGATCCGGAGCAAACCTTGATCATAGAATATTTTCCAATGAATGGGTCTACGATTGTCTTAAAGATATATGCAGATTTTGTCTTTGCGAAATCATAGTCTGCCTCGAAAACTTCTTTTGTCTTTAAATTGATTCCTGCAAATTTTCTCTTTGACGGGTCTGGCAGATATCCGACAATATCATTTAACAGGTTTGCGATACCTTTCAGCTCTGTGCTGGAACCTAAGGACACCGGCACAATGCTTCCATCGATGATCTGTGTGTGGAGTGCTGCACTGATCTCCGCTGTAGAGAACTCCTCACCGCCGAAGTAGCGATCCATAAACTCTTCACTCGTCTCTGCGACTGCTTCCAACAGATTCTCACGATATTTCTCAAGATATTCTACAGAATAATCCGGAACTGGGCATTCTTCTTTCTCGTCTTTTCCAACCCATCTTCTTCCTGCCTGTTTTACGATATTGACATATCCGACAAATTTTCCATTCTCACGGATCGGCAGATGGATCGGAGCGATTTTCTTTCCGTACAGCTCTGTCAGTTTCTCAACGATCTCACGGAAACTTGCGTTATCGATATCCATGTTGCTCACAAAGAACATTCTTGGAAGTTTATATTTTTCACACAGCTCCCATGCTTTCTGTGTTCCCACTTCCACGCCACTCTTGCCGGAAATCACGATAACAGCTGCGTCCGCTGCGGCTGCGGCTTCCTCTGCCTCTCCGATGAAATCGAAGTAGCCCGGTGTGTCTAACACATTGATCTTAACATTTTTCCACTGAATCGGAACCATTGTTGTGCTGATTGAAAATTTTCTCTTGATTTCCTCTTTATCATAATCGCTGATCGTGTTTCCTTCAGCTACGTTTCCCATTCTGCTTGTGATACCTGACAGGTAAGCCATTGCTTCCACCAGACTTGTCTTTCCAGAACCACCATGTCCAAGAATTACCACGTTACGAATCCTGCTAGTTGTGTAAACATTCATACTTATATCCTCCAATACTAGTTAGTGTTGAGTGCCGTTCTGCACTCCTATTTCGGCTATAGATATATTTTACTAAAATTGTCATAATATTTCAAGCTATTTATCTAATTTTAACAATTATTTTTTCGATTTTTTTTGGCGGAAGCCGATTTTCCCTCAAAAATCACGACAAAACTTGACCCTTTCACCGACTTTTATTCCATATTTTGTCAAATTTGATTCTTGCCACGTTTTGAAGTATCGATTTCTTCTCTCCTCTCCCGACGTCGGCTGATAAAATAAATCCCAAAAATCTTCCTGTATATTTTTGCACTTTAAAGTGTCATAGAATTGACATTCCTTTTGAATCATAGTAGAATAGAGAAGCTTAGGAAAACCTTTAAACCTGACAGAAACCGTGGCGAACACAACTTTCTTCTCCTTTGAAACTCTGCACTCATAAGCGCAGATTCAGACTTTCCGGTCAGAAATTTCCCGGGTATGAGAGGAAATGATCCGGAATCGCCACAAAAAATAAAACGTTACTGAGGTAGAAAACTATGATGATCCCAATAAAGAGAACTCCATCTATGGAATCTCGAAATCTGGAGCTAGTTCCATGTATTAAACTGGCAGAAAGGAATTTTGATGAGTGATTTTATGATTGGTTTTATCGGTCTTGGATTGATTGGCGGCTCGATCGCAAAGGCAATCCGCTACGCCACCCCTTCCGCTTATCTGATCGCGCATACAAGGAGCAGACAGACCATGGATTATGCGCTGGAAAATCACATCATCGATGAAGCATGTGAGGAAGTCGATGAGCGTTTTTCGAAATGTGATTTTATTTTTCTGTGTGCTCCGGTCGAATCCAATGCTTCTTATCTGAAGCTTCTAAAGCCACTCTTAAAAGAAAGCTGTATTTTGACGGATGTCGGAAGCACAAAAACGGATATTCATCAAAAAGTATCTGAGCTTGGCATGGAGAAAAATTTTATCGGCGGTCACCCTATGGCCGGATCAGAAAAGACGGGAATCGCAAACAGTAAGCGAATTTTGTTAGAAAATGCATACTATGTGCTGACTCCAACAGAGCAGGTATCGCAGGATAAGTTAAAACGCTATTACGATCTTGTTCTCTCTCTCAAAGCACTTCCGTTGATTTTGACGTGCCAGAAGCATGATTTTGCAACTGCTGCAATCAGCCATCTGCCGCATGTCATCGCTGCTTCTCTCGTCAATCTCGTAAAAGACTGTGACTTTTCTGATGGCGTCATGAAGCGGATCGCTGCAGGTGGTTTTAAAGATATCACGCGCATCGCCTCCTCCTCCCCGGAAATGTGGGAGCAGATCTGCTCGACTAACGAAGCAAACATCGTCCACATTCTCGACGAGTATATCGAGAGCCTTCTTGCCACGAGAGAAGCACTTGCTGACCATGACACTGCGGCAATCCACAAACTTTTTGCCGATGCAAGAGAGTACCGCGACTCCATCTCCGATACCTCGCGCGGTCCTCTTCCAAAAAGCTACTCTCTCTACTGCGATATGGTCGATGAGGCAGGCGGAATCGCATCACTCGCCACCATCCTCGCCACCAACGGCATCAGCATCAAAAATATCGGCATTGTACACAATCGTGAATTTGAAGATGCGGTACTGCATGTTGAATTTTATGAGCAACCTGCCTTGAAACAAGCCGTCGAACTGCTGCGCCGCTACCGCTATACGATCTACGAACGATAAGAAAAGAAAAGGAGATTTCTTCCTATGGAATTTAAAAGAGCAACCACATTAAAAGGTGAAATTAGGGTTCCCGGCGACAAATCCATCTCACACCGCGCTGTGATGTTTGGCGCTTTGTCTGAAGGCACCACCGAAGTCACAAATTTTTTAAAAGGTGCAGACTGTCTTTCCACGATCGACTGCTTTCGCCGCCTCGGAATCGAGATCGAGAATACACCGGAGCGTATTTTGATTCACGGTCGCGGGCTTCACGGTCTCCAAGCGCCGTCCCAGATTCTCGACACCGGAAACAGTGGCACGACCACCCGCCTGATCTGCGGCATCCTGTGTGCACAGCCATTCGAATCCACCTTAAACGGCGATGCTTCTATTCAGACACGCCCGATGAAACGCATCATGCTCCCGCTCTCCCAGATGGGTGCCGACATCACAAGCCTCAAAGGCAACGGATGTGCACCGCTCCACATCGTCGGCAGACCGCTGCATGGGATTCAATATCATTCTCCCGTTGCCTCCGCGCAGGTGAAATCTGCGATTTTGCTTGCAGGTCTGTACGCAGACAGCGAGACCAGCGTCATCGAGCCAGCCCTTTCACGCAACCACTCCGAGATCATGCTGAATTATTTCGGTGCCACCGTGACGACCGAAGGAACCACCGCCACCATCCAGCCAAACCCTGTTTTGACGGGACAGAAAGTCGAAGTCCCAGGTGATATTTCCTCCGCAACTTATTTCATCGCCGCCGCTCTCATGATCCCAGATTCTGAGATTCTGATCAAAAATGTCGGCGTCAACCCGACCCGCGATGGAATCCTTCGTGTCTGCAAAGCGATGGGTGCAGACATCATCTTACAAAACGCTTCTTTCGACAAAGGAGAGCCAACCGCAGATCTTCTGGTGCGAAGCGGAAAGGCTCTGCGTGGAACGACGATAGGCGGAGATCTGATCCCAACTCTGATCGATGAGCTGCCAATGATTGCTGTCCTGGCATGTTTTGCCGAAGGAACCACCGTCATCCGTGATGCCCAAGAACTCAAAGTCAAAGAGTCCAACCGCATCGATATTGTGGTCAATAATCTGAAAGCCATGGGTGCAGATATCACTGCCACAGACGATGGTATGATCATCGAGGGAGGTCAGCCTCTGCACGGTGCTGTGCTCGACAGCTATCACGACCATCGCATCGCCATGTCCTTCGCCATCGCAGCACTTGCCGCGGACGGAGTGACAACCATCCGCAATGCAGAATGTGTCAACATCAGCTATCCTACCTTCTATGAGGATCTCGACAGATTGACACGCGGCTGATACATCAAAAAAAGATTTAAACAAAAGGGAGTAACGAAAAGGTTTGAAACACACATCTTCCATTTCGTTGCTCCCTCTTTTTATGATATCACCTAAACCTTCCGGATCAGGCTGTCTGGCTAAATTTATACAGCACTTTATCAAACTCCGGATAACTCTTTTTCAGAGAGAGCGGTCTGCCTTCTCTGTTCAGGAAACAATGCTTCGTGTTGCCACAGCAGCGAACCTCCCCCGTCTCTTTATCTTTTACCTCATAGGAAAGTTCCAGCACAATGCCATTGTATTTTTCCACTTTAATCTCCACTTGAACGATATCATCGAAATGTGCCATCGTCTTATAGATTGCGTGCACTTCCAGTACTGGGCTTAGAATACCGCTCTCCTCCATTGTCTTGTATCCAATGCCAAGCTTCCCTAAGAGATCCACTCTCGCTTCCTCAAACCATCGGATATAATTGGAATGATGGACAATTCCCATCTGATCCGTCTCATAATACTGCACTCTATGCTCATAAACTTTCATTGCGTCTGCCTCCTATTTCTTTCCTCGTCTCTTCTTTTGCAGATATGCCGCCATGCTATCCGGATTTGCTCCCTCTTGTATCAGCCCAGTTTAATCCAGCTTCAAAATCATCTCCAGAATCCGTTTTGCGCAGACACGAATCTCCTCTCTTGTGATCCAGCCTTTTTCCAGCGCCTCCATCACACGATCTGGATATCCGCATCCCATCTTAATATCATTGCCTGCCTTTGTCTCTCTGTAATGTTCTCCGCAGGTCCACCAGTCTGTCGTGACGATTCCTCGATATCCCCATTCTCCCCGCAGAATGTCCGTCAGCATCTCTCTATTCTCCGATGCTCTGTGACCGTTGATCAGATTATAGGAGGACATGATTGTCCATGGATCTGCCTCTTTCACCACAATCTCAAAGCCTTTCAGATAAATCTCGCGCAGTGCACGCTCCGAAACTCTGGAATCACTGTTCTTTCTGTTCGTCTCTTTATTGTTGCACGCAAAATGTTTGACCGATGCGGCGATGTGCTGAGACTGAATTCCACGCACCATCGCTGCGCCCATCTTTCCTGCGACAAGCGGATCTTCGGAATAATACTCGAAGTTTCTTCCGCACAGAGGACTTCTGTGAATATTCATCGCCGGTGTCAGCCAGATGCCGATATTATTTTCTTTCACTTCCTCAGCTCCCGCTGCCCCCACTTCTTCGACGAGCTGTGTGTTCCACGTACAGGCAAGCAACGTCGCACACGGCCATGCCGTCGTAAAGACATGGCATTCCGGGGCAATGCGCAGACCAGCAGGTCCGTCCGCTGTCATCACATTCGGAACACCATATTCTGGCACATTTCCCATGCCGAACGTATTCGCCACACCTGTATTTGGCTGACCTCCTAACAATTCCACCAATTGTCTGTCACAAAGTTGATCCATAAACTCATCCAGAGTCATCTTGCCTTCTGCCACTTCCGACAAAGTGTGATGGTTTTCCGTCGGCATCCATGCACGGTAGGATGCTCTTGCCCTTACAGCAGGTGTCATTCCTTCCAACTCTTCCAGCGTCTGAGGCTCCATCTCATGCGTGATTTTCAGATCGCGCAGCGGCAGTTCTTCGTATGTCCCGTCGCTTAAGAGACGCTTCTTTAACTGGTATGGCGCCATCTTTTTGCTCAGTTGTTCTGTCACACCATCCTGTGTCTGCTCGTAAGTCTGCTCCATCTTTTCTGCCGTGCGCACACAGTTTCCCACATAAAATTCATACGTTCCAGCCTCCAGCACATACGCAGACGGACAGATCTTTCCAAGGTCATCAAAAGAAGCCATGGAAGCGATTGCAAATGACAGTACCACCGTTTGACTCTCCCCGCTCTGCAAAAGCCTCGTCTTCTGGAAAGCAACCAGCACACGCGATGGCTTTCCGAGCTTGCCGTCCGGTGCTTTAAAGTAGACCTGAACGACTTCTTTTCCTGCGTATTTTCCGATATTTGTCACTTTCACAAAGATTCGAATCTGATCCTTTTTCTGCTCCATCTTGATCGGTGCCATCTCAAATTCTGTGTAGGAAAGACCAAAGCCAAATGGATAATTTACTTTGTCTTTCTTGCCCGGAAGCGTCTCGAAATAGCGATATCCGACATAGATATCCTCGCTGTAGTCCACATATTCTCTCGACTCATGAAAGCTGTCAGAAGAAGGGTAATCTTCTAGCTTCTGTGCAAAAGTATCCGTCAGTTTTCCGCTCGGATTGGCATCACCGCAGAGCAGATCTGCTGCTGCCAGTCCACCCTCCATTCCTCCCTGCCATGCAAGAAGAACCGAAGAAATCTTCTCTTCCTCCTTAAACCAGCTTGTATCTACCATGCCTCCGACATTCAGAACCACTGCGACATGAGAGAAATTTTGTTTTACCATCTCCACCATGTTTTTCTCAGCGTTCGTCAGGCAGAAGTCGCCGTCCTCAAAAATCTTTGCAGACAGTCTTGCGAACTCATCTTCCTGTTCCCAGAACACCGCGCCTTCTGTGACCACACTTTTCCGATCCCATCCTTCTCCCGAAAAACGGCAGATGGAGATGATCGCGGTATCCGTAAAGGCTTTTGCCTGTGCCATTAAACACTCCGGTATCTCCGGCTCAACTGTCATCCCAGGAGCTGTTCCTCTCTCATACTGCGCTTTCATCTCCTGTCTGTAATATTCAGCGAGAGGGTCAAAAACTTCGACTTTTCCCTCTGCTTCCTTGATCTTCATCCCTTCATAAAGATTTCTGATGTAAGCAACCGTCACATCGCCACTTCCGCCGCCGCCCTTTACATAGTCGATACTGCCCTTTCCAAAAATTGCCACTTTCTGTCCCTTCGAAAATGGCAGGACTTCGCCTTCATTTTTTAACAATACCATCCCTTCCGTGGCTGCTTTTCTCGACAGTGCGATGTGCTCCTTACTCCCCGTCACTCTCGTTCCATCTGCTCCAAGAGGCAGACTTGGCTGATAAAACATTCTGGTCCATCTCTCCATTTTTTCGTTCTCCTTCTCGCTTTCTCTCCCAAATGTATGAGCTGTTAGCTGCCCAAATAATTTCCGGCATTCTTTTAGGGGGGCAAAGACTTTTGACCCCAACATCATGATATACCAAAAAGATATGGAATACAATCCCAAAAATCCAGTTGATATGGATGCCATCGTCCCAGATCATATCAACGCAGCGTGTCACGGGAACTGTTTCTTGCGGATCCCGGCGTTTGAACTGTATTTGCGTTTTATCCTTCAGATATGATATAATATCCGCAGTATAACATAGTCATTTAGAAAGGGGAAATTTTATGGATAAGAAATGCTTTTTTCGCATTGCATTGTCTCTCGGCTTTTTTTGTTCTGTGCTCTGCCTGTCCATCGTATCCCACACCACCACTCTGGCAGGGGAAGCAAATCATCGAATCACCTGCATCATTCCCTCCCGACAAGAAACGGTTTTCTGGAAAGAAATTGACGACAGTATTCGGGATGCTGCTGATGATTGTCAGCTTGAACTGACCATGCTCTACACAAACAGCAGTGAACAGAGTATGACAATGAGTCTAAATGATGCGATCGAGACAGCGATTCTCTTTGACACAGAAGCAATCATCACCTCCTACACGAAGGCCAATGCCGATACAGATGAGCTTCTAAAAAGAGCAAGGCAAGCCGGTATTTACGTTATTTTTCTTGATTGTGATGGACCTCCAGAACTTAGGGATGTCTACGTCGGCATCGACAACGAAGCTGCCGGATATGCGATCGGCATGTACGCAAAGAATCAATTAGAAGACGGCGAGAAAGCGCTCCTGTGCTATTCTCTGGGCGAGCAAAACATACAGAATTTCTCTGAACGTCTCAACGGAATTATTCGAGCTTTTGAATCTTGCCCCGATTCCATCCAAACTTTTTCTCTCTCAGATTCCAACGATCTCATGCGGATCCTCGAATTAGAAACGTATATCACGCACAATGCCTCTATCAAAGCTCTGATCGCCACAAGAGAGCGCGCCACTATCGTTTCCTCACAGCTTCTTTCCCGCCTTGACATGTCAGGAGAAATCTCACTGTATGGATTTGACCAGTCCGATGAAACCATGTCTCTGCTGGAAAACAATCAGATTACCGCTCTTGTCTGCCAACAACACTATGATATGGGATACCAGAGTGTGATTTTGGCTCATCAGCTTCTTGAGGGAGAAACTCTCTTATCTGATTTTTGTAAGATTGATTTTTTGATTCTTTCCGCTAATGGGATCGAGGAAACACAAAACCGGATGGAACATGCCAAACAAATGCTTCTTGAAAATCCAATTATTTCTTAGAAGAGCTCTGCAAAGGATGCGGGGTCTCCAGCAAAACATATTTCAGCGAGGTATTCAAAAAATGGAAGGGTATCACAATCACACAATTCTTGAAAAATCTGCCACAGTAAAGATTCCTTTTTTTCAGTCATCGCGCTTTAAACTGCTGATGTTTGGCACAATCTTGATCGCATATGGTATCTTATTCTGCACGCTTTTTTGTCGTATCAGTTTTCGCCTCTCGGATGATATACAGGACACTGTCTCCATCCAGTCGCAGTATTATACAGGGTATTCCTCCCTTGCGCCGCTTCACCTGAATCTGAATAATTACTTAAACCTCTATACAGAGGAGTATCTGCAGCGATATGAGGAAAACAAGGCTAGTTTTTGCTCTTTTATTGAGCTGTTACAAAGTGACGACTTTGGCGTCTACTCCCACGATCTTGCACGGATCTGTGAAAAATATCTGGTCTGCGCCGATGAGGCCATCACTTACCGCATGCAGTCTGACACTCCCGCCATGCTTCAGTCTTTAGAAAATGCCGAGCGGATTCAGCAGATCATCTCCATGTTTTCGGCATACTCAATCAAGGAAATTGAAACTGCAGTCAACGAAAAATTTGCCTTCTTAAATCACAATATGATCACCCAGATCCAGTATACCATCCTCGCTCTTTTTATCGTCACTCTGATTCTGATCGGGGTTGCTGCACTTTTTGTCCACTATTTTTTGTCGCCCCTGTATCGCCTGACTACCTTAGTCAAAAGCGTCTCCACCGATTCCTGGCAGATTCAATCGCCTTCCTGTACCCGCAAAGATGAGATGGGGATTTTAATCTGTGCTTTTTACGAAATGCTCAATAAACTGCGCAGACAATTCGATGAGCTTTTACAAAAACAGCAGTTGGAAAAAGAGCTGCAAAAAGAGCATGAAAAATCCATAAGGCAGGAAGCACTGCTCGCAAAAAGCCAGCTCAGAGTATTTCAGTCGCAGATTAACTCTCATTTTCTGTTTAACACACTGAATGTCATCTCACGGCTTGGCTATCTCGAAAACGCCCCGAGAGTGCAGAATGCTTCCAACTTACTTGCCCAGTTTCTGCGCACCACTCTGAATCAGTTTAACCACACGGTCACTCTGACGGAAGAGTTTACTACCATAGAAAATTATCTTGAAATTCAGAAACTGCGTTTTGGAGATCGTATCCAGTTCGACAGTGACATGGATATCGATTTCGAATGGTTTAAGATTCCCTCCATGACCCTTCAGCCACTCGTTGAAAATGCCTTTCAGCACGGAGTTGCCGGAAAAAAGAATGGTTACATCAAGTATGCCGCCGAAAAAGAAGATGACACGATCTTTTTGTATGTGTGGGATGACGGCAAAGGCATGACCTCACAGCGCCGCCTTGAACTTCTGGAATGTCTGGAGCGAGATGTCACCGGGGAAGAAGTCACCGACTGCATTGGGCTTGTCAATGTCTACCGCAGACTGAATCTGTGTTATCCTGGAAAAGTCACCCCCGTGATCGAAAGTGAGCCCGATCAATTTTGCAAAATTGGCTTCCGGATTAAATTATTATAACCTATTCAGTCATATTTTTTTCTGAAATCTATTTATGGCAATTCGCCATCCTAGCAAAATTCCATACACAGTCGAAGCTTGAATTGCCTGACTACTTCCACAAAAAAGGTTCTTTCCTGCCTGGTCAGCTTTAGAAAGAACCTTTTTCCCTATTTTATTTTTTCTTTATTTCTATCATTCTGATATCTTTTGCTGCGCAAAATCAATACTCTTTCTTTCCGATCAGATGGATACTGTACAAAACAGAAAGCGCAAAAAATGCTGCCACCGCTGCCGCCATCGCGATCCAGCTCCAACTCTGAACAACAAACCATTCCAGATTGCCCATCCAGTCGATTCCTCGTTTCTCAAGCATCTTTGCAATGGATACCACTCCCAGACACAACACCATCACTGTCGCAATCACGATGATTCTCCCCTTCTCACCGCCAAACTTTAACTGAACCGGAATCTCAAAGCCAAGCATCAAAAACAACAGTGCCAGCATCGCAGCTCCCTGCACCAGCAATTCTATCCATTGTACGTCAGCACGGCGAATACAGATGATCGCTGTCACGCTGAGTGCCGAGATCAGCCACGCTGCAAGCCCCATCAGAATTCCAAACAAATATTTTTCCAGGACATATTCTTTTCTGGAAACCGGGAGTGTAAACAAAAATGCATTCGACTTCTGTTTTTCATCGATCTCCATCACATTGATCACCATGATCGTAGAAAATATAGTTGCATATCCCATTATAAAGGAAACACTTTCCTCAATATTCCCCTGCTGTCCAATCATCAAAAAGACAATCATAAGAACCAGGATGATGAGTATTTTTTTTAAATTTTTTATCACATACCAATCTTTTTTTAACAAGCCCCTCATTTTTCTTCCCCCTGAATCATCATCTCAATGACCTGATCGATCGTACCTTTCTCCGCCACGATCCCCGGATAATTTTCCATATAAAACTGTCTCTCGTTTGTCAGGCACTGATATCCAAACGGCTCTTTTTTCACTCTGAGCACATAGCGCTTCTCCAGAGTCTGATACTGCTTCTCATCCACTTTCAGCAGACCATAATTGCTCAAAATGGTATCGGTCTCCTCGTGAAGGATGATCTTCCCTTGATGGATCATATACACATCATCACACAGACCTTCCAGATCACTCGAAATATGAGAACTGATGAGAATGGAATGATCTTCTTGTTCTTCCATGTACTCCCTCAAAAGATCCAACACTTCTCCTCTTGCCACCACCTCCAGCCCTGAGGTTGGCTCATCCAGAATCAAAAATTGTGACTGGTGACTCAGCGCTGTCAGCACTTTCAGTTTCGCTTTCATGCCAGTGGAAAACTCTTTCAACGGCTTTTCCAGAGGAATCTTTTTTTCTTCACACCGGCGGCAAAAGTCGTTCTTGTCAAATTTCTCATACAGCTCATCCAGTACACTCGCAATCTCTCTCGGCGTCATCACTTCTGGAAATGTGCTGTCTGAGAGCACCACTCCGATCTTTTCCCGATCTCTGTTCGTCAGATTTCTATGCTCCTTGCCAAAGAGCATAATCTCTCCTCCGTCCAGATGGATTAAATTTAAAATTGCCTTGAACATTGTGCTTTTTCCTGCTCCATTCTGACCGATCAGACCTGTGATACATCCTTCCATCATTTCCATAGAACAGTTTAGTTCAAAATTCTTATACTGTTTTCTGATATCCTTCACCTGCAGCAACATGCTCATTCCTCCAAAATTAATTCAAACAAGCTTCTCAGCTCTTCCGGCGTCATCCCACACCGCTTGCCTTTCTGGATGGCCATTTCCAAATCAGCTTCCACTTCTTTTCGTTGTTCTTCCATGATCAATTCCCGGTTCGTGCTCGCCACAAAGCTGCCTTTCCCATGTACTGTGATGATAAATCCCTCACTCTCCAGCATGTCGTACGCCTTCTTTGCCGTCAAAGCACTGATCTTTAAATCCTTTGCCAAAGAACGAACAGAGGGCAAAATCTCATGTTCCTTCAGCTCGCCGCTCACAATCATCGATTTGATCTGATCCATGATCTGCTCATATATCGGCTGCATCGAAGAATTATTCACAAAAATTTTCATTCTCTTCGTCTCCTCCTGTTCTATAAACAGTATATAACAGTATATAACACTTGTCAAGTACTTTCCGATTGCTCTGTGCAATCAAAAAAGCACCCGCCTCAGAATCTTATATAAGATAAGCCTTCTTCATTCAGGTGCTTTCTCTGCTCTTCTATTCTCTCTAAATCTATTTTCCTTTCCGGATTTGTCTGTCTCCTTGGAACTAGCTTCGGAGTTCTCTATTTTTCGCTCTCTTTCTCCTCCTCCTTGATCTCCCAGTGAATCAGGAAGGTAAGGGTCGCCCGCAGAGCGATGATACCAGCCACAATGGCGATCTCCTTCCATTCCCGCACAATCACGGTTCTCAGGATCTCACTTCCCAGCTTAAATTCCAATCCCATCGCCAGCCCTTTCGCCAGATAGATTCTGGTATCCGGTTTTTGCGTCATATATTTGTACAAACTCACAAGGCTGGTCCAGATAATCACCCCGACTCCGATGAACTCGAAAATCAAAATTCCGATCTCTACTCCATTGTCCAAAATCTGGTTTAAAATTTCAATCAACTTTCCCATTTTTCCTCCCATCCCGCACTCGCTGCGTTCTGGACCAAAGAGACTCCAAAACCCATTTTCTCCTCATCAGAAGTCACTGACATTTTTGCCCGCCACCGCCGTGAAGTTCCTTTTCTGCGACTCATCCCACCACACAGAAAGGTGGAAAAATCCTCGCATCTCTGCTGAATGCTGACTTTTTTCTCTGTCTTATTATAATATACAGCACAAGGTTTCGTCAATCTGCCAGCTCAAAAAATGCGCTGTTTTTCTGCACCATTCGCCCTGGTCGTCAGGTTATCCTCTGATCGCATCCTTCATACTTTTCACATATTCTTCCACATATGGCACACATGCTTCCCCGTACTGTCCGCACAGTTTCACGATTGCGCTTCCAACGATCGCTCCGTCCGACACCTCTGTCATCTTTTTCGCCTGCTCCGGTGTCGAGATTCCAAATCCCACCGCACACGGGATCTCTTTTGTCTCTTTTACTAATCTCACCATCGCCCCCACATCTGTGGTGATCTTCGAGCGCACTCCTGTCACGCCAAGGGAGGAGACACAGTATACAAATCCGTGTGCCTGCTCAGCAATCATCCGGATGCGTTCGTGGGAAGTTGGGGCAATCAAGGAGATCAAGTCAAGCCCATACGCTCTGCACACACAGTCAAACTCTTCTTTCTCCTCAAATGGTACATCCGGCAAAATCAGCCCATCCATGCCGAGCTCTGCCGCCTTTTTGATAAACCGTTCAATCCCGTAGGAAAACACAACATTGGCATACGTCATGAAGACCATCGGAATCTGTGTCTTCTCTCTGATTTTTTTTACCATCTCAAAAATACCATCCGTAGTGACACCGCCTTTTAATGCACGGTTGCTCGCCTCCTGAATCACCGGTCCTTCCGCTGTCGGATCGGAAAATGGAATTCCAAGCTCAATCAGATCTGCTCCCGCTCTCTCCATCGCATAGACAAGCTGCTCTGTCACTTCAAGTGACGGATCACCGCATGTTAAAAATGGAATAAATGCTTTTCCGTTTTGAAACGCTTTCTGAATATTACTCATGAAGATCCTCCCCTCTGTATCTCGCAATCGCAGCGCAGTCCTTATCACCGCGCCCGGAAATATTAATCACAATAATCTGATCCTTGCTCATCGTCGGAGCCAGCTTTCTCGCATAGGCAACCGCATGGGCACTCTCGATCGCCGGGATAATGCCCTCGATTCTCGAGAGGTATTCAAACGCTTCGACCGCCTCTTCATCGGTGATCGCCACATACTCGGCACGCCCAATGTCATGCAGATAAGCATGTTCCGGTCCGATTCCCGGGTAATCAAGTCCCGCAGAGATCGAGTAAACCGGTGCAATCTGACCATACTCATCCTGGCAGAAATACGATTTCATTCCGTGGAAAATTCCAAGCTTTCCCGTTGCGATCGTCGCTGCTGTCTCCGCGGTATTCACACCTCTTCCTGCTGCCTCGCACCCGATCAATCGGACACTCTGATCTGGAATAAAGTTATAAAAGGCCCCGATCGCATTCGATCCACCGCCCACACAGGCGAGCACCGCATCTGGGAGCTTTCCTTCTTTCTCCATGATCTGATGTTTGATCTCCTTTGAGATGACAGACTGAAAATCTCGCACGATCATCGGGAATGGATGAGGTCCCATGCAGGAGCCAAGTACATAATGTGTATCCGCAATCCTGCTTGTCCACTCACGCATCGTCTCAGAGACCGCATCTTTCAATGTCCCTGTTCCGCTTGTCACTGGATGAACCTTAGCTCCTAACAGACGCATGCGGTATACATTGAGTGCCTGGCGCTTTGTATCTTCCTCGCCCATAAAGACTTCACACTCCATGTCCATCAGCGCCGCTGCCGTCGCCGTTGCAACCCCGTGCTGACCTGCTCCAGTCTCAGCAATCACACGCGTCTTGCCCATCTTCTTCGCCAAAAGCACCTGACCTAACACGTTGTTGATCTTATGTGCTCCAGTATGGTTTAAGTCTTCTCTCTTCAGATAAATCTTCGCTCCGCCTAGATCCTCTGTCATTCTCTTTGCAAAATATAATCTCGAAGGTCTCCCTGCATATTCATTCAACAACTCTGTCAATTCCCGGTTGAACTCCGGATCCTCTTTATACCGATTGTAAGCTTCTTCCAGCTCAATCACCGCGTTCATCAGCGTCTCAGGAATATACTGCCCGCCGTGAATTCCAAATCTTCCATCTGTCATCTTGTCTGCTCCTTCTCTCTATCTATCTTTATTCCTCTGTTTTTCTGTCTTACTTTTACTCGCTTGTCTTTTTCCCTGTCTTTTTCTTGTCTCCAAAAGTCTCTGTCTTATCGTCCGGCAAGCATCCTCAGCATCTCTGCCTTATCTTTCGCACGCATCAAAGTTTCCCCGATCAGCACCGCATCTGTGCCATTTTCTCTCAATTTCTGGATCTCTTCTGGCGTCTTGATGCCGCTCTCTGAGACAAAAATGGTCTTTTCGTCTGCGCACGCTCTCAGCCGCAGGCTGTTTTCCACATCAACCTCAAACGTCTTTAAGTTTCGGTTGTTTACGCCGATAATACGCGCCCCAGCTCTGTCTGCCATCTTGACTTCATCCTCCGTGTGTGCCTCCACTAAAGCGGATAATCCCAGCTCATCTGCCAGGTCATGATATGCTTTTAGCTGTTCCCCATCAAGAAGAGAGCAGATCAGCAGCACCGCCGACGCTCCCAGCGTCTTTGCCTGATAGATCATATACTCATCCACTGTGAAATCTTTTCTCAAAATCGGGATGCAAACCTCCTGTGCAATCTCTCTCAGATAAGAATCTCTTCCCTGAAAATAAAACGGCTCTGTCAGGCACGAGATCGCATCTGCGCCCGCCTTTTCATACTCTTTTGCGATCTGGAGATACGGAAAGTCCTCTGCGATGATTCCCTTTGAAGGGGATGCTTTCTTCACCTCACAGATAAAAGAAAGCTCCGATGCTCGCAGCGCCTTCTCAAACCGAAATGGTTCGGTCTTCTTTGCAAGATTTTCCGCCTCTGTTCGCACTGTCTCCAGAGAAACCTGCTGTTTTTCCTTCCCAATGCGCTCTCTTGTCCGGTCTGCGATTTCCTCTAAAATATTCATCGATTGCTCTCCTCAATAAATTGTTCCAGTTTTCTGAGTGCGCTTCCATCGTCGATCAATTTTTCCGCCATGCGCACGCCTTCTTCCATCGTTGCTGTCTTTCCCGCGATATACAGTGCAGCTCCCGCATTCAAGCAGACTGCGCATCTCTTTGGACCGCGCTCTGTCCCTTCTAAAATATCGCGCGTAATCTTGGCGTTTTCCTGCGGTGTTCCTCCCACCAGATCTTCTTTTTGGCAGCGCTCATAGCCAAATTGTTCTGGCGTGATCTCATAGGACTGGAACCATCCATCTCGTATCTCGCAGACAGAGGTCGGAGCACTCATCGAGATTTCATCCAGCTTGTCCTGACCGTAGACAACCATCCCTCGCACAACACCCAGTTTTGCCATAACCTGCGCCAAAGGCTCCACAAGTGTCTGGTCATACACACCCATCAATTCCATGTTTGCGCCTGCCGGGTTTGAGAGAGGTCCTAAAATGTTAAACACCGTGCGGATGCCAAGCTCCTTGCGGATCGGTCCTACATATTTCATTGCGATGTGGTAGTTCTGTGCAAACAGGAAACAAATCTGAATCTGTTTTAATAGTTCCGCGCTGCGCTCTGGCTCCAGTGTAATCTTCACGCCGAGTGCTTCCAGAACATCTGCCGCGCCAGACTTTGACGATGCAGCCCTGTTTCCATGCTTTGCAACCGGGACGCCGCCTGCTGCGATGACAAGAGATGAAGTCGTCGAAATGTTAAACGAGTTTGCCCCGTCTCCTCCTGTTCCCACAATCTCCAGCACATCCATATCGTGCAGCAGTTTGACACAGTGAGCACGCATTCCTGAAGCTGATGCCGTGATCTCATCGATCGTCTCCCCTTTCAGAGAGAGTGCTGTCAGATACGCCGACTTCTGCACGTCCGTCGCCTTTCCCTCCATAATCTCATTCATAACCTCTTCTGCTTCCTGATATGTCAAATCCTCTTTTCTTGACAGTTTAATGATTGCTTCTCTGATCATCTTTTTTTCCTCCATCTATTTCTTGTTTCTATCTCTTGGCTACTTTTTCTAAAGTATTTTCTATCTCTTTGAACTCTTTTCATTTTCCTTTTCGACACTTGCAAGGAAATTTTTTATGATGGTCTTGCCCTCTGGTGTCATAACCGATTCTGGATGAAACTGTAATCCATAAATTGGATACGCTCTGTGTTCCACTGCCATAATCTCACCGTCATCACTTTTCGCTGTCACACGCAGCTCTTCGGGCAAGGTCGCCTCCACCGCCGCAAGGGAATGGTATCTTGCCACCTTGACATGGTCGCTCATTCCCTGAAACAGCACGCTGTCTGGATCAATTGTGATCTCTGATGTCTTTCCGTGCATCATCTTTTTCGCATAGGACACTGTGGCGCCGAATGTCTCACAGATTGCCTGATGTCCCAGGCACACGCCAAGGATCGGAATCTTTCCCTTCAGCCTCTCGATCACCTGCTCACAGACCCCCGCATCCTTTGGCTTTCCAGGACCCGGTGAAATCACAATCGCTTCTGGATTCAGCGCTTCGATCTCTTCCACACTGAGTGCGTCGTTGCGCACAACCTTGATCTCAGGATCCATGCTTCCGATCAGCTGATACAGATTGTAGACAAAACTGTCGTAATTATCGATCATCAAAATCATAATAATCCTCCTTCCGACTCCTTGAGCGCCTTGACCACTGCGCGTGCCTTATTGCGGCATTCTTCAAATTCTTTTTCCGGCACACTGTCTGCGACGATCCCTGCTCCCGACTGCACACACACCATATTTCGCTTTTTGTAGGCAAGACGGATGGAAATGCAGGTATCCAGATTTCCGGTAAAATCCAGATATCCGATCGCGCCGCCATAGATTCCTCTTCTGCGTCCCTCCAGTTCCTGGATAATCTCACAAGCACGGATCTTTGGAGCTCCTGACAAGGTTCCCGCAGGCAAAATCGAATCTACCGCATCCACCGCATCATATCCTGGTGCGATCGCCCCTGACACCGTCGAGCCGATGTGCATCACATGGGAATATCTCTGAATACTGAGATACTGTTCTACCTTCACACTTCCAAGCTTACTGATCTTTCCAAGGTCATTTCTTCACAGATCCACCAGCATGTTGTGCTCAGACAGCTCTTTTTCATCTCTTAAAAGTTCTCTCTCCAGCGCTTCATCCTCTGCCTGACTCTTTCCTCTCGGTCTCGTCCCCGCAAGTGGGAAGGTATAGAGTGTTCCATCTTCCAGCTTTGCAAGTGTTTCCGGCGATGCACCTGCGATCTCAATATGATCGCTGGAAAAATAAAACATATAAGGGGACGGGTTTTCTGTTCGCAGCACACGGTATGCATCGAACAGGCTTCCTTCGGCCTCCGCCTCCATCGGATCCGACAAGACTACCTGGAAGATATCTCCCTCCCGGATATATTCTTTTGCGCGCTCTACCATCTTGCAGTATTCTTCCTTTGAAAAGCATGGCTTCAATTCTTCTTTCAGATGGAACGGGCGAAAGACTGCCCTGGCTCCGCTTTTCAGCAGCTGCTCCATCTCTGCGAGTTCTCTCTGCGCCTCTTCGTAAGATTGTTCCACATCATCTGTGCGGACACCTGCAATCAAAATTAACTTTTGTTTATAATGGTCAAATACGATTACTTTGTCAAATAGCATCAAATCCACATCGCAGAATGTCTCATCACGCGCCTGTGTGTTTTTCAGAGTCGGCTCTGCATACCGAATATAATCATAAGAAAAATATCCGACCAGTCCTCCCGTAAACGGCGGCATTCCTTCCACCTTCGGGCTTTTGTACTGGCTTAAAATCTCTCTGATCTTCTCTCCTGGATGTGACACCTGAAAAGATTCTTCCCTCTCTATCTCTTCTTCTGATCCATATCGGATGTGGAGCAAGCCATCATTGCAGGTCAGCTCCAGTGTCGGTGCATATCCCAAAAAAGAATATCTCCCCCATCTCTGGTTGTTTTCCGCGCTCTCCAGCAAGTAACAGTGCTTGCTTGCGGCGCGCAGTGTCCGCATCACTTCAATCGGTGTAAACCGGTCTGCATACAGTTCCCTGCTGACCGGAATTCGTCTGTATTCTCCTGTCTTCGCAATTTCTCTGATTTCTTCTAAGCTTGGAACCATGTTTTTTCCTCCTGCCACATTTCCTCGTCACAGTCATCTCACACTGCAAAATTTTCTGTCTGTACAGATTACTTTTCCCTCGCCGAAGTGCAATTTTCCGCAAAATAAAAAATCCGCCCCTGACAGAATTTCTCTCTTCTGTCAAGGACGGTTCAAATTCACCGCGGTGCCACCTTGATTCACAAATTGCTTTGCGCTCTCTGCGAGATACCAGCATATCTCCGGCAACTGACGTATGCCCTCACGTCACAGAATACTAAAGCTTCGCTCTTTCCCTGTGCCCTCTGCGGTCCATTTAACGATCTGCCTCTCGATCCGGCTCTCAGCCACCCGGACTCTCTGTGCGCGCATCTACCGTTTTTATCTCCGCTTCAACGGTTTATTGTATTAAATTTATAGTCAGATTATATCCCTTTTTTTGTCCTATGTCAATATATAATCTTAAAAATTTGAAATCGTTGCACAATTCTATTCTACATGCTTCAGCGCTTCCTCCAACGGCACACCCTGAATTTTCTTATATTCCATCATTGCCACCACCATATATGTCACCGCTCCCAGAAGAAACATTTTCACATAGATCTCCGGTGCGATGGAAAGCGGAATCCAGCCCGCGATGCTGGTCATCATCACATTTAGGAATAACCATCTCATGGCATACGCCTCAATAGGAAAGCTCAGCAGCAAAAAGACGCCTGTCATGATTGTGGTGGACAGGATGTACAGGCGGCTGATCTCCCGATTTTGATATCCTAAAATCTTCACCATAGAGATGGATTGTGCATTTTTTTCAATGATCATCTTCGACAACAGATAGAGCAAAATCAGAAACATCACAACCGCAAAGGCGTCGATCATCGTCATCATACTTCCCATCGACACATCTAACTGTCTTGACAATTTTGTGAGATCCTCCCTGTCAATCACAGATGCGATATAAAGCTCCGCAAGATCTGTGATCTGGCTGTCGGAAAAATAACCATTGTAATAATACTTTTCGTATCCAAACAGCTTCTGAAACGCTTCCCGGCTCATAAAGATCGCCAACGCTCCAGGATAGTTGTATGTTCCTGCCACTTCAAATTCATACGTTTTCTCTTCATACCGTTCTTTCAGTGTGATGGTCTCTCCCACTCTGACTCCAAATTTTTCTGCGTACCCTTCCGTGACATAGACGCCTGGCTCAGAGAAATCCAAAGACACGTAAGCATTCTCCTTTTCCACACCGTACACGCTGATTTTTTCACTCTTATATTTTCCTTCGATCGTGTTAAGTGAGCAGACTGCGAACGGCTCCGCGTCTTCATTGGCAGTCTCCATCCCGGAGAGGAACAGCATCTGTACCATCTTTTCCATGGCTCCATCCGTCTCCTGTACCTGTGGCACTTTCAAAATGTACTGATACTCACACAACATGTTTTCCACGATTTCCTCCTGAAAATGGTCCAGCACAGAAGGCAGAAGCAGCCCAAACATCAGCAGAAGATTGGCAAAGACAATTCCCACAAACAATGTGACGTAATTACTGATATTCTGTAAAATAATACGCATGCGAAAGCGCTGAAAAAATGGCAGTCTCTCGTTTAAACGCAGCACACTTTTCTGGCGTCCTTTTTTCAAATCTCTGCGAAGGAATTTAAGAGGCTCCAGGGAAAGCTTGTGTGCCAAAATCACAAGATTGATCAAAAACATCAGAACCACCGGCACAACCGTGGTCATCACAAACGCTTCCGCATTCCAGATCGTTTCATAGGTAGGCAGGCTGTAGCTTCCATAGTACATCGCCGCACACAGATTTTTAAACACCGTGTATCCCAAAAGATTCCCCATCAAAGCTCCAGCCAAAGTTACCAGGATTGGCATCGTCATATAGTGCCTAATCAGCTCTGCCTTTGTATATCCCGATGCGCGCAGCGTTCCGATCACAGTTGCCTCTTTTCTGATCGTATTGCTGATTGTGATGCCAAATACAAATGCCAGAATCACGATGATCATATACAGAAGCGTGATGATCATCGAGCGATCTCCTCCCATGTCTTCCCCCGTAAACCGAATCGACTGGTTGAGATATCTCGGCACAAAATCTTCCAGCTCTATGATCGCGTTTAATTCTTTCATAAGTTTCTCTGCCATCTCTTTTTCCTGCTTTTCACTCTCTGGCTCCTCCTTATAATGCCAGGAATAGCTGTAATGCAGGTGAACACTGCCAAAGTCCGCCATCCCATCCTGTGTCATAATTGCAACGCCAAATTTCACGGCATCAAACATCGAATCATTATTGTCTGAAAATAACGCACTGTAATCGGACAGAGCGACAAGCCCTGTGACCTGCACTTCTCTGTCGCCAACTTTCAAGTTCTCCCCGACCGAAATCTGATTGTTTTGTGCGTACATTCGGTCAATGGCAATCTCATCATCTGAATCAGGCATCTTTCCTTGCATCAGACAAACTTCATCTATCCCGCTGCGCTCCTGAAAGATGCGGAGCGTACTCCCGTTCAGACTCTCCTCCTCCACATAAAAATTTTCATACAGCAAAATGCCAAGCGCCTCGATCTCCTCAGATTCCTCCTCGCTGACACGCTTTGCAGTGCGAAAATTTCCATCCTCAATCTGATATTTTTCAAAACTCTCCTCATAGGCGATGATCATACTGCCATCCGCCACCAAAAATCCTGACACAAAACCAATCGACCTGACCAGCATCAAAAAAATCACCAGATATTTTCCAGCTTCCGCCTTTAAAGATCGCCAAATTCTCTTGTCTAACGGATTTCTCATGTGCTCCTCCTCACCACTCCAGCTTGCTCGCCGAAATCTTCTCCTCATTTTTGTAATTTTTTCGCACTGCACCGTCGCGCAGCTTTACTACTCGGTCTGCCATATTTTTGATGGCATCATTGTGAGTGACAAGGATGACCGTGTTGCCATACTTCTGATTGATCGTCTCAATCAGCTTTAAAATTTCCTTTGATGTATAATAATCCAACGCCCCCGTAGGTTCATCACACAGCAAAATGTCAGGATTTTTCACGATTGCGCGCCCAATTGCTGTTCTCTGCTGCTGACCGCCAGAGAGTTGGTTCGGCAATTTATACCGGTGTTCATACAGACCAAGTGTTTTCAGGAGCACATCTGAAAGATATATCCCAGATGTTTTCTGCGGTACAGCGTCAGCTTCTTCTCGTCCATATCTGCTGTGCGTTCTCCGTTGATTGAGAGAACCCCGCTGTCTGCACTGTCAATCCCGCCAATGATATTCAGCAAGGTCGATTTACCTGAACCTGACGGTCCAAGCAACACACAGATCTCTCCTCTTTCCACTTCCAAGTCAATTTCTCTCAATACCTGCGCTCGGTTTTCCCCTGTGCCGAAGCTTTTACAAATTTTGCTGATTTCCAGAAACATTGTATCCCTCCCTCATATTGGTTAGTTTTCACTAATCAATATAGAACTTTTTTTCTTCATGTCAAGTATTTTCGCTCTCATTCAAGGTATCTTTCTCGTCACCCATCTTGAAAGTCAAAATAGTATCATTTCTGATCAAATTAATAGAGGGAATTTCTATTTAAGTATAATATAATAAATTTATCAGAAAAATCTGGCATTTTTCAATGTACAGAAAAAAATACGGAAAGGAAGAATGTTTATGAAAAAAGACAACAGAGAAGGGGTAGCGTTTTATCGTGCTTTGTCTCGTCTTGTATTGCCAATTGCAGTGCAGAATCTGATCAGTACTGCGGTGAGCTCTGCCGATGTCATCATGGTAGGTTATGTCGGTCAGGATGCACTCTCAGCCGTATCCCTCGCCAATCAAGTTCAGTTTATTTTGTCTCTGGTGTACACTGGAATCGCTTCCGGTGCAACCATGCTCTCTTCCCAGTATTGGGGAAAGAAAGACACGAAAGCGATCGAAAAGATTATGGGTATTGCCCTGAAATTTTCGATCGGAATTTCCTTTTGCTTTTTTGTGATTGCATGTTTTTTCCCTGAATATGCGATGAAAGTATTCACCGATGACCCTGTCCTGATCGCAGGCGGTATCTCCTATCTCCGAATTCTGGGAATTTCGTATTTATTTATGAGCGTCTCACAAGTCTATCTCTGTATTATGCGCAGCATCGAGCGAGTTGTCTTCTCCATGTGGACATTTGGCTCTGCATTGATCTTAAACATTTTGCTCAACGCTGTATTTATTTTTGGACTGTTCGGAATGCCAAAGATGGGAATCAGAGGAGCTGCCACCGCGACAGTGATTGCAAGAGGAATTGAATTTTTGATCTGTATGATGGATGCCACAAAATTTCGGGTTGTCCGCTTTCGCGTCTCTGCCATCTTTGAGAAAAATAAGGTGCTTTTTCGCGACTACCTCAGATATGCCATGCCTGCTTTCGGAAATGAGGTCGTCTGGGGTGTTGCCTTCTCTATGTACTCTGTGATCATGGGACATCTCGGAAGTGATATCGTGGCAGCAAACTCCGTTGTTGTTGTGGCGCGCAATTTAGGAACCGTCGTCTGCTTTGGAATTGCAAACGGAGGTGCGATCTATCTCGGAAAACAGCTCGGGGACGGGCATATGGAAGAGGCAAAAAGAGATGCCTCCAGACTTTGCCATGTTACTTTGCTCACCAGTATCCTAGGAGGAATTTTGATTCTTTTTATGAGACCGCTGATAATGCAGATGGTTGATTTGTCTCAGACCGCCAAGGGCTACCTGACCATCATGCTCTTTATCAATGCTTATTATGTGGTGGGACAGGCGATGAATACTACCGTAATCTGCGGAATTTTTCGTTCGGGAGGTGACTCGCGTTTCGGCTTTATCTGTGATTTCATTGACATGTGGCTCTTTGCTGTCCCGGTCGGATTTCTGTGTGCCTTTGTGCTGCGCCTGCCTCCGATGTGGGTGTATTTCGTGATGTGCCTCGATGAGTTCGTGAAAATGCCAGTCGTATACCATCACTATAAAAGCTATCGCTGGTTAAAAAACATCACGCGCGAGAACCTCTGACCAAAACAGTCTGATCGAAAAACGAACGGTCTATTTCAAGTACTTTTCCTGCAAATGACGCCCGAACCTGAAATAGACCGTTTTTCAAGACTTCTTATTTTGAACTTTGCGATTTCTTTTTATTTTTCTGTTTATATTGATACATCGCAGAATCTGCCCTGCCTATGATCTCATCCAGAGACAGTTTCTCTCCCCGATTGTCAAACGCAAAGACTCCATAGCTAAAGCTGACGGGATATGGTTTCTTATTCTTTTTTATAAATTTTTCCCGTATTCTCGCCAATTTCCGCAATGCCATACTTTTATAATATCCCAAAAAGACAATACAAAACTCGTCTCCTCCCACTCTGGCGAAGACATCCTCCTTGCGGATATTTTTTTTCACGATCGCAATAAATTCCTTGATGTAGGTATCTCCTTCCAGATGCCCAAACTGGTCATTGACTGCCTTTAATCCATCCAGATCCAGATAGCACAGTGTCACTTCCCTCCTGTCCTGCAAAATCTGTGCCATATATTTTTTGAAAAACAGTCTATTATAAATCCCGGTATCCGGATCGAGATCAATTTGATCTGTCAGTTTTCGAATCTGAAGTTTATCCTGCGTCGCATCAGAAACCACATGGAAATAAGAAGGAGACCCTCTCCATTCCCCGCTGAATGAAGTAATCTGATAGCATTCTTCACCATCGCCTCTGACCTGCCACTCTCTATTCTCACCCTTGTCGCTCCATTTCAACATACTTTCATAGAAAGGTAATGCCTCCAGACAGATATCCCCCGGTCTTTCCCCTTGATCTTCTGTCTTATTGCAATAGATTACCTTTTTCGTCTCTGCATCCACGACAAAGGCCCATTCCTTTTTTTTGCGCATCATTTCCATCAAAATTTTATTGTAGGACTCGATTACTTCTGCGTGGTTCTGAATTTCCAGTGCCTCCTTTTTCAGCTGCCTTTCCCGCTCTCTTAGCTGTGCAGTCATCGTGTTGAATGCATCGGAAAACTCTCCCAGATAACAGACTCTCTGGGAATAATCGCCGTCGGCCACCTGCTTTGCCTGCCACGTCAAATGATTTAAATTTGCATGCAAATTTTTCAGATTAAAACACAAAAAATTCTCTTGAGACGGAAAGGGTCTCGACAAATTTCCGATAGAGAGGTCCGCCAAATAGCTTTTCATCTCACTCAGCGATTTCTCCAGCAACTGCAGTCCCTGTCCCAGCTGTTGATATGGCTGATCCAGGAGACTGATATCAAGTGTCTGAACTTCCGAATCATACAATATACTTCTTAAATATTCAAAGAGCAGCTTACAATTTTTTTCTTCCATACTTATTCTCCTGCAGTCTCTTTTGTCTCTGCCTGAAACCGACACACTCTATCCCCTGTCGCCCAGCAGTCAATCTCGATTGCGTTGTAATCTTTCTTTGTGTATGACGTCAAAATCCCTGAGAGAATCCCCTCATCGTAATTACATACCGTCTCTCCAAGCATCGGCAGTCCAGAACAGTCTACATCTTCAGATATTGTGAGGATCATCTTGCCTGTCTCTCTGTCAAATTTTTCGATTCTCAAGATACCCAAAAACCGATAGATCATCACTGGCACTTGACCCCCGAGATTTCCTCTGTCCCCTGACTGAAAATGCATATAATCGGACAGTTCCAATTCTTTTCTTTCTTCTAAAAACACATTCTTTTCCATTTTACTCCCCATTTCTTCGCCGCTATTGTGTTTCCGAATATCTCCTGTGCCACATTTGCGGCGAGATCCTTTTTCTCGCCGCAAATGAACTTTCTCCTTCATTTTAATCCTATTTCATTATACTGAAAATATATGCAAAAGTAAATCACCGTATTTGCAAAAATATGCATATTTTTCGACATGGCTGCCTGTTCTCTAATTATTTGTCACCTTTTCCCTCTGTTTACCTCCAATATTTTTTGATACCGCATTTCTGCTTGCTTCCAGTCGATCACCGCAAACCAGTCATCGACATAAGCTGCGCGCACATTGAAATGTTTCAAGTAATAACGGCGTATTGATAAATGGATAATATAGATTGTGCATAAGACGTCTCTTGATCTCCTTCTGCAGATAATCATCTTTCTTTTTCTATTTTGTATCTTATGCGCGGTCTGCGCTCGCTATGCCTGCGGACGAATACTTTTAGAAATAAGATAAACAGTATAGTTTAGGGTACCTCTCCACAAAACATTCTCTTTGTTTTGTGGGGAGGTACCCCAAAATTTCCCATAACTATAAAATCATCATCGCATCTCCAAACGAGAAAAAGCGATATCGTTCTTTGACTGCCTCCTCATACGCATGTAAAATCGTCTCTTTGCCGGCAAGCGCTGAGACCAGCATCAGAAGTGTTGATTCTGGCAGATGAAAGTTGGTAATCAGCCTGTCAATCAACTTAAATTGATATCCGGGATAGATAAAAATCTCTGTCCATCCGCTGCCAGGGATCAAGACTCCCTCTTCATTTGTCGCAGATTCCAGCGTTCTGCAGCTTGTCGTTCCCACGGCAATCACTTTGTGTCCAGAGCGCTTTGTCTCGTTGATTATTCTCGCCTGCTCTTCCTCCACCACATAAAACTCTGAATGCATGTGATGCTGTGTTACGTCCTCCACCTTGACCGGTCGGAAAGTGCCAAGCCCCACATGAAGAGTCACATGGGCAATCTGTATGCCTTTTTCCTTGATTTTCTCAAGCAGCTCCGGTGTAAAGTGAAGTCCTGCTGTCGGCGCGGCCGCTGACCCCTCATGTTTTGCATAGACGGTCTGATATCGATTCTTATCCTTCAGCTGGTGCGTGATATAGGGTGGAAGCGGCATCTGCCCCAGTCTGTCAAGAATCTCCTCGAAAATACCTTCATAGGAAAATTGAATCAGACGGTTTCCTTCCTCGACAATATCTACTACCTTTGCTTTCAAAAGCCCCTCTCCAAAAGAAATCTCTGTCCCGATCTTCGCCTTCTTGCCAGGTTTTACAAGAGTCTCCCAGATATCGTTTTCTTTTCTCTTTAAAAGCAGCACTTCAATCTTTGCATCCGTGTCGACTTTGTTTCCGATCAGCCGTGCCGGGATTACCTTTGTGTCATTGACCACAAGGCAGTCTCCCGGATCCAGATACTCAATCACATCTCGAAAAATACGGTGCTCGATCTTTCCTGTCTTTCGATCCAACACCATCATCCTGGAGCTTGAGCGATCCTCCAGCGGATCCTGCGCAATCAGCTCCTGCGGTAATTCAAAATAAAAATCAGATGTTTTCATCTTTATTCCTTTTCTCCTAAATTCATTCCATATTTTCTCTTCAGATACCGTCACAAAATATCATTTTTAAAAGATATGGTAACGCTTCCAAATCGCCACTACAATTCTACACTACCCCCTCGAATTTCGCAACCTAATTTCACAGATATGAGTACGCCATCGTCACAGATGATATCACCGCAGACACGCTGCGTTTTCTGCTCGGTCTGTGCGCTGATTTGCTGCCATCTTTCCAGTATTAAAATCGACACCAAAAAGTGCAATCGAAAAATGCCATAACGTCACCGTCTGGTGTCACTATGGCATTTTTTTATAATGATTTGTCGGCAGCTCTGATAAAGCTTTTCATTTACAAAAATTCCTTTAACCTCTCGATATTGCCTTCCTCAAATTTTTGAAGCCTTTTCATGAGATCAACATATTCCTTCTTTGCTTTGCCCTCATAGTCATTGATTTTCTTGACCGCCTCATTGATTCCCATCGTGCTTCCTTTGATCAGCATATCTGCGATGTGCGAAGAGGATTTATCCCGGATTGTCTGCATGTTAATCATCCAGTAGGTCTTCATCTTTTCCATCATACTGAGCCCTTTTTCATCCGTCCCATTCTCACTCAAGAACTGTTTTGCCTTTTTGTGCAGTTCTATATATCCTCTTTTCTGTCCTTCCAGATATTCGTTCATTTTTTCATCTTCCGAGATCTCAAGCATTTGCCGCAGCGTGTCAATCCCCATCTGTGAATTCTGGTAGACAAAGTTCAAAAGCTCTTCGTTTGCATCCATGCAAGTCACACTCCTTTCCCTGTCAGTATGACCCGCTTTTTCCTTTTTTATTCTATCTTTTTGGCTCCGCCTCTTCGTAGAATACCCTGTTTTCCCAAATCACACGGTACATTCTGTCCTCGCCACACTCCACCAGCGTAATCCCGCAATTTTTCGGCACACTGCCATCCCAGAATTGTCTCAGTGGAAGATGCTTGATATTTGCCAGCAATGCTCTCGTGGCTGCGCCGTGCGTAGCTACCAAAATATTTTTATCTTTTCGTTCTGTGCGCCCTGCCATATCGTCCAGAAACTCCTTTGTCCGCTCTAAAAGCTGCGTCAGACTTTCTCCTCCTTCCGGAGGCTGATACGTATCTGGGCTGTGAAAGAAAATTTCTGTCTCTTTCCAGTTTTTCTCGCCCTCTTTTATTCCAAAGCTGATCTCCTGAAGGCGCTCATCCACATACATCGGCACATCTCTGCCTTCCATCATCAACTCTGCCGTCTCCTTTGCGCGCACAAGCGGGCTGGAAATGACCATGTCAATATGCAGATCCTTGATCCCTTCTGCCGTTTTTCGCGCCGCCTCTCTCCCATTTTCATTCAGAGGAATATCGGTTCTTCCCTGAAGCCGCTTTGTCACATTCCATTCTGTCTCTCCATGGCGCACAATATACAATCTCATTTCTTTGTCACTCTTTTCTCTTCTTATTTTCTCGATCCCGCTAAGAAAGTCTCATCTTGAAGTCTTCATATCCAAAGGTCCGGACAACCGTCTTTTCCCCGCTCTCGCTCTGCCAGACGATCGAGGGCAGTCTCATCCCATTGAAGGTATTAGTCTTCACCATCGTGTAAAGCGCCATGTCCTCAAAGATGACCTGATCGCCCGGGTGTAGTTCTGTGTCGAAAGAATAGTCTCCGATCACATCGCCCGCAAGGCACGTCGGTCCTGCAAGCCGGCAGGTGTATTTTTTTTCTCCCGGCTGTGCACCGCCTCGCACCGGAGGGCGGTACGGCATCTCCAGCACATCCGGCATATGGCATGCCGCTGAAGCGTCCAGGATGGCGATCTCAATCCCATTTTCCATCGTCTCAAGCACAGTCGAGACGAGTTCTCCTGCATTTAAGACGACCGCCTCACCGGGTTCAAGATAAATTTCTACCCCGTATGTCTTTTTCAGTCTCTCGATCAGGCGGATCAGACGGTCAATCTGATACCCTTCTCTCGTGATATGGTGACCGCCTCCCAAGTTCAGCCATTTCATGCCACAAAGATACGATCCGAATTTTTCCTCAAATGCAATCACCGTCGTCTCCAGATCATCAGCATCCTGCTCACACAGCGTGTGGAAATGAAGCCCATCCAAAAGCGGCAAAAGATCCGGGTCAAACTTTGAAATGGTCGTTCCCAGGCGTGAACCCGGTGCACACGGGTCGTAAATCTCATGTCCCTCCTGTGTAGAACATTCCGGGTTGACGCGCATCCCCACTGACTTTCCTGCCCTTTTGGCGCGCTCTGCAAATTTTCTCACCTGAGACGGAGAATTGAAGACGATATCATCCACATAGGAGAGCAATTCCTCAAATTCATCTTCGCGGTAGGCGGGGGAAAAGACATGCGTCTCCCCGCCGAACGTCTCGCATCCCAGACGCGCCTCATACAGACCGCTCGCTGTCGTTCCTGCTAAAAACTGACGCAGAAGCGGATAGACAGAAAACATCGAAAATGCCTTCTGCGCCAGCAAAATTTTACAGCCTGTTTTCCGCTGCACCTCTCGCAGAATTTCCAGATTACGTCGAATTTTCTTTTCATCGACCAGAAAATAGGGGGTGCGCAGTTTTTCCTCTCCCATCAGTCCACCAGCACCGGATGACGGTTTTCTTTCCAAGGAAGTCCCCAGGTATTTAAAGCGTCCATAAATGGATCCGGGTCAAACTCTTCGATGTTGTGGACACCTGGCTTATTCCATGTGCCGGTCAAAACCATCATCGCACCGATCATCGCCGGGACACCTGTCGTGTATGCCACTGCCTGTGAACCCACTTCCCGGTAGGATTCCTGGTGATCACAGATATTGTATAAATAGTATGTCTTTTCTTCGCCGTCTTTTTTGCCCTGGAAGATACAGCCAATATTCGTCTTTCCTTTTGTGCGCGGACCGAGTGTGGAAGGATCCGGAAGCACTGCCTTCAAAAACTGCAGAGGCACGATCTCTTTTCCCTCATACATGATCGGTTCGATGGAAGTCATACCCACATTCTCCAGACATTTCAGGTGGGTCAGATAGCTCTGTCCAAACGTCATAAAGAAGCGGATTCTCTTGATGCCTGGCATGTTCAGTGCAAGGCTTTCGATCTCCTCATGGTGCAGAAGGTACATATCTTTTTCCCCCACACCTTCAAAATTATAGACTCTCTTGATCTCCATCGGTTCCGTCTCTACCCAGTGACCGTCCTCCCAGTACGATCCTTTTGCAGACACCTCGCGGATGTTGATCTCCGGGTTAAAGTTTGTCGCAAACGGATAGCCGTGGTCGCCTCCGTTGCAATCTAGAATATCAATATAATTGATCTCATCAAACTCGTGTTTCAGTGCATACGCACAGAATACCCCTGTCACTCCCGGATCAAAACCTGAACCGAGCAGTGCTGTGATCCCTGCTTTCTCAAAGCGCTCTCTGTATGCCCACTGCCAGCTATATTCAAATTTTGCTGTGTCCTCCGGTTCATAATTTGCCGTGTCCACATAATGTGTCTTTGTCGCCAGACATGCATCCATGATGGTCAGATCCTGATACGGAAGTGCCAGATTTAAGACAACCCCTGGTTTTTCCTTCTCGATCAGTGCGATCAGTTCCTCTACGTTGTTGGCATCGACCTGTGCCGTAGTGATTTTTGTCTTTGTCGTAGGAGCCAGCTTTTCTTTCAATGCGTCACACTTTGATTTTGTTCTGCTCGCAATACAAATTTCTTCAAACACCTCACTGTTTTGACAACATTTGTGAATTGCCACAGAGGCAACTCCTCCACATCCGATAATCAACGCTTTTCCCATGTTTTTTCCTCCTAATTTCCTTGTTTTTCATTCCTTACTAGTGTTCTGTATCTTTCATGATTCTGTATCTTATTCGAGTGCCAAAAGCATCTCTCGCACAATCTTGCAGGCTGCTGCTGCAGATATGCCACTCTCATCATAGTGTGGACTCAATTCATTGACATCGCAGCCGACGATCTGCGCATTTTTGCACACCATTGTCACGGCATTTCGCAGCTGATCAAAGCTGACTCCGCCTGGCTCTGGCGTCCCGGTTCCCGGAAACACAGACGGATCCAACACATCGAGGTCGACTGTAAAATACACTGGCTTTCCACTGAGTTCCTTAAGCACCTCTTCCAACCCTTCAAAGTTAAATTTCTGCATCTGAACATGGTCTTTTGCCCAGCGGAATTCTTCCCGGTCTCCTGAACGGATACCAAACTGAAAAATCTTGCCATCCCCGATCAGGTCATGGCATCTTCTCAGCACACAGGCATGTGACAGCGCAACGCCTAAATATTCTTCCCGCAGATCGGCGTGGGCGTCAAAATGAATGATTCGCACATCCGGATATTTTTGAGCGACAGCTCGAAACGCTCCCAAAGTAACCAGATGCTCTCCGCCTAACAGAAACGGTCGTTTTTCCGCCTCCAGAATTTCACGTGCACACGCCTCAATCGCTCCAAGTGCCTTCCCGGTATCCCCGAAACACAATTCCAAATCTCCAAGATCCATCACATGTGTGTCCTCAAGGTCGGCATCCTGATAAGGGCTGTACATCTCAATCCCGTATGATTCTCTGCGGATCGTACTGCTTCCAAATCTTGTCCCCGGACGGTACGAAGTGGTCGAGTCAAACGGCGCGCCAAACAACACCGTCTGCGCATCCGCAAACTCTTTGTCACATCCCATAAACACTTCAATATTCTTGTTCCACATCTTTTAATAATTCCTCCACATACGCTGGCAGGTAGAAAGCTCCCTTGTGCAGCGTCGTTGTATAATAGTTGCAATGAAGTCCTCTTACATTCCACTTTGTCTCATTTAAATCCTTCAGCGGATGATATTTTTTCGAGGCAAATCCAAACAGCCAATGTCCCGACGGGTACGTTGGAATGTGCGCCTGATAGACGCGGCTGATCGGGAACGATTCCACAATCCGCTTGTGCGCTCTCTGGCACGCCACCGCATCTTCATGGTAAAACGGACTTTCATGCTGATTGACCATAATTCCATCCTCATGAAGTGCCTTGCAGCAATTCCCGTAAAACTCTCTTGTGAACAGCCCTTCTCCCGGTCCGAACGGGTCTGTGGAATCTACAATGATCAGATCGTACTCATCCTCGCAGGATCGGATAAATCTCAGCCCATCCTCATAGTAGATCGTCAGCCTCGGATCATCCAGACAGCATGCTGTCTTCGGAAGATATTTTTTGCACACTTCCACGACAAGCGGGTCAATCTCGACCATATCGATCTTGTCAATCTCAGGGTAGCGTGCCAGCTCCCGGATGACTCCTCCGTCACCGGCACCGATGACGAGCACTCTCTTCACATTTGGGTGAACCGCCATCGGCACATGCGTAATCATCTCATGATAGATAAATTCATCCTTCTCTGTCAGCATCATGTACCCATCCAGCGTCAAAAACCGTCCAAACTCCGGCGACTCAAACACATCAATCCTCTGAAATTCACTTTTTCCGCTGTAGAGCTGGCGATCTACACGGATCGACAGCTTCACATTCGGTGTCTGTGCCTCTGAAAACCAAAAATTCATGCTCTGCCTCCTATCAATACATTGAGGTGCTCTATCTTCGCATCCTCAGGTCCCGTCATTGAACATCCTTTTTCCTTTGCATACACAATATAATTTAAAATCTGGTCTGTGATCATCTCTCCAGGGGCGAGAATCGGGATTCCCGGAGGATAGCACATCACAAATTCACTGCAGATTCTCCCGCTGCTCTTTGCAAGCGGCAGTGACTCTTTCGGTGCATAGAAAGCCTCCTGCGGAGACACAGCGACAACCGGCTCAATATATTCGTGATCCATCAGACCTGTCTTTGCTCCCCCAAAACGCCTTCTCACCTCCGAGAGAGCACTCACCAGACGCTCGATATCTCTTTGGCGATCTCCGATCGAAAGATAGGCAAGCACATTTCCGAGATCCCCAAATTCAATCTGGATGTCATATTCATCGCGCAAAAGATCATACACCTCAATCCCTGCAAGTCCGACCTCAAGTGTGTGGATCGAAAGTTTCGTAGAATCAAAATCATAGATACTGTCCCCGTTGCACAGTTCTTTAGAGTATGCGTAATAACCGCCGATCGCATTGATCTCTTTTCTGGCATACTCTGCCATCTCCACGACATGCGCAAATGCCTCCTTTCCTCGCAGGGCAAGATTGCGCCGCGAGATGTCAAGGCTTGACAAAAGTAGATACGAAGCGCTTGTCGTCTGTGTCAGGTTGATGATCTGGCGGACATATCCTTCTGACATATCCGGTCCCAGCAATAAAAACGAACTCTGTGTCAGGCTTCCACCCGATTTATGCATGGAGACTGACGCCATATCGGCTCCCGCCTCCATCGCCGAGACCGGCAGATGTTCTCCAAAATAAAAATGCGTCCCATGTGCCTCGTCAACCAGGCACTTCATGCCATGTTTATGCGCGATCTTCACAATCGCTCTCAGATTGGAACAAATGCCATAGTACGTAGGATTGTTCACAAAAACTGCTTTTGCGTCAGGATTCTCAAGTATTGCCTTTTCCACGGCATCCACGCTCATTCCAAGCGGGATACCAAGTTTTTCGTCACACTCAGGATTGACGTAGACTGGCACCGCACCACACAACACCATCGCACCCATCACACTCCGGTGGACATTTCTCGGCAAAATAATCTTCTCACCGCGTTTTGCAACAGACAACACCATGCTCTGCACTGCTGATGTCGTGCCGCCTACCATCAAAAACGCATGAGAAGCGCCAAACGCCTCCGCCGCAAGTTCCTCTGCCTCCCGGATCACGGAAATCGGATGACACAGATTGTCAAGCGGCTTCATCGAATTGACATCGATCCCGACACATTTTTCTCCAAGCAGCTGTGTCAGCTCCGGATTTCCTCTCCCTCTCTTGTGACCTGGAACATCGAAAGGAACCACTCTCATTTTTCGAAAATTTTCTAATGCCTCGTAGATCGGGGCTTTTCTCTGATCTAACATATTGCCTCCCCTGCTGCTTTCTGCCCTGGTTTTCCGTCTCAATAGACGTTGCGCCCGCTGAAAATCTCGATCATCTCACGGCGCAGGTTGTTCATAATCTCCAACCTCACCTTCGGCGGCAGCTCATAGATATCTGTCTTAAAAAGATAATTTTGCAGATTGATTTCTTTCAGCATCATTTTGGTGTGAAACAGATTGGCATCGTACACATTGACATCGACCGCATCATATTTCTCCAGTGTCTCCGGTGCGATGTAATCCTGGATGGAATGGATCTCATGATCCAAAAATAATTTTTTTCCGTTCACATCGCGCGTGAATCCTCTCACGCGGTAATCCATCGTGATGATGTCCGAGTCAAATGATCCAATCAGATAATCCAACGTGGACAGCGGCGTGATCTGTCCACATGTCGCGACATCGATATCTACCCTGAATGTGGCAAGGCTTGTCTCCGGATGGTATTCTGGGTATGTATGGACAGTGACATGACTCTTGTCCAGATGCGCAAGCTGTGTTTTTCCCCGTGGACTCATCGATTCCTCCGCGACAAGAATCGTCACAGACGCCCCCTGCGGCTCGTAATCCTGGCACGCAATGTTTAAGATTCGCGCTCCGATCATATCCGTCAAATCCGTCAGAATTCTCGTCAGACGTTCCGAATTGTATTGCTGATCAATGTAAGCGATATAATCACGCTGCTCGCGCGCTGTCTTTGCATAACAGACATCATAAATATTAAAGCTAAGTGCCTTTGTCAAATTATTAAATCCATAAAGTTTCAATTTTTCTCCCATAGCTCTATCCCTTTCCTATGGCAAAAATTTTTTACAATAAAAAAAGCAAGTATTATGCACCTACATAAAACTTGCTTCGTCGTCTGTTTTCTCTATTTCATTTCTTCGCTTTTTTTCATAAACAAAAAAAATCATACGATAATTCAACATTCAGAGTTTATCTAGCAAATATCTTACCTTCCACTCTTATTGACCGTTTCACAAGTTGATGTGTGCATTCACACTGGTTATAAAGTGACCAACTCATAAAATTTGAGCTTCGAACTCAATCAATAATGCAGCATCCGCTGCTAATCGGCATTTGACCCGGCTGTCCGTATGGCCTTAACCCTGATCGGGTGGTCAAAAAATATTTGCATGGATACTCGGAATTCTTCATATCACATGACGTTTATAAGTATATAATACGAAAAAACGATTGTCAACCCAAAATTTTCCAATATCTCTTTTGCAGTTTCGAAAAAAGCGATGCGCTCTTTTTCAAGTCTCGCATCGCTTCTTCTTTTACCGTTTCATAAAAGCCCAGTCTCAGTGCAATCCAGTGGAGTTTTATATTACTGGCGCAGCTCAATTCCCATGGACTGCAGACCGTTCAAAATTTTCTTCATTGCGGCAGTGATATCGCTCTCTTCGAGTGTTCTGTCCTTTGCACGGAACACAATAGAGTATGCCATAGACTTATATCCTGGTTTGATCTGTGAACCTTCATACACATCAAACAGTTCATAGCCTTCCAGGATCTTTCCGCCTCTCTGTCTGATCATGGTCTCAATCTGTCCGGCGAGGATTTCTTTCGGCACAACCATACTCAGATCTCTCGTCACGGCAGGAAATCTCACGATACCTTCATATTTTCTGTCAAAGGTTGCTGCTTCCACAATTTTCGGCATATCCAAAACAGCAACGTATGCTTTTTCTCCGATTCCGTATGTCTCTGCGACAGCCGGGTGAACTTCTCCTAAATATCCCACAACCGTCTTGTCATAGATCACATTTGCCTGACGTCCTGGATGCAGGAAAGGTTTTCCGGATTTCGGATCATACGTTCTTTCTTTCTTCATGCCAACCTTATCGAAAAACTCCTCGAGCACACCCTTCATGGTGAAGAAGTCACCCTCACCGTACATTCCGAGAGTAAACTGCATTCTCTCATCCGGAAGCTCTGTCAGTGGAAGTGCCTTTGGCACGTAAATATTTCCCAGCTCATACAGACGCACATTTTTGTTTCTGTGGTTGTAGTTAAATGCAAGTGAGGTCAGCATTCCGTTCAGGGAAGTCGTTCTCATAATACTGAAATCTTCTCCGAGTGGATTCAAAATCTTGATTGCCTCGCGGCAGCTATCTTCCTGCGGCAGCATCAATTTGTCGAACACCTTCGGGCTTTCAAACGAATACGTCATACCCTGTGAGAAGCCGCAGAATTCTGCGATATCTCTTGCGACTGCTTCGATTCTGAGCTTAAACGGCAGTTTTCCGGTCGTTGCTTCTCCTCTCGGAAGGGTCGTCGGAATGTTGTCATACCCGTAGAAACGTGCCACTTCCTCAGCCAGATCCGCCATGCGGAATAAGTCATGACGGAACGTCGGAGCGATCACTTCATTTGCCGCTTCATCATATTCCAGATCCACCAGCTTAAAGTATCCGATCATCTCCTCTTTGGAGATATCTGTTCCAAGCAGTGCGTTAATTTTTTCCGGCTCAAACGGGATGCGCACCGGCTCTTTTTTCGTTGTGTAGACATCCACCATACCTCCGACTACTTCTCCTGCTCCCAGCTCTTCCACAAGCTGACATGCACGGTCGATCGCTGCCTGTGCATTGTTCGGATCCAGCCCCTTCTCAAATTTTCCGGAAGCATCGGTGCGCAGTCCGATTTTCTTGCTGGAGAGACGAATATTTGTCCCGTCAAAGCATGCTGCCTCGAACATCATGGTCTGCACATGATCGGTGATCATCGAGTTTTCTCCTCCCATGATACCGGCAATTCCAACTGCCTTCTCGCCGTCGCAGATCATCAGAACAGACTCATCCATCGTGCGCTCCTGACCGTCCAGTGTTGTAAATTTTTCGTCCTTTGCGGCGCGTCTGACCACGATCTCATGACCTGCGATCGTGTCATAATCATACGCATGCATCGGCTGACCATACTCCTCCAGCACATAGTTCGTGATATCCACGATGTTGTTGATCGGGCGGATTCCATTTGCCGCAAGTCTTCTCTGCATCCACTTTGGAGATGGGGCAATCTTAATATTTTTCACGACTCTCGCACAGTAGCGCGGGCACAGATCTGGATCCTGCACAGTCACTTTCACGTAATCTGACGCATTTTCATCATTTCCAGTCGGTGTCACAACAGGCGGGTGAAACTCCTTGCGGAAGGTTGCCGCTGCTTCCCTTGCGATTCCGATCACGCTATAGCAGTCCACGCGGTTTGAGGTAATTTCATACTCAAACACGACATCGTCCAGTCCCAGTGCTTTGACGGCATTCTCTCCCACCACAGCATCCTCCGGGAAGATATAGATTCCGCACTCAGGTGCTTCCGGGTACATCTCTCTTGTCGATCCCAGCTCTTCGATCGAGCACATCATACCGCAGGACTCAATCCCTCTCAGTTTTCCTTTTGTGATCTTGATGCCGCCCGGTGTCTTTTTTCCATCATGGTTTCCTGCCACACGTCCGCCGTCTAAGACAACCGGCACCTTATCTCCCACCTTGACATTTGGCGCTCCTGTCACGATCTGGACGGTCTGATCTCCTACGTTTACCTGACAGATGATCAGTTTGTCTGCGTCAGGATGGCGCTCAATCTTTAAGATCTGTCCGATCACAATGTTTTCCAGATCTGCATCTAATTTTTCAAAACCTTCTACCTTCGTCCCTGACAGTGTCATGGCATCGGTGTATTCCTGAGCTGTCACATCCAGATCAGGAACGTATGCTTTTATCCAAGATAATGAAGTATTCATTCTTTCCTTCTCCTCCCTAGAACTGTTTTAAGAAACGGATATCATTTTCATACAGCAGTCTCATATCATCGATCTCATATTTGAGCAGTGCAATTCTCTCGAGACCTACTCCAAAGGCAAAGCCACTGTACTCATTCGGGTCGATTCCGCACATCTCAAGTACATGAGGATGAACCATACCGCATCCTAAGATTTCAATCCATCCAGATCCTTTGCAGAAACGGCATCCTTTTCCGCCGCACTTAAAGCAGCTGACATCTACCTCCGCACTCGGCTCTGTGAATGGGAAGTGATGCGGACGGAATTTCGTTTTTGTCTCCGGTCCGAACAGTTCCTTGGCAAATTCCTCAAGGGTTCCCTTTAAATCCGCAAACGTAATATTTTTGTCAACCACAAGGCCTTCAATCTGATGGAAAGAAGGTGAATGTGTGGCATCGACTTCGTCCGAGCGGAACACTCTTCCCGGTGCAATCATACGGATCGGCAGCTTGCCCTGCTCCATAATACGTGCCTGTACAGGGGAGGTCTGTGTTCTCAGCACGATATCCTTGTTGATATAAAAAGTATCCTGTTCATCCTTTGCCGGATGATTTGCCGGGATGTTTAATTTTTCGAAATTGTAGAGGTCATACTCAATCTCCGGTCCTTCCACGACCTCGTATCCCATACCGATAAAGATTCTCTCCACTTCCTCAAGGGCAATCGTGTTCGGATGGCGATGTCCGACATTGTTCTTCTTTGCCGGCAATGTGACGTCGATTACTTCTCTCTTGAGCTGTTCCTCTCTCGCCTTTACCTCCAGCTGTTTCTTCACTTTCTCCAATTCCTGTTCGATCGTCTCTCTCGTCTCATTGACCATCTGTCCTACCATCGGTCGCTCTTCCGGCGCAACATTTTTCATATTTTTGAGCACGGAGGTCAGCTCTCCTTTTTTGCCCAGGAATGCGACGCGGACATCATTTAATTTTTCAAGTGCTCCGGCTTCCTGAATCTGCTTTAATGCTTCTTCTTTGATTGCCTGCAATTTCTCTTTCATGGTATTCTCCTTTCACTTTCTATAGCAGCTTTTGCACGGGCATAAAAAAACTCCGCCCCCGCGAAGGGACGAAGTTATAATCCGTGGTACCACCCTAATTTCTGAATTTCTCCAGACACTTATCCTGCTTAACGCGCAGCCTGCGTCATCTCCTACCGACTGTCACAGACAGTGTTCAGACATGCAGCTCCCATGTGAATTTCGTCTTCCTATCTGAACTTGTGGAAGCTTCCAGCCGATGACCTCCATTCTCTGTAAGAAGATAAGAACCTACTTGCCATGTTCTAAGCCTTTTTCCTTTTTCCACCGGCTTCTTTTGGATAAAATCTCCCGATCTGTGAAACCGAAACGGAACTAAACTTTATTTTATCACATTCTCTTCATCTGTCAAGTTAAAACTCTTAGGATCATTGAGATAACAGTTGATCTCTGCCCCCATAAATAAAATCCACATACAGAAATAGAGCCACAACATGATCGCAATGATGCTTCCCAGGCTTCCGTAAACCTTCGAAACTTTTTCATAGATATCCATATAAATCGAAAATCCATAGGAACAGATCGCCCACGCGAGCGCAGCAATCGCCGCTCCCGGCAGCTGATCTTTGATTTTCGTCTTTCGATTCGGCAAAATAACGTACATGGCAAGAAACAATGCCATCAAGAGCAGTAAAGCAATAATTGTCTGTGTGCTGACAATATAGCTCGATATTTTCTTGATAAACACAATCTGATCCTGCACAAAGATCAGGATTTCATTTCCAAAGATCAATACACCGACCGACACCACAAATGCCATCAACATCAGCACGGTATAAAACGCAGAGCGAATCCGTATCATAAAATAATTTCGCGTCTCTTTCACGCGGTTGACAGAATTCAGCCCGTTTGTCAGCCCCATCACTCCTTTTCCTGCTGCCCAGATTGCTCCGATCGCACTTCCTGATAAAAGCGCTGTCGACGGAACAAAAATTTCGTCCACAATTATTTTGATATACTGGTTGACATCCTCCGGAAAAAGTTCTGCCATGACATCCACGATCTGGTCAGCAGTGATCGGAAAATATTGAACCAAAGTCAAAATCAGCATGACCGCTGGTATAACGCTGAGCAGAATAAAAAAAGAAGCCTGTGCCGCATATACATCAATCCGGTCTTCTTTACACTTTCTGTAGAAGCGCCTGACTTTCTTTATTATCTGTATCATATTCAGAGTCCTTTATTTCTATTGATTAGCTACAAATAGATGGTATCACAAATTTTACTTTTTTGTAAAGAGTTTTGTTTCGCTGTACGCCATACCGTTTTCACCAAGATGTGATCTCAATGTCCCCATAAAAATACGATAAGATCTCCCGGTAGTCCATATCATTGAGTGCCATCTGCTTCGCCCCGTTTTGACTCATCCCAATTCCATGACCATATCCTCCGCCATAAATTGTATAGCCACACAGCACTTCCTCCTCTTTTTTGGGCTCCAGATAGAAAAATCCACTTGGCAACAGACTCATCCCCACAGCTCCGCTGTCAATCTGGTTCACCACCGGAAAGAACTTTGGTGACAGCACCATCCTGATGTTATACTCTCCCTCGATCACAAGCTCCTGGAAACTCCCTGTGATCACAAGCTTCTTTGCACATCCGTTTTTCTCACGCTCTGACACATAGACACCACAAATCTGACCTACATCCGTATTCCACTGCTCCAGTACCGCTTTTCGCAACTGTTCAAGAGAGACCTCTGCTTTCCAGCGATACCAAGGTTCTTCCTTCTCATATGCTGTGTCAGAATTCTGACTCAAAAATGCCTCAAAAGCTGGCTCCTGTGACAAATCCTGTCCGAGTTTCACCCCGCAGGAAGTCGAATAGTACCGTGCATCGACTACCTCTCCGTCCTGCAGCATAACCTCGCCCCGCGTCTGCTCCACAGCGTTTGTCGTATTGTCATTTTCCGGGAAATTGTTGTAAACCTGATAGGATGTACTGTCATCGAGATCGTACATTCCCTGCGAATACTCTTTACTCTTGTGTGCATAGCTTCTTGCACAGACCGCCTGCGCTTTGAGTGCTTCTATCGGATAACTCGCTGGCATCTCACTCGGAACCACTCCACAGAGATAATCCTCCATGTGCACCACGTTGATCACACGCATCCCTTCGGGATATCTCGTAATCTCAAGACTTCCGCGATACATAGGTTCCTCCTGATTTCTCTGCAAGTCCAAAATACAGATTCTTCCTCCCTCCTTGGGCTCAATCCGAATTTTTCCGACCGTCTCATATGTCCCTCTCTCGATCTCTAGAATCTCACCTGCACCGTATTCTTCCTCTACATCATCATAAGTCAGAGAAAATCCCTGATCGCCGTAAATCCTCAGTCTCTCATGATATTCTCCCGCATAATTTGCATTTTTAATCAGGACACGTAAGATAGGATTTTCCTCCTGTCCATAGACAAATACTGGTTGTCCATCGGTGGCTTCTTCTGTCTGTCCGCTGCCTTTTTGTGTGCTTTCTTCTCCCTGTCCGCCTTGTGTCTCCCACTCAGTCTCTTTCTGCTCTGCTGTCTCTTGTTTTGTCCCATTTTCCATCAGATTTTTCTCAATCTCTTGCGTCTGACAGATCAGAATGGTAAACAACACAATACTCCCGATCACAATTGTCAAAAGCTTTTTTGCCCAGTCCTCGTCCATTTTTTCGCTCCTTTTTTGCTCTACTAATCACTATATGAAAAAAGCGAAAAAAAAATGCGGAGTAGTCTCTACTCCGCACAAAAACATTTCCATATTCTTTATTTAAGCCGCATCAAAGGAATTTATAAATCGTTGTGGAATCATAAGGCTCTCCTGCCTTCAAAATCGGAGACTGGAAGTTCTCATGGTGTACCGCATCCGGGAAAAACTGTGTCTCAAGGCACAGACCATATCGTTTCTGATAGATCGTGTCTTCCTTTCCATTGCTTCCCTCTGTGATAAAGTTTCCTGTATAGAACTGTACACCGACGCATGTCGTAAATACTTCCATCGTGCGCCCGCTCTCCGGCTCGAAGACCTCTGCCACCTTCTTCATCTCGCCCTCTTTTTTATTCAAGGCAAAATTATGGTCATAGCCTCCCGCAAGAATCAGCTGCTCATCATCTGCGCCGATCTCTGCGCCGATGCGTTTTCTCTGTCTGAAATCAAACGGTGTATTCTCAACCGGTCGAATCTCCCCGGTAGGAATCGATTCTGCGTCGATCACCGTAAATCCGTCCGCATCGATCCACACTTCATGGTTCTCGATCGTCCCTTTTCCCTGACCTGCCAGGTTAAAGTAAGAGTGGTTTGTCATATTTGCCACTGTGTCGTGGTCACACACTCCGTGGTACTCAATCTTCACTGCATTGTCCTGTGTCAGTGTATAGGTGACTGAAATTTCAAAATTCCCCGGATATCCCTGTTCCATGTCAGGGCTCAATCTTGAAAAACGGATAGACAGATTTTCCTCGTCCAGCTCATAATCCCATACTTTTCGGTCATATCCGTCCGGACCGCTGTGGAGATTATTTTTTCCATTTTCGTTTTTGGGGAGCTCATACTGTTTTTCCTGAATCGTCACATTTGCGCCGCCGTTTCGATTACAGTTTCTACCCACAGTGGCACCTAAATATCCGCCCGTATTCCAGTAATCCATCACATCGTCATATCCAAGCACCACATCTGTCAATGCGCCATCCTTTCCCGGGACCATCAGTGACACTAAGGTTGCGCCATAGTCGCTTACTTCCAGGCACATGCCATTTTTGTTTACCATCGTAAAGAGAGAAGTCTCTTTTCCGCAAGGAATTCTTCCGAATGAACTCACTTTTATTCCCATATCCGCTCTCTGTCAGGGGCGAGATGGTACGTTCTCGCGCCCTGACAGTTCTCCTTTCTTTATCTGATATGATTTTTCTGCCGCCGTAAGGTCAGCCATTTTATTGATAATCTGCTCCGCTTAAGTAGTTATAGAATGCTGTGTTGCAGTAGCGTGTCTCTGTCTCCACTGTGACAGAATCGTCCATAGCCTGAAGTGCCTTTACCACATTCTCTGTGTCCTGCGTCATGCAGAAGGAATGCAGGGAATAGATGCCATCTTTGATGATACAGTCATCGATCTCACAGTAATTCTCTTCCGGCATACCCTCCACTGTTGTGCTGTACAGAGGCTGCCACCAGGAAGCATAAATCAGACCGACTGCCTCCTCATTTCCTTCGTATTTCTTTGCATATTGTTTGATCACATCGTCGAATCTGAGCATATCTTCCTCATCGTCAAACTCCAGCTTGAGATCGTACTCTACCGCATATACCAGATACAGATCGTCTTTCACCTGTTTTACTTCATAAGTCGGTGTAGCCTCCTCCGGCACAGGACCCCAGTCCAGAAGATATTCATAGATCGATACCTTCGGCTCAAGCTGTACTTTCGCCTGGATATCTTCGCTCTTTAACAGACCGATCAGCTGCTGTGCATGGGTGATATCAGAGTGACCGTACTGAAGGGTCAATTCCGGGAGGAATCTCGCGTCAAACTCATCATTTTTCAGATTGTATCCTGTCACAACCTTGTCCTCCACTGCCTGTGCGCCGATGCTTGACAGTGTGCCGTCGTCATATAAAATAAAGGAATTCCATGTATGTATCAGTTTTGCATAGATATCCGGGTCCTCCGAGTATCCGAGGTAATTTCTTCCCTCTCCTCTTGCTTCAATTACATTCATCAAAATGCGCTCTGCCATTTCTACTGGCAACGCATCGCCCGATACCACTGCCTCAGCTTCCGGGACAGACACTAAATCAGTGTCCAGTGCGCATGCAAGATAACGCGCATTCTCTCCCTCTGCATCGATACCATATTCAGCCAGTTCTCCGGCAACTTTTTCATCCGGATAGCTAAGAGCAAGCTCTTCGTAATTTGCCGCACACACCGCTTCTTTGACAGCTGCCATCCAGTCTTCTGCCTGTGCTTCCTCTTCCTGAGTGACTGCCTTGTTCAGGTTTGCAGCAAACTCTGCTGCCGATACTTCTTCGCCCTCAAAGGCGACATCAAAATAGACACTCAGATATTCCCCGTCTTTGTCGATATCGCTCTCTTCCTCGCCGTAGACAGCCTCACTGTTTGTCGCCTCTTCCGCAGCAAAAGCAGACACACTCACGGTAGAACACATCATTGCCATCGCAGCAAAAACAGCTGCCATTTTTCTGAACTTCATCTTCAACCATTCCTTTCTGAATTATTGTGATATTTTTTATGTTTTTCTTCATTAATTATAAGAAAATATCTCCATTTTATCAACTGTTTTTTCCGCAAAAAATCAAAATATTTTCCTATTTTGAGGCAAAAAAAGGAAGCATCTCTGCCTCCTTTTTGTTCTCTTATTTATTCCCAAAGTGCCGTTTCCCATATTTTGACTCCTAGCCAAGCTAGGTGGGTAACCGCAGCTGAGTCTTCTGCCTTCCCCTGACAATAAAGGGGGCCTGACATCACACTCAGCGATATAAGAATCCCATGAAAAGTAAATGTAGGTTCAAAATAATGAGATTGTCGCACACCCCAGGAATCTGTTTCATTGCAACCATTATATCGTACTGTATCTGAAATTTCAATACAAAAAATGCCCTTTCCGAATTTTCGGTGATTTTCACGAAAATAAATTTTCCTCTTGCAAGATCAGAAAAAATGTGCTTCACTACAATTCTTTTGTTCAATCCTTATTTTACCCATCTGCGCTTCTGCAATACAAAGAAAAAAATGGGATTTTTTATTTGACCAATTTTACGGATGCCTCTGTGATTTCAATGTTTCCTTTCGAGGTATATGGTGTCGCATTCTCCATATATACGCGGATACGATCCGTGAATACCGCTGTAAACTGCACCGTGACAGGCTCCTCTTCCGCGCTCTCCAAAATCATCTGATCGGAGGCACTTTGCCAGTCTATGCCATTCCAGTACTGTACATCGATCTTCTCCGGTGCTGCACAGTATCGATTCTTTGCAAAATTCAGGCTGATCTGGTTCATTGCTTTTTCTTCGTTCCAGTAAAATTCTACATAATCTGATTTTCTGGAAGCGCTGTTTGCCTCGAGCAGGACAGATTCTCCTCTCTCATATGCATTTGTCCAGCTTGTGTCCTCATTGCCGTCCAACATATTGTTTGGATAGTTTGACTCGGATCCCGTGAAAGATGCCGTTGCCAGCGCTTTGTCTGCCGCAGCGCTGCCCTCATCGAGCTCTTCAAAGCGGAATGTATCATTGCCTTCTCCTAAGTCAACATTTGTCGCAAGCTCCACTCCCACTTCTAACGTCGCATCTTCTGTCACAGATGCAGTTGCCTTGATCTCGGTTCCCTCGATGGCGCCTTCTGCGATTCCGTCCGTCATCTCTCCCCATGTAACTGGGCGCATCAGCGTATAGTCACCCATCTCACTCGTATACTGAACACGCACTGCTGCCGGAAGTTCTACACTGATTCCTTCTGGAACTACAATCTCCACTGGATCTGCGGATACCGCTGTTCCTTCCTGCTGTGTCTGCTCTGTAGCTTCCTCTGTCTCCTCTGCTGTCACTTTGTAGCAAACCTGTACCGGCTTGAGATCGTCGGAGGAAATCGTCAGGACGGCGTCCCCTTCTTCTTTTTCCGATTTGACAATCACCAGCACTTTTCCATGATATGCTGTGCGCTCTGAGTATTTGCTGCTTTCTGTGTTTCCGTATTTATAAAGCTCTGTGCTCTCCTGCTGTCCATTGTCCACTCCGACAATCGCAGCGGCACCTTCTACTTCAAATTTTACAAGGTTGGCTGCATCTGGAACGATATTTCCATTCTCATCCACGATCGTACACTCTACGTAAGAAAGGCTGCTTCCATCCGGGGCGAGCACAGTTTTGTCTGCCTGTGCCAGAATAGTGTATGGAACAGAAGAGGTTGTAACACTGTCTTCTGCCACGACATTTCCCTCTGCATCATATGCCTTGACTTCCAGTGTGCCAGCAGTGTATGGAACCTCCCATGTCAGGTGAAGTTTTCCAGAGTTCAACTCGCCCTCATCCAAAATTGCTCCATCGCTTGTGTATCCGCCTGGATTTGTGCCATCTTCCCAGGTCTTGTCATCCTGTGTCGCCTCAGAAGTCTCATAATATGTTTTTCCAAATGCCGTCTCTTTCTCATCAAAGCTCTTCGCTCCCAGAGATTCTCCGTTTAGGAACAGCTCTGCCGTCTGAACATTCGTGTTGACCCAGACAGAAACCATCTCTCCCTCTTCCCAGTTATCCCAGTTCTGAGGTAAAAGGTGAACCATAGGCTCATCTGTCCACTGGCTCTGGTACAGATAGAAGGAGTCTTTTTCAAATCCCGCTGTGTCGATGGTTCCGAAAGAAGATACCCCGACTGGATACACGCTGTACGGTGTTGGCTCGCCTAAATAGTCAAAACCTGTCCAGATAAACTGTCCGATAAAGCTCTTGCGGTCGCGGTCTTTCTTCAGTCCATATTCATTCGACATCGTCCAGGAAGCAAAGTCATTGTCATAGTTGGAACCGCCTCTGGAACCTGGTGTCTGGTTGATTCCTGTGTTGGTAAACTGCGGATCCAGGTACACGCCTCTTGAGGAAGTCTGAGAAGAAGACTCGGACTCGAAGAAGAACGTCTTTGTGCCATCTGGAAGAAGTGTGTCGTCACCGATCGCGAATCGGTCAATCAGACCATCGACTGATTTTGCCGTATTGTAATTCAGACCATATCCATCTAATACCTGGTTCACCAGTCCCCATACCTCATCGGAATTTGGCACCGTTCTCTCCTGATCGCCTCCCATCAGGACATAACGTGAGTCATCAATTGCCTCGATATCCCGCATCAGGCGAACTGCCTCTGTGTACTCATTCATTGCCTCTGGCTGTGCATCCAGCACATCGTACTGAGATACGTCATACCACTCCGGCTGTACGCCTGTTCCGCGCACTTCGTTTCCGATTGACCACGCGATGACAGACGGCTCATTTTTATCTCGGTTCACCATCTCCTGGATCACCCAATCACTCCAGGTATATTTTGCACCGTCATATTTTGTCACAGAAGATGGAACAGAGGTGTATCCATTCGGCTTTAACCCTGCCCAATTCTGCGGTACTTCCTGGAAGAAGAAGTTTCCAAAGTCATACGCTGCCTTTGACCAGGTCGGATAGCTTCCCCATCCGTCAAATGCCTCCTCCACCACGAGGATTCCTTTTCTTCTGCACACTTCAATCATCTGTTTTGAAGGCGGGCAGTGAGAGGTGCGGTATGCGTTGACACCCATCTCCATCAGCTTGTCAATCTGGCGCTCATAGGCGTCTGTGTAGCTTGCTGCGCCGAGTGCACCGCTGTCATGGTGAAGGTCAACGCCCTGAAGTTTTGTATATTCTCCGTTTACATACAGTCCGCCGCTTTCCGGATCGTCTGTCGTCTCTTTCACTTCCACCCAGCGGAAACCATATTCCATCTCCTGAGAATCAGTCAGCACATACCCGTCGGAACTTCCATTCGACTCTGTGTACAAATCCACCTTTACGGTGTACAGATACGGTGTTCCCAGATTCCACGGATACCAAAGCTGTACATCTTCAATCTCCAAGGCTTTTCTCTCTTTTAAGGACAATGAAAATGCGGTGGAAGGATTGATCGCCATCTTTTCGGTTGTCTCCTTTGCCACTTCCTGTCCTTCTGCGTCATAGACAGTCACTTCCATGTATGCATTCGCATTTCCGGCATCGGAATAACAGTCTGCCTGTATTTCCAGATATGCGGTCTTGGAATATTCGTAATCTTCTTCCAGTGTCGGCGCTGTCAAAGTGATCCCATTTCTGTTGAAATGTGCAAGGTTATCGATCACAAGGTGAACAGGACGGAGAATACCGCTTCCTGTATACCAGCGTCCTGACGGTGACATGTTTTGTACTTTCACCACCAGCACATTTTCTCCGCCATAGTTGAGCGCATCCGTCACATCCAGGGCAAATCCTGTATATCCACTCGGGTAAGCACCGATCTCTTTGCCGTTGAGGTAGATCACACTGTCCTGATAAACGCCTTCAAATTCAATCGAAATCTCTTTTGTCCCTTTCATGGAAGCTGGAACGGTGAATTTCTTGCGGTAATATGCCAGACCACCTTGCAGATAGCTCTGGGAATCCACTGACTCTGATACCTTTTCTCCCTCGATACTAAAGTCATGTGGGACATCGACGGTTCTCCATGAGTAATCATCGAAATCGGTCGCCACAATCTCTTCTGTCGTGTAATCTCCCGCATCTTTCAATCCATTCGCAGCAAAATCAAAACCTGCAGACCCTGTCGTGTCCGTCGTGTCAACTTCCGGCGTTCTTGTCGCGAGATAGAACTGCCAGTCTTCATCAAAATCTACCATGCCTTCTGCCTGCTCTGAGATTACCTGCACCTGGCTGGCGAAAACCTCTTCTGCCTCACTGCTTTCCGCCATCACCACGAACCCTGCATTTCCTGCAACGGAAGCCATAGCGATCGCAGTCGCCATAGCCATGGAACACCATTGTTTTTTGTTTCTGTTTCTTTGTTTCATAGCCCTTTTACATCCTTTCTTTTCACTCATATGGAAATCTTTGGTGTAATATAGACTATCATTTTTCTTTTTTTGCCGCGAGAGTACATTCTATAGAATTTGTTTTCATTCTATAGTTTTTCTCAATACACCGTAAAATCTGGCAGTTCTCTTTTAAGTTCCTCCCGCAGGATGTCGAGTGCCTCATCTGCCGTCAAAGTGCGATCCTTGTTGATCACATTCAAAATTAAGCTGAGTCTGTCATGAATCACATTATCCTCCGGCGTCAAGTTTCTCGTCTTGATGTTTGGCAGGATGTTGTCCATATAGTATGCCCCGATATCCTGATCTCCGAACCATCCGCTCTGATAACTTTTCAGCTCTGGCTCTTCCTCATACGGTCTTTTTGCCGCAGTCATAAGTCCCATAGAGTTCAAAGCCTCTGCACCTTCGGTGGACAACGTGGCAAAGCGAAGAAATTCCCATGCAAGACGTTTGTCCTTACACGTCTTTGTGATTCCCATGGCGGTCCCTCCCCAGTTTGCGTTTCCCTCAGGAGCACTCATCAGTCCCCAGCGCCCTGTACTTCCACCTTCCGTATCGTACGTTTCAATCGTATACCGGACAGACCATGACGCACATGCCGTAAAAATATGGTGGTCCTCCTCAAACGACGCATTCCACGATGGCGTCCAGGAAATCAGATTGTCTGAAATATGCTCATCGCGGAACTCACACACCAGCCGGATCGATTTTCCGAAAGTACCTTCCACATCAATGGTATTTCCATCTGTCCATGCTTTTTCCTGCTGCTCCTGTAAAAACTGGCGGACATCGCCAAGACCAGACCACATATAAACCTCGCCGCCGCTCTTTTCGTATACTTCTTTTCCTTTCTCGATGAACGATTGCCAGTCAGGCATCATTTCCTCCAGCTCTCTCGGATCATCGGTACCTAGGTACTGTTTCGCGAGGTCTCTGCGGTAGGCAAGCCCTGCCGGCGAGAGTGACTGCTCAATCCCGCATACGTTTCCCTTCGAATTGACGAGATGAGGATGCAGATAATCATAAACTTCTTCAAGTTCAAAATGATACGGCTCCTCGTCCAGATGTTCCCACATATCCAGCTCAAATGCCTCGCCGCGGGAATCCACCACCGCCCATGCAATATCCGGCAGCTCTCCTCCCAGCACCAGCTCTGTCTCATATCTCTGCACCAGATCCCTGTTCTGAAGAGAGACATATTCAAACGTCACATTCGGATAATATTTGAGAAATGCGTCTGTGATCGTCCGATAATATTCATCATCCCAGCCCCACATGGTCAAAGTGCCCTCATAGTCACTCGGCAGAGGCTTATCATAGTCCGGAACTGCCTCAGAATCAGAGGCTGTCTCCCACTGAGCCTCGTCTGGTTCCAAGGCACTGCTCGGATTGGCATACTCTCCTGTCATCAGACAGACTATCGCCGACAATCCCGCTATTTTAACAGCATATTTTGAGAAGCAACCTGCTCTTTCTATCCTGTTTTGATCTTCTCTCTTTTTCACGCCTTTTCACCTCCCAGACCTTCTGGCAGTGCTTCCTCTTTTTTTGCTCTGACCATCGGCAGGCGCAGAACAACCACCGTTCCCCTCTCTTCTTTTCTTCTGATTTCCATGCCATAAGGTTCTCCATACAGATATCGGATGCGATCCCGCACATTGCTGATACCGATATGTTTTCTCTCTTTTTTCTCTGGGTGAATCTCTTCTCCTCTGTAAAAACGTCCGAGACACTCTTCATCGATTCCTTCCCCGTCATCCTCAACCACAATCTGCAATTCCCCATCCTGATCAAAAAGCCGGACCAAAATGCTGCCCTGCTGTTCCCGGGGCAAAATTCCATGCAGAATCGCATTTTCCACAAGCGGCTGGATGATCGTCTTTGGGACAAGGCACTCCTTCAACTCCTCCGGGCACTCCATCTCCACCGTGTACATGTCGGGATAACGGTACCCCTGAATGACAAGATAACATTTTGTCAGCTCTAATTCTTTTTCCACCGTTGTCTCTATGCTCCTCTCCCCCACATTTAACGTTTCCTGGAGAGTGTAAATCAGCGAATGGACAATCTTTACCACATCTTTGTCTCTCTTTGCACACGCAAGATACACAACCGTGTTTAACACATTGTAGAGATAGTGAGGATGAATCTGAGAGAGCATCAGATCAAACTGCATTTCTTTTTTCTGCCTCTCATGCTGCAGGCGTTCCTCTGCACCCTTTTGAATTTCACAGAGCATATTTTGAAAACATTCATACAGTGTCTCAATCTCATCTCCCGTATGAACCGTCTCGATCATCTCAAATTTTCCATATTCGATCTTTTCCATCTGTCTTGACAATCGTGTCACAGGCTGAGTGATATTGTCCATCGTCTTAAACAGAAACAGCAAAATCAGCCCTGTAAAAACCAAAAAAGACAGCACGAAAAATTCCAAGACAAAACTGGTTTTCTGCCACAGATACTGATTTGTAATCATCGTGCACAGCTTCCAGCCAGCCGCATTAATCGAGTCGCAGATCAGATATCCGCCGTCGATCTTAATGCACCCATCCTCGCCAATGCTTCCCCCTTCTCTCAGATATTTCTGGATCAGACCATCCGATTCCTGCTCATACAAAATTTTCTGGTCATTTCCCAGAAGGCATACATTGTCATATGCCTCGCTGTATGTGCGGATCTGTTCCAGGAAATACTCCAGATCAATATCCAGATACAGCGTCGCCTTCAAGGTTCCAAAATGATATTTGTCCCACATTTTCATCTGATAACAGACAACCGTTTTGTCTCCTCTTTCATTGTCATAAGGATCCGAATATACATAATCCGCGCCATTTATATACCGTACCAGTTCCTCACTCTCCAGCTTTTTTCCCACATCATTCACATCAATCTCTGTGTAGCTGTTTCCATAGCAGATACCATTTTCCATCTGAAGCATCGAGCTGTCTATGTAGGTGCGCAGTCCATTATAGAAAGCCAGTCTCTTTGCCACCCTATCATAGACACTCTGTCTCTGAAATTCACTCTCAAATGTGTCCATCTCCAACAACTCCTGAAGTTCTTTGTCCACAAGAATGCTCTGGGAAAACTTTTTGATATCCTCTGTCATAAAATTAATCTGGTTGGAAACCTGGTGAAGTTTTGTCCACTCATCCGAAACCTTCTGTTCCCGAACGACATTTTCAAAATAAAAGAATCCTGCGATCGTGCTCAAAATCATAAAGGCGACCAAAATCAATGAAACTTTCTTAAGGATCCTCCATTTGAGCTGCTTTTTTTTCAATTTTTCTCTTTCCATGCTTTATTTTTATACTCCTGTGGTGTCTTTCCCACATTTTTGGCAAAGATATGACTAAAATACTGGCTGGTCTGATACCCGACAAGACTTGCCGTCTGTGCAACGGTACAGTTTTCTTCTATAAGAAGCCGTTTCGCCTCCTCCATCCGGATGTTTGTCAGATATTTTAGGAACGTGACTCCGACTTCTTTTTTAAAAACCTGCCCCAGATACACACCATTCATCTGAAATTTTTCTCCCAGAACATCAAGGCTTAACTCCTTCTGATAGTTTTGCCTTATATATCGCACCATATCTGACACCAGCTTTGAATAATTCGTATTCTGTCTGTCACAGACCTCTCTGTGCAGAGTGTGGAAAACTGCCTCGTAAGATCGGATGACTTCTTCTGTCGTATAATTTTTCTTTCCCGAAATCTTTGCATTCACTTTTTCCTTCTCCTGCACTTCTCGAATCAAGTTGTTTAAAAACGTCATCACAGATTTGAAGTTTTCAATCTTGTTCTCCTCCCACAAGTTTTCTAACATCTCGCGCACCATCTCTGCCGGATTCTCGTGCGTACTGTAGAGTGCTCTCTGCAATTCTTTCATGTTCTCCCCCAGAGCGGTCTTTTCCTCATCCGGATACCGGCAAAGTGGATAACACTTGTTCAATTTCCAGAAAACGGCATGTCGAATCTGTTTCGACATCGCACGAAATGTGCTGCTGATCTCCCCCGGCGTGATCTCGTAGCTGTAGATCACATTGAACCGGCACTCAGGAATTGCACTGAGTCTGCTGCCAATCTGAGTACTCTTCTGCTCAATCAGACCATTCACCGTGGATTTACTCGGTGTATTCTCAATCCGATACAACACAATCCTGTTGTTCGATGTAATCTGTGCATCTGCGGCATAAAAAATTTTATTGTCCAGATCACTCTCCACCACTTCTGCCATCGTCTCTGCCTCTTTTGCAGTCCATTCTTCCTCTATAAACTCTCCGTCCACGACACCATTTCTCTTATGAATCATCACCAAAAACAGACGATTTCCAAGCTTTGCCTCACCCATCTCATCCATCGCTGCCTGATTATAGATCAATTGATTCATAAAATATTTCTGATAAATCTTTTTTCGCTTTCCATCCCTCTCAATCTGTCCTCTGATGCGTTCCAGTTCATCTAAAAGTGTCTCCTCACACAGCTCATGTTTCAGCAGATAGTTTGAGACACCATAGACAATCCCTTTCTTAGCATATTCAAAGTCCTTATATGCCGACAACAGAACGACCACAATATCTGGATTTTTCTCCTTCATTCTTTTTGCCAGCTCCAGTCCATCCATCCCTGGCATCCTGATATCTGAGATCACAATCTGGGGCATTGTTTTTTCACATAACTCCAACGCTTTTTTTGCGCTTGTCACACACCCCACAATACAGTATCCATGTTTTTCCCATTCCATTATATTTTTGAGGTACTCCAATGCGAGCACTTCATCGTCTACCAACATCACATTAATCATGCGACATCCCCCCTTTATAGAATCCATCCTTTCACAAGGATGAAAGCTATCACACATTTTTCACAAATTTTTCATTAGTTTTTTTTTAAGAAATATGGTATGATAAAAAATAACTTTATCTTATGTAAAGTGCTTGTGACTATTCAGTATTTTTTTCACATGCACAGCTTCTTGCGAAGCAATGTATATTTTTGTGAGCAAAGTTTTCTCCTTTTGATGGCAAAAGTCTCAAAATGCAGACATTTTTTCACAAGTTCTGGATGGCTGCAAGCGATAAAAAAGAATGGAGGAGATAATCATGAACTCAAACACTTTCTCAGAAATTACCCCCGATATTTTAGCACTGTCAAAATATGTCACCCGTGCAAATCAGATTGATCCCGAACTTTATACAAAATTAGATGTGAAACGCGGTCTGCGCGATATCAACGGAAAAGGCGTTCTCGCCGGTTTGACCGAAATTTCGGAAGTTCAGTCAAAAAAAGAAGTCGATGGTGTTATGGTTCCCTGTGAAGGTCAACTTTTTTACCGCGGTGTGAATGTCGAAGATATCGTAAAAGGATTCATGGTCGAAAAACGTTTTGGCTATGAAGAGACTGCCTATTTACTGCTTTTTGGAAATCTTCCCAATCCAGTAGAGCTGCGTGATTTCAAAAACCTCTTGGCCACTTACCGCACACTTCCTACAAGTTTTGTGCGCGATATCATCATGAAGGCCCCAAGCCAGGATATGATGAACACCCTCGCGCGAAGTGTCCTCACTCTTTATTCCTACGATGACAGAGCAGACGATATTTCCATTCCAAACGTCTTGCGTCAATGTCTGCAGCTGATCAGCCTTTTCCCTATGTTATCCGTGTATGGATATCAGGCATATCGCCATTATCACGATGGTCAAAGTTTGTACATCCACTCTCCAAAGCCAGAGCTGTCAACTGCGGAAAATATTCTTCATATTCTGCGCCCTGACAGCAGTTACACCGAGTTGGAAGCAAAACTGCTTGATCTCGCCCTTGTGCTGCACATGGAGCACGGCGGTGGAAACAACTCTTCCTTCACCACCCATGTCGTCACTTCTTCCGGAACAGATACGTATTCTGTCATAGCTGCTTCCCTGGGATCCCTGAAAGGTCCTCGCCACGGCGGTGCAAATATCAAAGTAGTAAAAATGTTCGATGACATGAAACAGCATATCAAAGACTGGAATGATGAAGAACAAGTGAAAAATTATCTCCGCGCTCTGCTGAACAGAGAAGCCTTTGACCATGCCGGATTAATCTATGGCATGGGACATGCCGTCTATTCTCTCTCTGACCCGAGAGCAAATATTTTCAAATCTTTCGTAGAACAGCTCGCCATGGCAAAGAATCGTGTCGAGGAATTCAAGCTATATGCCATGGTAGAACGCCTCGCCCCTGTCGTGATCGGGGAGGAGCGCCGCATCTACAAAGGTGTCAGCGCGAATGTAGACTTCTACAGTGGTTTTGTCTACAGTATGCTGGATCTTCCTACAGAACTTTATACACCAATCTTTGCAATCGCACGTATCGTCGGCTGGAGTGCACATCGTCTCGAAGAACTGACAAACAACGGAAAAATTATCCGTCCTGCTTACCAGAGTGTCTCAGAGAGAAGAACCTACATTCCACTTCATGAGCGCTCTTAAAGCCATAGAAAATTTTATGTAAGGAATGATGACAGAACAGGATACAGGATTTGTCGTCGAAATTTTCAAAAAAGTGAGTGCTAACTGAACAGGGGATTGCTGTCAAAGCTTTTGCAGCAATCCCCTGATTTTTTAGATATTTAAGAATCGAAGCACAGCTGCTTTCATCTCATTTTTTTCTACAACGGTGTTGTGCAGTACTGGTGCCGTTCTGATCTCCTCAATCGCATTCGGGACAACCGTCTTTGAAATCTTGCTCAGCTCATCTACCAGTTCAAAATCAGACATATCATCGTATTTATGATCGATCGCATTCATCACGCTTCTCGTGAATTTATATGGGCTCGCTGTGGAAGCGATGACAGTGCATGTCTCGTCCTTTGCCTCGTTCTTATATTTGCGATAGACCTTCGATGCGACTGCAGTGTGTGTGTCAATCACATAGCCTGTCTTTTGGTACAGATCTGAGATCTCCTCTGCCGTTTCCTTCTCATCTGCATAATTTCCATAGAAATCAGAAAGTTCTGCCTTCATCGCATCCGTGATCTGATATTTGCCGTCTCTGCTCAGAGAAGCCATAAAATCAGCGTCCATCTTTGCATCAGCGCCGGCAATCTTGTAGACCAGACGCTCCAAATTGCTGGAAATCAGAATATCCATAGACGGTGAAGAAGTCAAAATAAAATCTCTGTTTCTGTCATAGATTCCTGTCTCAAAGAAATCATACAGCACTTTATTCTCATTGGAAGCACAGATCAGCTTGTGGATCGGCAGTCCCATATTTTTTGCATAGTAGGCAGCAAGAATATTTCCAAAATTTCCTGTCGGCACTACCACATTGATCTGCTCTCCTGCCTTGATTTTGTTCTGTGCAAAAAGCTGTGCGTACGCGTAGACATAATAGACTACCTGCGGCACCAGACGACCGATGTTGATCGAATTTGCGGAAGAAAACTGGAATCCTGCCTCATCCATTTTTTTCGCAAGCTCTTTGTCCCCGAAAATATTTTTTACCCCTGTCTGTGCATCGTCAAAGTTTCCTCTGATACCAACCACATGCGTGTTTGCACCCTTCTGAGTCACCATCTGTTTTTCCTGAATCGGGCTGACACCGTTTTTTGGATAAAAGACGATAATCCGTGTTCCCGGCACATCAGCAAATCCTGCCAGCGCCGCTTTTCCTGTATCACCGGATGTTGCAGTCAGAATCACGATCTCATTTTTGACATCATTTTTCTTCGCCGCTGTCGTCAGCAGATGAGGCAAAATTGACAGCGCCATATCTTTGAAAGCAATCGTTGCACCGTGGAACAATTCCAGATAAAATGCTCCGTCTGCCTCCTTTAAAGGTGCAATCTTTTCGGTGTCAAATTTCTGGTCATATGCTCTGGCGATACAATTTTTTAACTCCTCCTCCGTAAAGTCAGTCAAAAATTCCTTCATCACCTCATATGCCACTTCCTGATAAGTCATCTTCGCCAGTTCTTCCACAGAGCATGGCAGTTTCGGAAGCTGCTCAGGCACAAACAATCCCCCATCATCGGCAAGCCCTTTTAAGATCGCCTTTGATGCTGTCACAGGTTCTGAATCACTTCTCGTACTTTTGTATAATAATTCCATTTTCCTCATCCTTTTCTTTTTAAGTCGTCTTCTTTTGCAGAGCACATCCGCATTTTCCGCTCATTATATCACACAAAAAGGGCAGTTGCAATCTTTTCTTTGCAGCTGCCCTTTTTTGTGGTCGAAGCAGCTTATTCAGCTCGCTTCTTCTTATGCTTTGGTGACATCTGTCCTTTTCTGTGAAAGATCACTTTCGGGACAATCAGCCTGCCAATGTGTAGAACTCTGTCCCGTCATACTCGAACAATTTTTTCAGACTTGCCTCAAACCAGTCCACATTATGTTCTTCTGCACCCGACTTGGCAATAAAATACAGAGCTCCCTGAGAATAATCCTCACCGCTCAAAGCACGCCCTACAGCCTCGATGGTCTCATCTGTGATCTCACAAGTGTAGATTCGCCCATCATACGTTGGTGAGAACTGTGGCGTCCCGTCTACATTCTCCCATATGACTTCATATGGTGTATCCGGGAAATGAGGATCGGCAACACGATTGAGCACTACATTGGCGACAAGAATTTTACTCTTGACGTCCTGGCCCGTCGCTTCGGCTTCTACGATCTGCAATAACGCATAATAATCTTCGTAAGCCATTTGGTTTTGTTCCACTACTTGTTCTGCTGAACTTCCGATATCTGAAATATTATCTAACAATCTCTGAACTGCAATCTGATTCAAGGTCCTCTTATCTACACTTGCCGTGCCCACCAGAATCTTCTCATATGCATTCTGCATATTTTTCTTTCTGGTCGCCTGGGAATAAGCTTCCATACTGCTGATTCCACTGACAAATCCCGTAAGACCTACCTGAAGCTGATGCTGAGATGACTCTTCACTTTTTGTCGCATACACAGTGTCTTGTCCGCTATTTCCAAACACCAAATGGCAGACTCCAAGCGTAGTACAGCAAAGCACCACAGACATCATGACTGCTATCACTCGACAGCTTGTTTTTTTCATATTTCCAAAATATCGGCATACATGTTGGAACATCGTTTTCAAGAATCGCATCACTTATTTCCTCTTCCTTTCTAAGTAGTAGAGGTAACGTACATTCCTCATGTATTGCAATTATATTAATTTTTTACATTTTTGTCAAGTAATATTTTATAATTTCGTAATATTTTTAGGACATTTTTCGTCATTTTTGTCGTCATTTTTGACCTGTTTTTCCCTTTTTTCTTCGATTATTATGAATTTTATTTCATATTTTTATTATTTTTATTCATTTTATGCCCCAAATTTTCCTTGATATTTCGTCTTTATTGTCAATTCTACATTTATTTTTATTCTTTTTAACTTTTAGTTAACAATTTTGAAATATTTTGTGTTTTTTTGTCATTTTTGGTTCTATCATGTCATCTGCTGTTTCACATATCCAAAATCAGATCCTCTCATCTTGTCTGATAAAAAGCATAATTTTTCTTTCTGTCATTTTTCTGAGGAAAGGTTGCTCTCCACTCCTCCACATATCTTTTCTCTATCTCACACAGAAGCATTCCCTCTGTCTTTTCCATTCTCCCTATCACATTTCCATAGGGGTCAACCACCATACTATCCCCTGTGTACGATATTCCTCCACCCATTCCTGTTCGATTTACTCCCAACACATAACACTGATTTTCAATCGCTCTGGCTTTGAGCAGTGCCATCCAATGCTCTCTTCTGCTTTCTGGCCAGTTTGCCGCCACAATGATCGCCTCCGCTTCATCCGATACCAGGGAAAAAATCTCCGGGAAGCGCAAATCGTAGCAGATAAACATCGCCATCTTCCAACCCTTCACCTCAAACAGAATCGTGTACTCCCCCGGCTGATAATACTTGTCTTCTCCGCCGTACGAAAAAGGATGAATCTTGATATAGTCTCCTAGCACTTTTCCCTCTTCATCCACGACAGCATAATGATTTTTCCCCATATCTCCGTCTCTCTCCACATATCCAAACCCCACTGCCATCTCATACTTCTTCGCAAAACTCTGCATTCTTCTTATGCTTTCTACCGAATTTCCTTTTTCTTTCGTCTCACCAATCTCTGCCACGTTCATAGAAAACCCTGTAAAACTCATCTCCGGAAATAAAATCAAATCTGCCCCTTTTTTCTTCGCCTCTTTTATATTTTTCTCCGATTTTTCCCAATTTTTTTCTTTGTCTTCCCACACGATATCCATCTGTGCCAATGCAACTTTCATCCTGAATTTCCTCCTTTTTATTTCAACAAAAAAATCAGGAGCCGTTTCAAAAAGACTGCACTGTTTTGAGATCAATCTTTTTTCAACGGCTCCATCCGTTTCTATCTCACGATAGCTTTCTCTTATTTTTCGTTCTGTTCCTTTGCCAATTCACAATTATTGATTGCAGTGACAAGTGCATTGATGGAAGCCTTGATAATATCGACATCCACGCCTGCGCCCCAGAACATCTTTCCTTCTTTGTTCCGGATTCCGACGTATGCAATCGCTCTTGAGCTTGAACTCTGCTCAAGTGCATGCTCCTGGTAAGTTACAAGGTCATACTCAAGACGGAAATGTTTCTTAAGTGCATTGCTCACCGCATTTAAACGACCGTTTCCAGAAGCGATGATCACTCGTGTCTCTCCCTTATACTCTGCTGTCACCTCTGCAATAATTCCATTATGCTGTTTGAAGTGTACTTCCGTGATATTGTACGGTGAGGTAAGTCCCTCGAATTTCTCTTTGAACACCTCGAAAATTTCGTCCGGATGCAGCTCTTTGTGTGTGTGATCGGACACTGATTTTGCGGCGTATCCCATTGCCTCGCGCATTTTTGCCGGCAGATTCAGACCAAAATTCTGCTCCAGAATATAACCCACACCGCCTTTTCCAGACTGGCTGTTGATGCGGATGACATCAGCATCGTAGCATCTTCCTATATCGGTCGGGTCGATCGGCAGATACGGAACGGTCCAGTGATCTGGATCGTGCTCCTCGCGATATTTCATACCTTTTGCGATCGCATCCTGGTGAGAACCTGAGAATGCTGCAAACACTAACGCACCGCTGTATGGACTTCTCTCATTGATCTTCATTCCGGTATATTGTTCATATTCTTCACAGATCTGAGGCATATCTGTGAAATCCAATTCCGGATCAACTCCCTGAGAATACATATTCATAGCCAGCGTCACGATGTCGACGTTACCTGTCCTCTCACCGTTTCCAAACAGAGTTCCTTCAATTCTGTCTGCGCCTGCCAAAATTCCCATCTCAGCGTCAGAGATTCCGCTTCCGCGGTCATTGTGCGGGTGAAGAGAGACAATCACATTTTCTCTGTATTTCAAGTGCTCGCACATATATTCAATCTGGCTTGCATAGACATGAGGCATCGCCATCTGCACCGTACTTGGCAGGTTGATGATCGCTTTTTTCTCTTTTGTCGGCTGCCATACATCCAAAACTGCATTGCACACTTCCAGTGCATAATCTACTTCTGTCCCTGAAAAACTCTCTGGACTGTACTCAAAAAGGAAATTGCCATCTGTCTCATCTGCAAGCTTTTTCAGCAGCGCTGCACCGTCCACCGCAATCTGTAAAATCTCTTCCTTTGACTTCTTAAACACCTGCTCTCTCTGTGCCACAGAAGTAGAATTGTAGACATGGACAACTGCCTTTTTTGCACCCCTGAGCGCCTCAAATGTCTTCTTGATGATGTGTTCTCTTGCCTGTGTCAGCACCTGAATTGTCACATCATCCGGGATCAAATCCTGCTCAATCAGTGCTCTCAAAAACTGATATTCTGTCTCAGAAGCTGCCGGAAATCCGACCTCGATCTCTTTAAATCCAATCTTCACCAAAAGCTTAAAAAAGTTAATTTTCTGTTCCAGAGTCATCGGAACAACCAGTGCCTGGTTTCCATCTCTCAGATCTACGCTGCACCAGATGGGTGCCTTGTCAATATATTCTTTCTGTGTCCATTTCATGGACTCCACAGGCGGCATAAAATACTGTCTCTTATACTTTTTAAACTTCTCCATTTTTCTGTCTCCTTTAGTTCTTAAATTTGTTTCGTTTTTCTCTTTTTCGATTTCTGAGCCAAAAAAAAATCTTTCATCTCGTCACAGCTCATCGCTGTTAGAGACGAAAGATGACCTTTCCAGTCCTTTCGCGGTACCACTCTAATTTATGAATTTCTTCATACACTCATCAGATACGGATGTCTCCACCTTATATCTTACCCGTGTAACGGTCGGGACCCGTCTACGTCTACTCTTCCGACTCAGTCAGAATTTGGGGCAGCCGCTCAGAGGCGAGTTCCACGCCTTCCCTCTGCTGCCTCGCATCACCCGGCAGTTTTCTGAATCAGGTCCTCGTGTACTATTCCTCATCATCGCATTTGTTTTTTTCTGTTAGTTACTAACATATCATTGAAATTCCAAATTGTCAATCCCTTTTTCAGCGAATCTCAATACATTTTCCGATATTTTCTCTGTGGCTGTGGTCGGTCTGGTTCCTTTTTTTCCGGAGATTCCGGTAATTTGCAGTAGATTTTCCATCCAATCCACGCAATCAGCACAGCTCCCGCTGTAAGTCCAATCTCGATCACTGGAAGCTGTGTCACAATCTCCGCCTGATACAGACTGGAAAGCACATTCTGAAGCATATGCAGCCCCAGAGCACCCACAAAAAACGATGCGTTTTTCCTCAAAATGGATGCTGCCACCAAGATCGAACATCCAACGCTAGTCAAAAGAGCACAGATGCGCTCCAAAATCGGCAAAAAAAAGCTTGCCGGATTCGTCGCCATAAATTCTCTCACAGCTGTCTCAGCCTCCGTCAGCTCTTCCGGCGGCACTGCACTCAAGTACGCATCGATTCCTCCGTCCCGAATTGCCATTGCAACCGAAAGCATGCCCAGAATGGTCATCAAAACTGTCACCGTCTCCACAAGTGTAAATCCGACACCAAAGGTGACGGCGCATTCTCTGCCTCTGTCCTTCTTGTACAATACCAAAAAGACGAGATATCTTGCACCTTCCTCAAACAATGCCGCTGTCACGCTCAGATATGCCGCATACAGCCAGGGAGAACCACTGATCGCCTCAGACAGCGAATTGTCCGTTCCAAGACATATCATGTGGAAGATCTGCTCCAGCATCATAATGAAAAACAGATAGGCAACCATCCCTCCCAAAAGAGGAAACCATTCTGCCTTTGTCTTTCTCTGAAAAACAAGCATCACTGCCAGCGGCAGTACCACACATACCGCCGCCGAAATGCCCAGACACGCAATCGTCATCCCTGAAATTTGTTCCATCTTTTTTCCTCCCTATCTTTTGCAATTGAGAACACTGCAATCTCCTCTCTTCCCTTGTTTCTTTTTGACACTTTTATTCTACCTGAATCTCAGGCTCCAGATTGCTCTGGGTCCGCTCGAACTGACTGTTATATAAGTCTGCGTAGAAGCCACCCTTCTTCATCAACTCTTCATGATTGCCCTGCTCAATGATATTTCCATCCTTCATCACAAGAATCCTATCTGCGTCACGGATGGTAGAAAGCCGATGTGCAATCACAAAACTTGTTCTGCCTTCCATCAGGCGATCCATTGCTTTCTGGATCTGAAGTTCTGTCCTCGTATCCACAGAACTTGTCGCTTCATCGAGAATCAAAATCTTCGGATCAGCCAGGATCGCACGCGCAATCGTCAAAAGCTGTTTTTGTCCCTGAGAAATATTGCTCGTCTCCTCATTCAAAATCATCTGATAGCCGCCCGGAAGTGTCTTGATAAATTTATGGGCATGTGCCGCTTTGGCTGCCGCAATCACTTCTTCATCTGTCGCATCTAACCGTCCATACCGGATATTTTCCATAATCGTTCCGTTAAACAGCCACGTATCCTGCAATACCATGCCGAACATTTCTCTCAGCTCGCTGCGGTTAAACTCTCTCAGGTCATGACTATCCACCTGGATTGATCCGCTGTTGACATCATAAAAACGCATCAACAGTTTGATCATTGTCGTCTTACCTGCGCCCGTCGGTCCGACAATCGCAATCTTCTGTCCCTCTTTTACTTCTGCAGAAAAGTCGGAGATCGTGACAGTATCTGGGCGGTACCCAAAGCTGACATGATGGAAGGTGACATTGCCTTTTAATCCTTCAACACAAACCGGGTGCTTCACCGTCTGATCTTCCTCTTCTTCGTCAAGGAATTCAAAGACACGCTCAGAAGCTGCCGCCGTCATCTGGAACATATTTCCCACCTGTGCAATCTGCTGAATCGGCTGTGTGAAGTTCCGGATATACTGAAAGAAAGACTGAATTTCACCAACCTCAATACTTCCCTTGATGGCAAGTACACTTCCGACCAATGCGACCATCACATATCCTAAATTTCCGACAAACTGCATGATTGGCATCATAATTCCCGAAAAAAACTGTGATTTCCATGCCGATTCATATAATTGATCATTGGTCTTTTGGAAGATCTCATTGACATCTTTCTCTTTGTTAAATGCTTTGACAATGTTGTGACCGCCATAGATTTCTTCCACCTGCCCGTTGACATCTCCCAGATAATTCTGCTGCTGTCTGAAAAACTTCTGTGAGAATTTCATCGTTCTTGAGATAATCAGCATCGAGATCGGAAGGATCAAAAGTGCAAACACGGTCATCAGCACATTGATTCTCAGCATCATGATCAGCACACCGACCAAGGTTGTCACAGAAGTGATCAGCTGCGTGACACTCTGATTCAAACTCTGACCTAAAGTATCAATATCGTTTGTCACCCTTGAGAGCACCTCACCTGTAGTTCTGCTCTCAAAATATTTCATCGGCAGCTTATGGATCTTATGGGAGATATCCTCACGCAAATGGTAGGTCACATCGTTGGAAATTCCCGTCATGATCCAGCCTTGTATAAAAGAAAACACAGCGCTGGTGATATACAGAGCCAGCAACGTCAGCAAAATCTCTCCAATTTTTCCGAAATCAATTCCACCTGTGCCGTTAATCTTTGCCATCAGGCCAGAAAAAATTTCTGTGGTTGCATTTCCCAAAATCTTTGGACCAATAATCGTAAAGACCGTACTGGCAATCGCAAACACAAGCATCAATGCAAACCGATACTTATATGCTTCCATATGTTTCACCAGTCTCTTTACGCTTCCTTTAAAATCTTTTGCTTTCTCACCGCCGCCCATTGGACCGTGTCCCATCGGACCACGGCTTTTATGTCCCTGGAATTTTTCACTGCTCATGATTTAATTCCTCCTTCGATAACTGTGAGCTGGCAATCTGATAATACGTCTCGCAGTTTTTCAGCAGTTCCTCATGTGTTCCGATTCCTGCAATCTTTCCTTCCTCAAGCACAATGATCTGGTCAGCGTGAAGGATTGTGCTGATGCGCTGTGCGACGATGATCGTGGTTGCATTGCTTGTCTCTTTTTTCAGGGCGCTTCTTAAGACAACATCCGTCTTGTAGTCCAGCGCCGAGAAGCTGTCATCAAAAATATAAATCTCTGGTTTCTTTGCAACCGCCCTCGCAATGGAGAGACGCTGCTTTTGCCCACCAGATACATTGGTACCGCCCTGAGAAATCGGAGAATCAAACTTCTCTGTCTTCTCAGAGATGAAATCATACGCCTGGGCAATCTTTGCCGCTTTTTTCATCTCCTCCTCCGTCGCATCCGGAGCGCCATAGGTGATGTTCGAACGGATCGTTCCTGAGAATAAGACACCCTTTTGCGGCACATAGCCCAGTTTATCGTGCAGATCATGGAGCGTCAGATCGCGGACATTGACACCGTCCACTAAAATTTCTCCCTCCGTCACATCATAAAATCTCGGAATCAAGTTGACCAATGTTGATTTTCCACAGCCCGTACTTCCAATGATTGCCGTCGTCTGCCCCGGTTTTGCCGTAAAATCAATATCTGTCAGCACATTTTCTTCGGCACCTGGATACGCAAAGGAAACATGTCGAAATTCTACCACGCCTTTTTTGTCTGGGTCATCCTGCTTAGAAGTCTCAACCTCTTTCAGGACACACTCTGTCTCAAGCACCTCACTGATACGGACAGCGGACACGGAAGCTCTTGGCAGCATAATGGAAATTGCTGTCAGCATCAAAAATGCCATGATCACCATCATCGTATACTGAATAAATGCCATCAGGTCTCCCACCTGCATGCTTCCCTGATCAATTCCATACGCCCCTCTCCAGACAATCAGAACCGTAATTCCATTCATGATCAGCATCATCGCCGGCATCATAAAAGTCATACAGCGGTTCACAAACAAATTTGTCTTCATCAGATTTTTGTTTGCCTGCTCAAAGCGCTCTTCCTCTCTCTTTTGTGTGCTGAATGCACGGATTACTGGGACACCTTGCAGAATTTCTCTCGTCACCAGATTCAATCTGTCAATCAACTTTTGCAGTCTTTTGAATCGCGGCATCGCCACCGCAAACAACACAAACACTACACCGAGAATCAACAACAGTGCCAGTGCGATCACCCAGGTCATACTGGCATTCGTATTGAGTACTTTGACGATTCCTCCGATTCCCATAATCGGGGCATACAGTACAATACGAAACAGCATTGTCACCAGCATCTGAACCTGCTGAATATCGTTCGTGCTTCTCGTAATCAGAGACGCTGTGGAAAACTGATTAAATTCCGCACTTGAAAAAGAGATTACTTTCTCAAACACTTGCTTTCTCAGGTCACGGCTGAGTGACGCAGCGACACGGCATGAGAGAAATGTCACAAGGATCGCTGTCGCCATAATCACAATCGCATATCCAAGCATGACAGCACCTGTCTTGATCAGATAACGATTCTGAAACTGTTCCATATCCACTCCCTGCGCTTCGTATTCTTCTCTGATAAAAGCAATGCTGGACTGAGCCACAATAGATTCCGGCATCGCCTCTATCTTCTCATATGCCTCCGCAAACATCTGCTCTCTTTGTTCTTGCGGGATCTTTGCCATCATCTCCATGACATCAACTCCCTCAGCAACCTTCATCTCCCCCTGCATCATCTCTGCCTGAGAACCTTCTCCTGTGATTCCATACAGCATCACCATTGATTTTGCGAGGATACTGCTCAATTCTTCTCTTGTCTTTTTGTACACTTTATTTCTTGTCCAAAGCCCATCCTCCAGCGTGTAATGCTGTTTTACCGTCTCCTGATCTTCCTGTCTCATCAACAAAAGCAGTTGCCCCATCGTCTCCTCGCGTATCGTATCTGCCGCCGAGTCCTCGATGCCCGACTGCTGAATACCGACGTTCACAATATTTGAAGTATACTCTGGAAGTGACAAATCACAGGATGCCTGTATAAAAAGAAGCACCACAATCACTGCAATGATGCCAACATACTTCTTGATATATTTCGCCAATTTTAGCATATAATCCTCCTATCCTACTCTCACACAAACTTTCACTGTTTTTCTGAAAGATCATTGCCATCTTCTGTGACTTTTTCCATCTTTTCCTCTTTTTCCAGACAGGATTTCATCCTCTGTAAAATCTCTGTCACAACCTTCTCATAGATGGCAAGCTCCTCGTCATCTATGCCTTCAAATATCCTACAGACAGCCTTGCGCAGAATCTCCTCTGTCTTTTCCGCAATCTCCCTACCTTTCGGGGTCACGTAGACTCGCAACAGCCTCAGATCCTTCTCATCCATCCTTCTCTCGATCAGCCCTGCACTCTCAATCCGCTTGATCATCACCGTCAAAGTCGCCGGCTTAATGCAAAGCATCTTCGCCAATTCTGCCTGTGTACACCCTTCGTTTCCGGCAATCGCCATAATCAGCCTTGGATCTCCCTTGTATAGATTCGCCTTATCGACTTCATGCCGGATATAGCGGAACTGATATTTACTCATTTTCATCATCAGTATCTCGATCCTATCATAGCCCTGTCTGTCCATCCCATCACCTCTCATTTCGTTAGACGCCTAACAGTCTATCATTTCTCCTTTCCAAAATCAATGAAAAAACCATAAAATTTTTCTAAACTCTAAAGTTTTATCAGAAAATAAAAAAGATGTAAAGCTTTTGCCTTACACCTTTTCTGTCCATCCTCAATATTCTCTGATCCTTGTATCATCCACTCGAAATCGGAGTGACAGGATTTGAACCTGCGACCTCACGGCCCCCAGCCGTACGCGCTACCAAGCTACGCCACACTCCGGTGAAAATTATCATATCACAAAATCATAAAAAAAGCAAGAAAGAAACGTATCTGATCAGGATAAACTTATAAACTGTTATTCGAACCAGCACCCACAGGTGCTGGTTCGAATCATATGAAGAAATGCCTTATTTTACGGTAGATTTTCTCTTTATCAATGCTTTTTCGATACTTCCCATATCCAGCATGGACAGCAT
>JALEVQ010000079.1 GCA_022788205.1 Robinsoniella sp. | reverse complement strand
AAACATTCTGCAACTTCCTTTGCATTATGGGTTTTATTTAATGCTTGTATAAGTAGTTTTCTGGCTTCGTTGTGTAACATATAAATCACCTCTTGATTTAATCATACTACCTTTGTCAAGAGGATGCATTATTTTTTGGGGTTGCTATAATAGTTCATTCCATTTTTTACGGTTATCATTTAGTCCACCTCCATACTCTTCCATGCATTGGTCTACAATAATTCCTTTGACATTACAAAACTGTCGTAAAAAAGATACTTGGTTTTGCAAATCATCCTTTTGGTTTCTTGTAGACACTCTGGCATAGATTACAGTTTGGCGATTGTCATTTTCTGTGTTTATGCCTTTGAACTGAAGATATTGGTCGTAAGTGTAATAACGCCTATCCGTTGGAGTTCGGTTTGCTTTCAATGTGCCTTCTCTGTCCCATCGCTGAAGTGTTTTCACTGAAACACCTAACAATTCGGCAAAGTCTTTTGGTTTATAATTTGTGATATTTGAACATATTTAATCATATTTATCAATATTTTTTAATTGTTTAACACTCCTCCTTCTTTTGTCAAGTGACAGGACACTCATATGGAAATATTATACCATAATTTTCCACAAAAATCTATAAATCCGAAAGTGGAATTCTCCCTCCTTTATTTGTTAACTTCCAAAAGTAAGGGCAACTAAAACGGAAAACGGATAGGAACAATGCCTGAAAATGCTTGAGAATAGTGGAAAAACCTGCATTTTTACTTGCAGAATCCCGGCAGCATTAACGATGTTTCCCAGCTTCAGTTCATGGTTGAGAAAGTAAAAGGATACGGCTATCGGAACATTGGATTTGTACTGGACAGGGGATATTTCAGCAAGGAAAACCTGCGATACATGGACAGCAACGGATTTGGGTTCCTCATCATGGTAAAGGGATGCAAGGAATTCATCAGTCAGCAGATAAGAAAACAGAAAGGAAGCTTCGAGAGTGATTGGGGAAATCAGATTGCCGAGTTTGGAGTATACGGAAAAACTGTTCATACCTATGTGTATGCAGCCGATACGAAGAAGCGATATATCCATATATACTACAGTGCATCGAAGGTGGCCGGCGAGCGTGCACGTCTGGAAGAAAACATACTGGAAATGCAAAGCTATCTGGCTCGTTATCAGGACTCTGACCACGAGTTTGGATCAGCATTTCATAAATACTTCCATATGCACTATAATAAAGAGACCGGCCACTTTGTGTATGGAGAGCCAAATCTCCCGGTAATCCGTGATGAACTGGATCTTTGCGGATACTTTGCAATCATCACTTCCGAGAAAATGAGTGCGAAAGAAGCTATCAGCCTGTATAAGAACAGAGATGTATCAGAGAAAGTGTTCCGTGCAGATAAATCTTACCTTGGCAACAACTGTCTGCGTGTTGCATCAGAGGAAGCTGATTCCAACAAGATATTTGTTGGTTTTATTGCCCTTATCATCCGCAGCAAGATGTATACAGCGTTAAAGGCAAAAGCAAAGGAACTGATCAAGAAACCGAATTACCTGACGGTCCCTGCAGCAATCCGGGAACTGGAAAAGATAGAGATGACCAGGCAGCTGGATCGGATATACCGACTGGATCATGCCATAACAAAGACACAGAAAGTAATCCTGAGCGCGTTTGATATCGATGCAGCCCAGGTAAAATATAAAGCGAATTATATCAGCGAGATTTTGAAAGGAAAATGATAAATGGCAAGAAATATCACCAGAGAAAGCCTTGATTAGAAGATTAAAAAAGTTGAGAAGGCAATTAGCAAAAATCGTGAGCAGTACGAGCGCCTGACGGCAGAACTTGAGGAACTGCACCAGAAACAGAAAGTGATTCAGAGTGAGGAACTGCTGAAAGCGATCGCAGAGAGTCCGAGAAGCTATGATGAAGTCTCTGGAGGAATGCATTGAACTCATCTTGAATCCAGACATCACAGACTACCTTTAAGGAAAGCACCTCATTCCGAGGTGCTTAAGAACGTTTAGTCGCAATTTTTCTGGAAGTTAACATTATTTCTGCGCAAACAATGGTGTCGAATAGTAGCGGTCTCCTGTATCCGGAAGCAGTGCCACGATTGTTTTGCCCTTATTTTCCGGACGTTTTGCCAGCTGAATTGCTGCATGCAGCGCTGCACCTGAGGAGATACCTACTAATACGCCTTCTTTCTTTGCGATCAGTTTTCCTGTCACAAATGCGTCGTCGTTTTCCACCTTGATAATTTCATCATAGATTGAAGTATTCAATACTTCCGGCACAAATCCAGCACCGATTCCCTGAATCTTATGTGGACCACCTTTTCCCTCTGACAAGACCGGAGATCCTGCCGGCTCCACTGCCACAACCTTCACTGCCGGATTCTGTGATTTCAGATACTCCCCGACACCTGTCAGTGTTCCGCCTGTGCCGACACCAGCGACAAAGATATCTACTTTTCCATCGGTATCTTTCCAAATTTCTGGACCTGTCGTACTTCTGTGGATTGCAGGATTTGCCGGATTGACAAACTGACCTGGGATAAAGCTGTTTGGAATCTCCTGTGCCAGCTCATCTGCCTTTGCGATGGCTCCCTTCATTCCCTTTGCCCCGTCTGTCAGAACCAGCTCTGCGCCGTATGCCTTTAAAATATTTCTGCGCTCAATACTCATGGTCTCAGGCATCGTCAGGATAATCCGGTATCCTTTTGCTGCTGCGATGGAGGCAAGACCAATTCCTGTATTTCCGGAAGTCGGCTCGATGATGACAGAACCTTCTTTCAGCAGTCCTTTCTCCTCTGCGTCCTCGATCATCGCCTTGGCAATTCTGTCCTTGACACTTCCTGCCGGATTAAAATATTCTAACTTTGCCAGCACTGTGGCTTCCAAGCCCAGTTCTTTTTCTATGTTTGTCACTTCCACTAATGGTGTATTTCCGATCAATCCCAATGTTCCTTTATAAATGTTTGCCATATTCTTTGCCTCCCTTATTTCATACTATATCCATATGCTTTATATGTTTTATTTGTTAATATGAATTATATTTCTCTTCTTTCGATTTGTCAACTATATTTTCCCAGATCTTGAAAAAACTATATTTTTTCATAGACCATATCAAAAAAAGAATCTCTCTGATATAATACAAGCAGAACAAAAAATTTGAATCCATAGAGGAGATCAGATATGAACAGAAAGGCTGCAAAACAATTTATTTTACAAAATGCGCGTCCGATTGATTTGGCTGTTTACAAATATTTTTTTGAAAACGAGTCAAATAGAAGTGTTGTGGATGAATTATCCAAATATCAGAATCAAGATGGGGGATTCGGACATGGACTTGAACTCGACTATTGGAACCCCAACTCAAGCCCAATTGCGACAAATGATGCCATCATTACTCTTTTCCGGGTCGGGGCACTTGGACAAAATTCAAAGATGACAAACGGTATCGTACAATATTTAGAATCGCTTGATTCTTTTGACAAAGAAAAAAAACGTTGGCTGTTTGCCATCGACAGCAACAAAGAGTATCCGCATGCAATATGGTGGGAAAAGAATGATGACGGAATCCATGGATTTAATCCTACTATCTCTTTAGCTACATTTGTCATTTGCTATGGGAAGCGAACACCGCTATATGAACAGATTCTCCGAGAAGGGCTGGCGTATCTTGAAGACCAGGATGAGATCAGCGGGGATGCCCTGAAGTCTTATCTATTATCCTATGAATTGTTAAAGAAACATCGCATGGATGACATCATCGATTTGAACTATTTGAAGAAACTCATCTACAAACGAATCAGAGATGCTATCTGCAAAGATATTGAAAAATATGGTGTTGAATATGTGCCAACGCCTTCTGATTTTTTCTCAGGTACTTATCTGGACTTTCTCACACCTGAGATCAGACCATTGGTAGATGCAGAAAAAAATATTTTGGGGAAACTTCAAAAAGAAGATGGCGGATTTGATATTTCCTGGGAGTGGGGCACACCGTATCCAGAATTTGCCCAAGCAAGAAACTGGTGGAGACCTCGTCTTACCATCGATAAATTATTATTTGATCAGCTTCCCATCGCCTAAAGGCAATTGCCTTGCAGCCGCCCAACCGCATCAATGGTTTTATTTCAAGAAAAGAGACTGTCTCTGAATTTACATTTTCAAGACAGTCTCTTTCAACTTAAAACAAAATCCATCCAAGCAGCATACACACTGCCAAAGTGACGAGTCCGCTTCCAATTGCCAGCGCAGACAACTGATAGGGTCGCTTTCCCATTTCTCTTTGCTGTTCAATCTCATCCAGCATTTTTCCCTCTGTGAATGCAATGATTTCCTTATAGGTGTGGACATTGTTGTCTTTTTTTATTTTTTCTACCTTCAGGGCGAAATACATCGCACATCCAAACAGCAGTGCTATCGGAAGTATGCCAGCCATACCTAACAGCTTGAGAAGCGGAACTACGGAAATTATGGTCATTGCCAAAAATATCGCGTAAATCGTACCATATTGGTTTAATTTTTTAATTTCCATCTCATCGATTTCTTTTTTCATTGTTTTTATATCTCCTTTTATCAACTGGTCGAGAGATACATTGAACAATGAACTGAGCAGCAACAGGCTGTGGATATCGGGATAGCTTTTTCCATTCTCCCAATTGGAGATGGTCTGTCTCGTCACATATACTTTTTCCGCCAGTGCTTCCTGAGATAACTTTAGCTCCATCCGATATTTCTTAATCTGTGCATTCAGCTCCATACATTTTCCTCCTTCCTCGCAAGCGATTTGCTCTCTTGACCTGTACAGAGCATACCCCATTTTCTCGTATTCTGTCTATCAAACCTCTTTTACATCGCTGAAATTGCCCTGTCAAAAGAGTTTTACACCACTGAATACGCCCTAGAAGTCGGAAAATTCTCGTGGTCCCTTCGATCACTCTGCGCAAATCTGCTGCATTTCCTCCTGCACTTGCTGCTCACAGGAGCGCATCGCATAGATCGTCTTCTGGATCAGATCACTCAAATCATATCCCATCATCTCGGCGCCGCGCTGGATCACATTTCTGGAACATCCTGCCGCAAAGTTGAGTGTCTTAAACTTTTTCTTTACGGATTTCACTTCCATATCCTGCACACTCTTGGACGGGCGCATCAGAGCTGTTGCCCAGATCAGCCCTGTCAGCTCATCGACCGCATACAGCACTTTCTCCATCTCATGCTCTGGTTTTACTTCCACGGTCAGCTCATATCCATGGCTGCACACAGCGTGGATGATATCTTCCCCCACACCGCCTTCTCTGAGAAGCTCTGGCGCTTTGATGCAGTGCTGGTCCGGATACTGTTCAAAATCAATGTCATGCAGCAGTCCTACAATTCCCCAGTATTCTTCGTCCTCGCCGTATCCAAGCTCCTTCGCAAACCATTTCATGACGCCCTCCACCGTCAGTGCATGCTGAATGTGAAATGCTTCCTTGTTATATTTTTTCAGTAAATCCAACGCCTGTTCTCTTGAAATATGTTCTCTCATGATTTTCCTCCTGTCTTTCCAACCATCTAACCGGTGTTCCCGTTTTGCTCTCCATTTTATCACTGCAGCGCCGCTCTGAGCAACTCTTTCGTGTATTCTGACTTGGGATGCTCAAACAGCTCCTCTGTCTCTGCCTGCTCTTCGATCTTCCCGTTTTTCATGACTAGAACGCGGTCACACATCTGGTAAATGACATTCAAGTCATGTGAGATAAACAAGATTGACAGTTGCATCTCCTCCTGAAGCTTCACCATCAATTCCATGATCTGTCTCTGTATCGTCACATCCAGTGCCGACACCGGCTCGTCCGCGATGATAAAACGTGAGCCCTGAATCAGCGATGCTGCGATGCTCACTCTCTGTCTCTGTCCGCCGCTCAGCTCTCTCGGATAGCGGTCGATCTGTTCTCTGGAAAGTCCCACTTTCTCTGCCATCTCGAGTACTTTTTCTCTGCGCTGTTCTCTGGGCATTTTCTGCATCCGCAGAGGTTCTTCCAATATCCATGATACTTTTTTTTTCGGATTCAGAGAGGAAAAAGGATCCTGAAAAATCATCTGAGGCATTTTTGTATGGTGAATAATTTCCCCGCAATCTGGTTTCACAAAGCCAAGAATCACTTTTGACAAGGTCGATTTTCCGCATCCACTCTCTCCTACCAGCCCCAAGATCTCATTCTCTCTGACCTCCAGACTGATATCTTTCAAAACTTCCTGCCTCTGCTTTCCATCTTTGTACGAGGCACTGACGTTCTTTACTTCCAGCACATTTTTCATTCTTTTTTACCATCCCTTCTTCTGCGAAGCGATGTCCTGCGATTCGGGATTGCCTCCAAAAGCTTTTTCGTGTAGTCCTCCTGCGGATGTTCAAACACATCTGTGATCGCTCCTGTCTCCACAGTTTCGCCTTCATTCATGACAATCACTCGGTCACACAGATATCGGATTACTCCCAAGTCATGGGAGATAAACAGAATTGCTGTCCGGTGTTTTTCATTCATTTTTTTCAGCAGTTTCAAGATCTGTGCCTGAATCGTCACATCCAACGCCGTCGTAGGTTCATCCGCGATCAAAAGCTTTGGCTCTGTCACAAGTGCCGCTGCGATCATCACTCTCTGGCGCATCCCGCCTGAGAGTTGGTGAGGATATTTTCCATAAAGCTCCTCCGGATTTGGCAGCTCCACTTCCCTCATCATCGCAATCACCTTTTCCTTCCGGGTTTTTCGGTCATCCTTTGTGTGGAGTTTGAGTGCCTCCTCAATCTGCGATCCCACCGTCAACACCGGATTCAGGGAAGTCATCGGCTCCTGAAAAATCATACTGATTTCCCTTCCCCGGATCTGGTTCATCTCTTCCTCTGTACAGTCTGCGATGTTCTTTTCTTTAAAGCAGATTTCACCTGATGATATGCCAGCGTGATCTTTTAACAGTCTTAAGATCGACAGCGCTGTCTGCGTCTTCCCGGATCCAGATTCGCCGACAATCCCGAGCACTTCTCCTTCTTCCATGGAAAAAGACACATTTTTGACCACCTTTGTGGCAGGCTCTGTGTCATAAAATTCAATATTCAGATTTTTGACTTCCAGTAAATGCATCTACTTTCCACCTTTCTTTAACAGTCCGTCACTCAAAAGTGAAAATCCAAGGGCAAGCAAAATCACCGCGATTCCCGGAAAAACAGCAGCCCATGGAGCCTTCATAAGATACGTCTGCGCCTCAGACAGCATTCTTCCAAGCGATGCGTCAGGAGGCTGAACACCGATGCCAAGATAACTCATTCCCGCCTCCGCCAAAACCGCATTGTTGAATCCGATCGCTGCCATTGAAAAAATACTCGGCAGCACATTCGGGAAAATATGGACGAACATAATTCTCAGATGGGGAACTCCCATCAGCCTTGCACTCTTGACATAGTCCATCTCACGCTGTCTCAAGAATTCACTCCTCGTGATTCTGGCGAAACTCGGGATGAACACGATAGCGAGTGCAAAAATCACATTGTTCTTTCCCGGTCCCAGAATACTGATAAAGACCAGTGCCAGCAAAATGTTCGGGAAAGAGACCACCACATCATTGATTCTCATCAGGATCTCATCGATCCATCCTCCAAAATATCCTGTGAATGCACCTGTCAGAATTCCGATTCCGCCGCCCAGAAGGATGGTGAGGGATGCCACAAAGAACGTGTTTCCGGTTCCTTTTAGCACCCTGCTGAACACATCTCTTCCAAAGTGATCACAGCCAAAAATGTGCGCAAGAGACGGCGCTGCAAATTTTGCCCCGGCGTCCATGGCATCAGGATCATAAGGTGTATAAAACGTACCGATCAGCAAAAGGAGAAGCATAAAAATGGCGATGGAAGCGCCTAGAATCAAGCTGTAATTTTTCTGTCTTTTCTTCATACTCTTTCTCCTCCCGCTATCTCAGAGAAATTCTCGGGTCAATCTTGCCGTACAGCAGGTCGACGACAAAATTGATCACCACCACCAGCGCCGCCACGAGAACGATGATTCCCTGTACAACAGGATAATCCCTGTTCGAAATCGAAGTGACTAAAAGGCTTCCCATCCCCGGGATGGTGAACACCTGCTCAATGATAATACTATTTGCGACGATATCTGCGATCGTCATGCCCCAGAAAGTGATCACCGGTATGATGGCATTTTTCAAGACATGGCGGTACATAATCCGCTGCTTTCCATTTCCCCGCGCCGATGCGGTTCTGACATAATCCATCTCCATCTGTGAGATCACAGAGTTTCTGAGCATCTTCACTCCCATCGCGCATCGCGGAAGTGCGATGGCGATCGCCGGAGCGATGAGGTATCTGAGAAATCCCCAAAAATTCTCTGAGATGGACACATAAGCTCCCGGGGTAAACCATCTCAAAATCAATCCAAAAATATAAGTAATCAAGATTCCGATAAAGAATCCCGGCACAGACATGATCACCTGGTTCAGAATCATGATGATGTGATCCAGTTTCTTTCCCACATGCTGCGCCGTAAAAATTCCCACCGGCACCGATACCAGCAAAATAATCACAAAAGCCATAATCGTGAGTGCAATCGTGATCGGTATCTTATTCTTCAGCATCTCACTCACTGGCATGGAATAGCTGTAAGACTCTCCCATGTCCCCTGTGACAAAATTTTTCAGCCAGATGCCGTACTGCACCAGAACCGGTTTGTCCAAACCAAGCTCCTTTTGCAGTGCCCTCACCTGTTCCTCTGTCGCCTCAGTCCCAAGCTTTGACCTTGCCGCATCTCCCGGTATGATAGAAAATGCGAGAAAGGACAAAAATGAGACAATCAACAATGTTATAATGAGAGTTCCTATTTTTTTTATCACATACTTCATATTTTGCCTTTCTCCTCTTTCCAATCTTTTTTTCTGCGTGCAATCTCTCTTATCACTCGCTGATCATATAAATTTTTGACATATCCTGTACATACAGTGGGTAGAATACATAGCCACCATAATTTTTTCTGAGTGCTACTTCACATGCCATATCCTGAATATAGACGTTTGCCGCATCGTCGCAGAGCAGCGTCTCCATCTTCTTATACAGCTCAATCTGTTCCTGCTCATCTGTGCTCTTCTTGACCTGCTCATACAGTTTGTCATACTCTGAGTTATTATAGTTGATGAAGTTCTTTTCCGCATCAGAAGCAAAGCGCTCCATCAGAGCACGTCCGCTCAGATATGCAGCGTCCACTCCGACTACAGTAGACTGATAATTTCTGTCCGCGTAGACATCGCTCAGCCAGCTGTCCCACTCGATCAGCTGAATCTCTGCCTTGATTCCCACCTGCTTGAGCTGTTCCACCAGAACCTGTGCAGTGTCAATATGCTGCTGATAATTGTTCGGCACACTGATGGTCATCTCAAAGCCATCCGGATAGCCAGCCTCTTTTAACAGTTCTTTTGCCTTTTCGATATCCTGATTATATCTCTCAGACAATTCCGGCATATAATATTTCTCAAATGCCGGGAACATACTGCTTCCGATGATGGTTCCTCTTCCATCAGCAACTATGTCAAGAACTTCCTGTCTGTTCACTGCATAGCACAGTGCCTGGCGTACTCTCACATCATCGAATGGCTCCGCTGCATTGTTTAAGTACAGCGCCTGAATCAGGTTCATTCCACCCTCATAGAACTGCAGATCTTCTTCATCCTCCAGCTGCGCAAGCTGTGTAGCATTGATTCTCGGGTACATATCAATAGACCCTGCCTTCAGTCCTGTGACAACCGCATTGCTGTCGCCGACAATCTTGAATGTCACTTTGTCCAGGTATGCCTGATTTTCCGTATCCCAGTAATCTGCGAACTTCTCCAGCACAATATTTTCCTGTGGAGAGCGCGATACGTACTTGAAAGGACCTGTTCCCACCGGATTCTTGTCCAGATCCGTGCAGTGCTCCGGTATGATTGCCACAATCAGATATGCGAGGAATTCTGTGTCCGCATCATTCAGATAAATCTCGACGGTATTTTCATCCGGAATCTCCACTTTTTCGACATTAGAAAACGCCGCTACCAATGGAGTCCCGTCCCCATTGATACCGGCGCAGCGTTCGATCGAATATTTTACATCCTCCGCAGTGACTTCCGTGCCGTCATGGAATTTGACGTGCTCTCTCAGAGTAAAGGTATACACCTTTCCATCCTCCGAGATCGAATGGCTTTTTGCCACTGCATCCTTGTAATTTCCTTGTTCATCTGGTTTGATTAAACCTTCATAGATGTTGAATAGGACTTCTTTCGTTCCTGCCGCTACCGATTTGTGTGGGTCAAGACTATCCTCTAAATCCTGAGGAATTCCTACTACAATGGAACCTCCCATAGTTGGTCCCGCTTCTGAAGTTTGAGAACTGCTGTCTTTTTGAGATTCTGTCTCCTGTTCCTTACTGTCCTGGCATCCGCCAAGTACAATAGTAAAGGCCATCACCAAAAGCAACATAACTAATTTTCTTACTTTTTTCATGATATCTCCTTCTTACATCTAGTTCTCTCATTATGTAATTGTCAAAGCTATTTTAACCAATCTTTTTTCAAAATACAAGTATCTTTTGAAGTACAAAATATTTTTTACGATCGCGCTCTCCCGTTTTCTGTTCTATTTTTCAATCACCACTTCTTTGCCTTGGACATATTTTCTTTCCATCTGATGCCTCAGTTTTCTGTTCTCCACCGTGTCAAACAGAATGGAAAAATCATAGTCCTCCGGGTATAATTCTGTCGCCGCTACCTGGAGCTTGATTCGCCTATGATTCACCCAGATTTTCTTTCCCGGGAGCTGAACTCTGAGCACTCCTTTCTCATTCGCTGTCTGGCACACGATCCCGATTTTTTTATCCGGATACACCATCACACTGTCGCCAAGCTGAAATTTCATTGCCTCTGCCTGTTCCTGCGCTTTTTCTTTTCGTCTTCGAATGCCAGATGATGTCTCTCTCTTGACCTTTTCTTCCATGTTTTCCAGTTTGAGTCCTTTTATCGCATCAAAAGCTTTCTCCCCATATGCCGCCCTTGCCGCACACCGGATCATGGAAGACGGCATGCCAAGCCTTCTGGCAATATAAAACGCACAGCTCTCCCCTGCTTCTCCGATCACCAGCTGATACAGCGGTTTTAAGCTCTCTTTGTCAAAGGTCATCCGCGCATTGATGATATGATCCTGCCTCTGAGCGTACTGTTTCACTTCCGGATAATGCGTCGTCACTAAAAACAGAGCGCCGCTCTTTCTAAGTTCTTCCAGAATTGCGATCGCAATTCCCATGCCTTCCGTTGGGTCTGTTCCAGAGCCAAGCTCATCCATGATCACAAGACTGTCTCTGTTCATCTTTCTCAAAATATCCATCACATTTGTGATATGTGCCGAAAAGGTGGAGAGATTCTCAGACAGGTTCTGTCCATCCCCGATGTCGCAGAGAAAGTTGCTGTTCATGCAGATATCTGCATCAGACGCAGCGACATGGAGACCGCACTGTGCCATCATACAGTTCAGTGCCACCGTCTTGATCGCCACTGTCTTTCCACCCGTGTTCGGTCCCGTGATCACAATCCCGCGGATGGTCTCTCCGATCTCAAACTGCATCGGGACACAGATTTTTTTGTCCATCAGAGGATGTCTGCCGTCTCTCAGAACAATCCGTCTGTCCGTGTTGATCTTTGGCTCTGTCCCGTCATATTCCAGACTTAATTTCCCTTTTGAGAAGATAAAGTCCATCTTTTCCATCATCTTTCTGTTTTGTCTCAGAGACTCCGCTGTCTCTGAGACCATGGCAGTCAGCGTGTACAGAATCCTTCGCTCCTCATTCTCCTCGTCAATCTTAAGGCTTTGAAGCTCTTCATAATATCTCGCCACAGCCGCAGGTTCTATAAACAACGTGCTGCCTGTAGAGGACTTGCTGATCACGCTGCCCCCTATCTTAAACTTGTATTCTTTTTTTACCGGGATGCAGACATGACCGCTGCGCACCGTGCTGAACTGATCCGACATACACTCCTTGTTTGCGCGCAGGATCGCATCTGCCTTTTCTCTCATCTTCCCCTCGGTGCGCTCAATCTCACTGCGCAGCGACCGCAGCATTTTTGACGCCCCGTCATCCACCTTGCCATTTCGAATCTGCTGATGGATCTGCGCCCTCACTTCCTCAAGTTCATCCAGATTTTCCTCGTAGTACGGCAGTGACAGTTCATAGCGCTTACATCCATTCAGATAACTCTTCAGCCTTCTCACTGCAACCAAAAATACTTCGATCGCCTCAAGCTGTTCCGGCATCAGGCATCCGCCTTGTTCCGCCGTCCTAACCAGCTCCTCGATGCCGCTCATTGAGACCAGCGGCGGATTTCCCGCTTTTTCAATCAAGACTTTTGCCTCGGACGTCTCTCTCTGCCTCGCCATCAGCTCTGTCTCCGACAGACACGGTGCAATCTTCCCGATCTCCTCTTTTGCCCAATCTGTCAAAGCACATTCCTTCCAGATTCCTTTTATCTTGTCAAATTCTAAAATTTTTTCTGATATATCCATTTTTTCCACTCTTTCTTCCTTGTCTGATCGACCATTTTTCTGTCACTCTCCCATTTTTCCGTCTCCAAAACAGAGTGAAAAAAATAAGCGCTCGCATCTGCCCAAAAAAAGAGCAAGACCATACGTCCTGCTCTTCTGTACACA
>JALEVQ010000048.1 GCA_022788205.1 Robinsoniella sp. | reverse complement strand
ATGTAATCGTTGTAGAAGAAAACAATGGATCCAGGTGTGTGGCCAGGAACTTCAACGACATCCAGTGTCTCATCGCCAACTGTGATGACATCGCCTTCTTCGATGAATCCTACAGAATCCCCTAAATCAACAGACATCTTGTCCATCCATGTAATCAGACCGTCTTTGTCAGCTTCATGCAGGTAAACATGTTTCAACTTTCCAGAATTGAACAGAGAAGGAATGCCGAGCACATGATCTACATGATTATGTGTCAGAATCAGATCAAACTCTGCGTCTTTATTTTTCAAAACTTCGTCGTGAATATAGGTATACAGATCTGCTGCGCCAAATCCGCCCATTCCAGTGTCGATTAAGAGAACGCCGCCTTCATTCTCAATAACATAGATCTGTCCTAATTCATAGTCACAGACACGGGTGATGGTATCGCTGATGACTTTTTTGCTGAAAAGCATAGATGGATCTAAGGTATTGTCATTTGTTCTTGCGCGGGACTGAATCATCAGCCAGTTGTATGGTGTTCCGATCTCGTACACACGATTCCAGATTTCATGAGGAGGTGTGATAGAACCAGCGGAATATTCTTCATATTTGATGCAGTTGCTTCCGGCATCTTTGAGAGCCTGGACAGCTTTTGCTGTCTCTTCAGCAGGAATCACGTCGTCGTCTGCGGTATGGAATGCCCAGATTGGCATGTTTGCCAGTGCCTTGAAAGCGTCTGGATTTTCGTAATATTCTTCTGGAACCTGTCCACAGATCGGAATTGCAGCGGCGAAAACGTCTGGATATTCTAAGAGCATTTTCCAGGTACCAGTTCCACCCATGGACATACCCTGAACGTAAATGCGGTCGGTGTCCACTTTGTTCCCAGCGATCACTTCATCGAGTGCCTGCTTTACAAGTGCAATCGTGTCATCACCAGTCCAGTCTTCTTCCTGACACTGAGGCGCAAGCACATAGGCAGGATTCTGGTCTGCAAGGTCTACCCAAAGCGTTGCTCCCTCATTTGCTGTCAATTGTGCTTCATTGTCTGTACCCACACCGTCTTCTCCATGGAGGAATAAAACGAGCGGATAGGATTCCGCGTCGTATCCATTTTCTGACGGGTCGTACAGGCGATAAGACATGCTCTTGTCATCGATCGATACTTCTCCGGACTCGAAGACAGAGAGGTCTGTTGCTTCGGCATCAGCAGCGCCTGATGTGAATGCAGGAGCCATACAGCAGATGACAAGGCTGGAGATCAGTGTTGGTTTTAAAAACTTTGATTTCATAAAAACATCCCTTCCTTTACCAATTATAAAAGCCCACCGGATTGCTCCGTGCCCGTGCAGCCAGATGCGCAAGCGCCCCGTCTGCCGTCCACTGAGACTGGGCTTTTATAGTAAATATAGTAGATTTGAACGAAAAAAACTATCAATAATGTTAGAACAAGTTTCAAAAATGTTAGTTAGCAATGGTAAACATGCAATAATAAAAAAGATAAAAATGTGCGATTTGTAGTGAAATTAGACGAAAAATGCGGTATGATGATACGAGAATCAAAATAGCCAGATTTTATATGAAAAAGAATAAAAAAAGGTGGAACATGGAGAGGAGAGGAAAGCATGAAAAAAGAGAAATTTCACTCGTTGAGTGTAAAATTGCTGGTCTGGGCATTGGTTTTTATTATTCCAATCATTGGGCTTTTCTGGATTGGTATCTCTGTGGTGATGCGATCTTTTGAAAAACAGCTGGTTCTGACGAATCAGCAGATTTTAAAGCCATATATCTCGGAGATGGAAGTGACGTTGGATACGATCCACAGCTATGTGGCAAATAAGGAAATCCCCACAGAAATTTTAGCATTGTTGGATAGCGATTCAGAGTTTGTGAGGATGGAAGCACTGCAAAATCTCAGCCAATATTATTCAGAGGATATGTTTACTTATCCTAAGATTGATGCCATGTTTTTGAAGACGGGCGAAAAATTCCGTTTTATCCGGAATGTCAACAGCGACTATGCACAGCAGTGTAAGGCAGCAGAGTGTGTAGAAAAATTTGTACAGGAAATAAAGAAAGAGGAGAATCCGTTTCAGAAAGGATATCAGAAATTTGAGGCAGGAGGAAAACCGTATTTATGGCTTGCACTGCAAAGCGAGGGAGTACTTTGGGGGTGCTGGATCCGTGCAGAGGTTTTTTTGGAAAAGATAGACAATCAGAAGATAGATGGTCTGCAGGGGATTTTTCTGAGAGATCATGAGGGGATTTGGGTCGATCCGATCGGTGAAGAAGAAAAATCTTTTGTCGTGGAACAGCATTCGACAGATGAGGCATTTGAGATGGTGGCACTTTTGAATCGTGCCGTAGTATTCCGATCTTTTGAAAAATTGAGAAAGATATTGTTGGGGCTGATTTGCTTTTCGATCCTGATTTTGATTGCATATCTGGGGTATTTAAGTGTACACTTAATGAAACCACTGAAAAATCTGAGCGTGCAGATGAACAGAATCAAAAAAGGAGACTTTCAAGAGTGCCTGATTCCAGAAAAAATGGATGGAGAGCTGCGCGAAGTGTACGAGACGATGAATTCCATGACAGCAGAGATTGTACATCTGAAGATTGATGTCTATGAGGAAAAACTCAGAGAACAGGAGGCAAAAATGCAGCTTTTGCAGAGCCAGATTAAGCCACATTTCTTTTTAAATTCCCTGAATACGATTCTGGGATTTGCACAGTCAAAAGATTACGAGATGGTACAGAAAATGACTCTTTGTCTGTCGAGACATTTCCGATATATTTTATATCGTGACAATGTGATTTCCGTGGAGGAAGAGCTGGAGCATATTAAAAATTATCTGGAGATTCAACGAATCAAAAAACAAACGGACTTTCAGTACGAAATCTGTGTAGAGGAGGAATTATATGATGAGGAAATTCCAATTTTATCTCTGCAGACACTTGTGGAAAATTCCTTGAAGCATTCCCTCAATGATGCCGTCAAGATCAGAATCAGCGGAAGAATGGAAAGAAGCGAGGATGGAGAGAGCCTTATTTTGTGTGTGGATGACAATGGAAAGGGATTCGCAGAAGATGTGATGGAAAAATTAAATAAGGGACAGCAAGTCACATCGGATCAGAAAGATGGGGGAATCGGGCTTTACAATGTCTGTCAGCGACTTGTCATTTTATACCATGGCAGAGCGAAGCTTCGTTTTGCAAATCGCAAGGAAGGCGGAGCACACGTTGAAATGTTATTTCCAAGAGAAGAGAGAAAAAGATAGAGAAAACGGAAGAAATAGGAAAAATGGAGAGCGACACAGAGAGATGAGAAGGAAGAAAGAGCTAGAGAAGAGGAAGAAGATATCGAAAATCAGGTACGGTGTCTTTTACTTTCTGAAAGTAGGGGTATTTTTGGCGACAATGGTGATCGGAGTCAGGGCGCTTTGTCAGGAGCAGGAAAAGGTTTTTGCCAGAGAAGAAGAGGTGACTTTAAATGTGATGATGCGGTATGATTTTGTCATACCGGAGGATTTTGAGTTGGTTGCCCAGAGCGCAGATAAGATGATAGAGGAAAAGATTGGCATCCATGTGAATTTTATTCCTGTGTTGCCCATGACACAGAAAAAAGAGAGAGCAATAGCGGAGAAGGAAGGAACCATCATTGATGTGACCTCAAAGTTAGCGGGAGATTTTGTATATCGAGAACTGGATGATCTGTTGCCTCTTTATGGGCAGGATATTTTAAAAATTGCTTCACCGAAAGAGATTGAAAATACTATGAAAAATGGTCATCTGTATGAATTGCCCTCAAAGGCGGACTGTGCTGCATCAGCAGGGATTGCTTTTCGAAAAGATATTTTGGATGAGTATGAGATTGATTTGAAAGGGATTCAGACAGTCGAAGAGATCGATCAGATTTTTGCATTTTTAAATGAGAAAGAGCCGGATTTGACAGTGACATCCCCCTTATGGACACAGAAAGGATTTTTGCTGCGCTATTATTTTTTCGATTCTCTGCCTAATACGATTTTTGACATTTCGCCAGGGAGCGGTGCAGTGAGAAACCCATTTGAGACAGAAGAATATTTTGCGTGGATTTCGATGTTTCGAAAATGGTATCAGCTAGGGTATCTGCCCGAGGAGCTGCCGCTTCAGAATATCAAAGGGTCTGAGATGGTAAAGGCTGGAAAGCTGATTTCCTATTTTTGTGCGTGCAAGCCGGGAATCGAATGGGAGGAAAGCGTAAGCTCCGGTCAGGAAATGGTGATACTTCCACTGTTGGAGCCGTGTATCACCAATTCATCGGTGAGGATCTCACCGTGGGGGATCACACAGGAATGTGAACATCCGGAAGAAGCAATGAAATTTTTAAATCTTCTCTACAGTGATGCAGAGCTAGTCAATCTGTTGACTTATGGGCTGGAAGGGATCCATTATCAAGTTTTGGATAATGGAATGATTGATTTTGCAGAGGGAGTGACAGCGGATACATCAGGATACCATCCCAATATGGGCTGGAGTTTTCCGAACCAGACGCTTTCCTATATCTGGAATGGAAATGATCCGGATCTCTGGGAAAAGACGAGGGAGTTTCAGGACAATGCCAAGACTGCTGAGGCGACAGGATTCTGGTTTGATGATACAAAAGTGAGCGAGCAAAATAGAAAATTGAATGAGATTGCGAAAGAGTATACTTATGGATTGGAGACAGGGATGCTTGATCCGGAAATTTATCTGCCGCAGATGCTCTCAGAGATGGAAGAGGCAGGATCACAGGATGTGAAGGAGGAAATTGAGAGACAGTATCAAAAATGGAAAGATGAAAAATAGAGAATCAACGTGAAAAACAGGTGTGTTGAGAAAGGACAAAAAGAATGAATATTTTAATCGTGGATGACAACGTACCAGTTGTAAATGGAATAAAAAAAGCACTGAAGTGGGAGAAGCTTTCCATTGAGCATACATTCCAGGCGTTTTCGATGGAACAGGCACAAGAGGTGCTGCAGAGGGAAACAATTGATCTTTTAGTCAGCGATATTGAGATGCCGGGTGGAAGCGGACTGGACTTGATTGAGTGGATCAACCGAGAAGAGATATGCTGTGTTGCTGTGATTTTGAGCAGCTTTGCAGATTTTCAGTATGCGAAAAAAGCGATCAGCCTTGGTGTTGCCGAATATTTGTTGAAGCCGGTGGAGAGTGAAGAATTGGAGCATGCCATTTTAAAGGCAGAAAAGCTGGTGCCGGCAAAAAGAGAGCAGATAGAGAGACAAAAGATACAGACAACCTCCGATGCAATTCAAAAGATGAAACAGTACATAGACGAGCATTTGTCACAGGAAATTTCAAGAAAAGAGCTGGCTGATTTTGCAGGGTTTAACCAGGAATATTTGTCTACGCTGTTTAAAAAAGAGACGGGGGATACTCTGGGGGAGTATATTCAAAAAAAACGGCTTTCTATGGCAGAGAAACTTTTGGCGCAGACAAATCTCCCTATCAGCCTGATCAGTCAGAATTGCGGATATGAGACATTGTCGTATTTTTCAACAGTATTTCGCCAGAAGATGGGGATATCACCGCGTGAATATCGAAAACAATGTACAAAGGAAAAATAGAGATGAAATGCGAAACGAGGAAAGGAAAAAGAAAAAATGAAGAAAGTAATTGCCTTAACTATCGTCTCCTTTCTTATCATAAATGCCATGTTGTTTAGCAGTATGGAGGGAGTCGAGACGATCGAGACGGAGACAGAGCCGAGAATGACATTGATTGCGCCGTTTGCAAACAAGATGTACTGGGGAAGCGCAGCAGCAGGATTTACGGATGCAGGAAGGGATCTCGGGGTCAGCACAAAGTGCATTGGGTTTACAAAGATTGATGTGGAAAAGCAGGTCTCTGCGATCAGGAGTGCTATCTATGCAAAAGTAGATGGGATTGTCACGGCAGGGACAGAAGAGTCAGAAGAGTTCCGACAGGTTCTAAAAGAGGCAAAGGAAGCAGGTATCCCTGTAGTTCTGGTGGACAGTGATGTGGAGAATGCAGATCGAATTTGTTATATCGGGACGGACAATTATGATTCGGGAAGAATTGCAGGGGAAGATGTCATTGCCACGACGGGGGGAAAAGCGAAGGTTGCAGTTGTGGTGTCAACCATGGAGGTAGAAAATCAGAAGGAGCGACTGAGAGGATTTCAAGATACCGTGAAAGCATATCCTGAAATCGAGGTGATAAAAGTGGTGGAGGGAAACTCGGATTCCAGAATTTTGAATGAGCGCATCGCAAGGTTGTTGGAAGAAGAAAAAGATTTGACAGCTGTCTTCTGCGCGGAAGGCTACGGGACGACGAGCATGTGCCAGATTATCAAAGATGCAAAGGGAGAATATGACGATTTGAAGGTTGTGGGTTTTGGAGTCAGTGAGATGAAAAATCAGAGCATCGAAGAAGGGATTATGTACTCTACGATTTACCAGAACTCTTATGATATGGGATATCGGGCTTTGGATGTACTGATGCGGGTCCTGAGGGAGGAGGAGGTTCCTCCACTTGATTATACAGAAGTGAAAAGTATCCGGAAAAATAATTTGGAAGAGATCAATATGGATGAGGGTAAGAAAGTAGAATGGCAGATTTATTGAGAAAAACAGTGACAGTGACGGCAAAACAGACCATGACGACAAAGAAGCGATTGACGAGATTTTTTGTTATGACGCTTATGGTTGCGATTTTGCTAAATATATTTACCATAGCGATTCATGTGATGGTTGTGAAAAACTATGACATGAATGTGGCGCAGATTTTAAATTTAAATCAGTTTTATTTTTATTTTGACGAGATGAATGGGTATGTGAGAGATTATACACAGAAGGGTGAAGCAGAGGACAGGGAAGTATTAGAGAAATGCAGGGAGGATATGCATAGTTTTCTGGATCAGCTAAAAAGCCGAGAAGAGAACATAAGCCTCAAGCGAAATGTATCGGATCTGCGGGGGCTGATTGAGACATATGAGGAATCGTTGGGACAAGTATATGAATGTATGGATCTGGTCAAACAAGAGAAGATGCAGTCCGAGATCGCAGCAGAGATTTCTCAGGAGTATGAGAAGATGCAGAATATTTACCAGATCGTCTACGGAGAGTTTAAGACACTACAAATGGGGATTATGGAAGATATTTGGGCAGGAAAAGAGAGACTGAACAGCAGAGAGCGGTTTTATTATATGGAATTATGTGCAGGGCTGATTCTGCTCATCGGTATCGGACTGTTTTATGCGAGGGATATTTCTCGGAAGATCAACGTGCCAATTCAGGCGCTGATGAAGGCATCGGAAGAAATTTTGTCAGGCAAGCTGGCTCAATTTCAGAGAGTGGAAATCCTGGGTGTAAAGCCAGATTACGAGATGCAGCTTCTGGTTGATGCATTCAACACTATGATAGAGAGGATCAAGAGACAGATCCAGGAGATTGAGGAGAATGCCAGTGCAAAAGTTGCGCTGCGTGAAAAAGAATTAGAAAATCTTCAGATTACAAATATGCTGAGGACAAGTGAATTGAAGGCTTTGCAGATGCAGATGAATCCTCATTTTCTGTTTAACACACTGAATATGATTGCGAAGACAGCATATATGGGAGATTCCGACAAGACAGTATTTTTGCTGCATAATACCGCACAGCTTTTGAGATACAGCCTTGACTATATGGGAAAATCTGTGACGCTGGCACGCGAACTAGAGATGCTTGGAAACTATGTGTACCTTCAGGAGCAAAGATTTGGAAACCGAATCGCTTTTGAGTTTGAATTGGATGAGAGATTTCATCAGGTTCAGGTGCCTTGTCTGATCTTACAGCCACTTGTAGAAAATGCGATCACGCACGGCGTGGGAGCATATCTGAAGGATGGAAGGATTAAGATCCAGACACGGTATGATGATGAGAGTCAGATGGGTGAGATCTCGGTGAGCGACAATGGATACGGGATGAGTCAGGAGCGGATGGAAGAGCTGAAAAGGGACTTTGATTCGCCCAGGATGCAGACAGAAAAAATCGGGCTGGCGAACGTCTATATGAGAGTTCAGCTGTTTTATGGAAAAAAGGCAGTCTTTGATATGGAAAGTGTTCCAGAGATAGGGACAAAAATTTCAATTCGCGTGCCCTATCCGTTAAAACAGGACAAGGATTGCACAGCGAAAGGAGAGGAAGAGAACAATGTATCGAGTTTTGATAGCAGATGATGAGCCGATCGAGTGTCAGGGGCTTGAGATGATGCTGAAGAATTATTTCGGTGAGATGGATATCTTGCCGAGCGTGTACAACGGGGTGGATCTGATCAAAAGTGTGACCGAGAATAAGCCGGACATTGCGATTGTGGATATCAATATGCCGGGGCTGAGTGGGCTGGAAGCATTGGAAATTTTGAAAATGAAAGAATTGCCGGTAAAAATGATCATCAACACGGCATACAGCGATTTTGAGCTGGTACAGCAGGCGATAGTCCTAGGAGCATGTGATTATATTTTAAAACCCACAGATCAGGAAAAATTCTGTCAGACCATCAAGCGTGTCTGTGAGATGATTGACCAGGAAAAAGCGAAAGATCAAAAAACAAAGGTCTCCACACAGATCATTCATGAGATGAAGGAAATTTTGGAAGAGGAGATCATGTCCTCGATTCTTCTGGGAACTCCGAACGAGAAAAGCTTTTCCATCTATTTAAAGGAAGAAAAGCTTTCGTACAGAGGAAGCATTTTTATCACAGCAGCGACGGTGGAGCGGCGTGATAGTGCACGCCTGGAGAAAGTAGAACAGATTGTCCGTGAAGAATTAAAAAAATTTTGCCGCTTCCAGACGAGAGTGTATAAAAACCTGCTCTATCTCCATTTGATCCCGGGGGTTCAGGTGAAGGAGGAAAATTATAAAGAGTGGACGGACAATCTCTTGAAGATGCTGAGAAAAGAGATTGTGGAGAAAGAAGCGATCGAGATGCGGTTTGGTGTCAGCTCCTGGAAATATGAGTTTGAGAAGATGCGGGAAGCTTTCACAGAGAGCAGAATCGCTGTGCAGCAGTCGACGAAACAGGTGCTTTTTTATGAAAAAGACAACATGATAGACAGGCGGGAAATTTTCACGGAGAATTTTGTGGAGAAAGTGGTTGGTTTTTTTAAAACCGATAACATGCATGAAATTGAAAACGAATGGAAAGAAAAAAAAGAACAGATTCAGAGGGAATATTGGTCGAGAGAATATGTGCAGATGAAGGCGATCGCATTTTTGATGGATGTCTATAAAAAATTGCATGATGAGCATGAGCTTGACGTTTTTTGTCAGTTTTCTTACTATGAAGTGCTGAAAAAAATGCAGGAATGTGAGAATAAGGATCAGATTATGGAACAGACTTTAGAGCAGCTTGGACAGTTCCGAAAGAAGATGCAAAAAGACAGAAAACAAAATTCCTACGAGGAGAGGGCGGTTCTATATATGGAACAAAATTATATGAACGATATCTCACTCGATGAAGTGGCAGAAAATGTGGGAATCAGCTCTTTTTATCTGAGCCGTCTGCTGAAGCAGAAAAAAAATACGACTTTTGTGGAGATGCTGACAGATATACGAATCCGAGAGGCAATCCTGATGTTGAGACAGAAGGAAGTGCGGCTTCGAGACATCGGGACAAGAGTTGGGTATCTGAACCCGACGTATTTCTACAAAGTGTTCAAAAAGAATACAGGCATGACACTCGGGGAGATGAAGGAATATTTCGAGTCATGAGAAGGAAAGCGTGAAAATATATGACAACAAATTTGAAAAATATGACAGAGGGAAAGCCAGGAAAGTTAATCTTTTCTTTTGCGATGCCTTTGATGGTGGGAAATGTATTTCAGCAGCTCTATACCGTTGTAGACGCGATGGTGGTGGGACAGATTTTAGGAGTTGCGGCGATGGCGGCGCTTGGAGCAGCCGATTGGATGAACTGGATGATGCTGGCGATTGTTCAGGGACTTGCTCAGGGATTTTCGATCCGCATGGCACAGGAGTTTGGAGCAAGAAATTTTGAACAGCTGAGAAAGACAGTGGCGAATGCGGTGATACTCGCAGTCGTATGCTCACTGTTGCTGACGGTGGTCGGTCAGCTGATAGTAGGAGGAGCACTGAAGCTTTTGCAGACACCGTCTGATATTTTTGGAGATGCGCAGCTGTATCTGCGAATTATGTATGCGGGGATTCCGGCGGTGATGGCGTTCAATTTTCTGGCTTCGATTCTGCGGGCACTGGGAGATGGCAGGACACCTCTCTATGCGATGGCGATTTCTTCCTGCACGAACATCGCTCTGGATCTTGTGTTTGTGGGGGGATTGGACACGGGGATTGGAGGCGCTGCGGTGGCGACAGTCATTGCACAGTGCTGCTCAGCAATCTTTTGTTTCCTGCGCATACGGAAGATAGAGATTCTTCATCTGAAGAAAAGCGATTTTGCAATCAATATGAATCTGTGCAAAATTTTGCTGAGACTTGGATCACCGATGGCGTTTCAGAATGGAATCATCGCCATCGGCGGCATGATCGTGCAATCGGTTGTCAACGGGTTTGGCGTCGCATTCATCGCTGGATTCACGGCAACGAATAAGCTGTACGGTTCTCTGGAGATCGCGGCGACTTCCTACGGCTATGCGATGACGACGTATACGGGGCAGAATATGGGGGCGGGCAAATGGAAGCGCATCCGAAAGGGTATGCGCTCATCGCTTGTCATAGCGATTCTCACATCGCTTGTGATTATGGCGGCGATGATCTTGAGCGGGAAATGGATCCTGAGAGGTTTTATCTCAGGTGACAATGCCGAAGCGGCAAAGACGATGGCAGTTGCTTACGAGTATCTGGTGATCATGAGTGTGACATTGCCTCTTTTATATTTTTTGCATGTAATTCGCTCCTGCATACAGGGAATGGGCAACACGGTGTTGCCGATGGTGTCGGCGATGGCGGAATTCGTGATGCGAATCACGACCGTTGCCGTTTTGCCGAGATGGATTGGGGAGAGCGGAGTGTTATATGCAGAGGCGGGAGCATGGCTTGGGGCGGATGTGATTTTGACTGTAAGCTACTTCTACCTGATCCATAAACTGGCTCCGAGAGAAAAAAAGGGCAAAGCGATTTTTTAAGATTTTCTATATATTTTTTAGGAAATCCTTTAGTTTTCTTAAAATTAGCCGAACCATATTGATTTATGAGGCGTTTATTGCGATAATAGAAAAAAGAAATTGTGGAGGATTGCGATAGTCTATAAGAGATTGGATGGGTTGCGATGAAGTGATAAATGGTTGTGCAGGATCATTTGGAGCGACTTGTCTGAGATGCGAGGTGGGACAAACAAGAAAACCAGGGAGAATAAGAAAAAGCGTAAAGCAAGAGAAATATTTCAGCAAAAAATTTTGGGGTTTGTATTAGAAGGTTTTATAGAGAAAAACAGGGGATTTTATAAGGATATGCGAGCTTCCGGTTGTGAGATCGGAGAGGCTTTTATGGGAAATTGGCAAAAACAATCAGAATGGGGGAAAAGAAATGAAAGACGTGATGATTCTTTCTTTGATTATTATCGTAGTGTGTCTGATGCTTTTCCTGCATTGGGGAAAAAAGCAGGAAGCGAAGGCGATGGAACTCTCAGAACAAGATGAGAGAGACGGAAATGTGATTTTTGAGAATAAAAGGAAGCAGATGGCATCACAGGATGTCACAGTGCAGGACATGGTGCGAATGGATCTTTATCGGGATTGAGGAACACCACAGCGAAAATAGGAAAGCGACAGAAAAAATGATGCAGGCGAAATGAGTGTGGTCACATAGGGGAGAGTGACAGAGCACAGAGAAGCCGGCATCATTTTTTTGCGCTGAGAAAATCGTAACCGAATGACAAAGACAGCTAATCCGATGACTCAATGAAACTCTCTTCCGTGCATCCAGTCCACTTTGAGAAAATAGATAAGAAATACAATGGAGCTCAATCCCCAGGTCAGAGGATACGCCCAAAAGATGCAGTTGATGACCGGAACGATACGCACGATCACAGTAATGTAGGTGACGCGGATGATGCACCAGCAAATCATCATCACAATCATCGGCACAGTCGAGCGCCCTGCACCTCGCATGATTCCTGCAATGCAGTGTGAGAAGGCGAGCAGGAAATAAAACAGAGAAACTGTTCTTGCCTGTGTTACACCGCAGGCGACCACTTCAGGCTCACTGTTGAACAGTGTGATCAGAACCGGAGCAAGGAGATAGATGCAGATTCCTACAAATTCCGCGAGAAGTGCGGAGCAGAGAATCGCAAAGTACGCCCCCTTTTTGACACGGTCGTATTTTCCCGCACCGATATTTTGACTGATAAACGTAGTCAGTGCCATGGTAAAGCAGGTGATAGGCAAAAAGGCGAAGCCTTCGATTTTGGAGTAGGATCCGCATCCAGCCATCGCCATTTTTCCAAAACTGTTGATGTTGGATTGAACGATGACATTGGCAAAGGAAATGATCGAATTTTGACATCCAGCCGGCAAGCCGTTGGAGATGATCAGCCGGAGCACAGGTTTGTCAAAACGGATATCCCGGAACGATACGCGGTACTCCTGTGGACTTTTCGACAGTTTGTTCAGGCACAGAAAACAGCTGAGAAATTGTGAGATCACCGTGGCTAGGGCAGCGCCCCCGACTCCAAACCCGAGTACTGCGATAAAGAGTAAATCCAGCGCAATGTTTGTGAGGGAGGAGATGATCAGATAGATCAGAGGATGGCGGCTGTCGCCGACTGCCTGAAAAATGCTGACACAGTTATTGTAGAGCACAAAGCCGAGAGAACCCATAAAGTAAATGCGGAAATATAAGGTTGAACTTGGAAGAACTTCCTTAGGGGTACCCATCCAGATCAAAATCTGCGGGGTCAGTATGACACCGACCAGGTTCAGCAAAAGACCGGAGAGGATACCGAGTGCAAGCGTGGAGTGAATCGCTTTGTGAACATTTTCAAGCTGCCTCGCCCCATAGTAGCGCGATACCACGACACCGGCTCCGATCGAGAGACCGTTAAAAAATCCGATCATCAGGAAAATGAGGTTGCCGGAAGAGCTGACTGCGGCAAGCGCATTGCTTCCCAGAAAATTTCCGACGATCAGGGAATCAGCGGTATTATATAATTGTTGAAACAGGTTGCTGAAAAAAAGAGGGAGTGCGAAAAAAATAATTTTTTTCCACACAGGTCCCTCTGTCATCAGAGACGCAGAAGAGGAAGAAAACATAAAATGCTCCATTTCTATCCCGATAGGCGCCATGTTTTTAGCGGCATGGGATGCAGGGAAGAATATTTAAGTAACATGCGCCGGCAGTGGTTCTAGCTCGTGCTTTTTGAGATATGGGTTTAGAACGAGCAGAAAAACGATGGCAGATTGAAGCGAACTCACGGCATCTGCGAGAGGCTGTGCAAAGAAAGCCGATCTGGCGCCAAAAAACATGGGCAGAAGGATCGCTGCAAGTATGTAAGAAAATTTCCGGAACAGAGAGAGGTACAGGGAAAGTTTCGTACAGCCGAGCGCAGTGAGCCCATCGACAAATACATACTGAAAACTGAGTGGCACAATTGCAAGCGTAAAGATCTTGATTCCCCAGACGGACAGACTCTGATAGGCAGGGTCGCTGGTAAAGACAGCGACAAAATAGCGTGGAAAAATCTGTGTGAGCAGAAACATGACTGCTGTGAAGACAAGACATAGTTTCAAAATATGCCACTCGGCACTTTTCACTCTCGCTGAGGCTCGGGCGCCGTAATTGTAGCTGATGATTGCCTGTGTTCCGCCGCTGATTCCGACCATCGGTCCTGTGATCAGCTGGAGATAACTCTGCATGATGGTGACGCAGGAGATCAGCATATCGCCCTCCTGTGGACCGCCATATTTTTGAAGGACAGTATTCATAACAACAAGGAGCAGATTATCTGTCGCCAGGATCAGGAAAGGAGAAAGACCGAGGAGGATCACTTTTTTCATGATCGCTGTCGAATAATTGCCAAACGAAATCCGGATCGGCACACGTTTGCTGAACAGAAATCCCGCAGCAAATGCACAGGAGACAAATTGGGCGATCACCGTTGCGATGGCAGCGCCTGCCACACCCATGTGGAGACCGAAGATGAAGACCGGGTCCAGAACGATGTTTGTGACTGCGCCGATCAGAACGGTTGCCATCCCGACCGTGGAAAATCCCTGACAGGTAATAAAATAATTTAACCCCATCGCCATGAGAGCGAAAAAAGTACCAGCCGTATAGATGGTCAGATAGGTGTCAGCGTAGGGAAATGTCACTTCGCTCGTACCAAACCATATCAAAAGCTGGTCTTTACAAATCAGAAAGAGAATCGTCAAAAAAATAGAGGTTAGGATCAGCAGTAAAAAACAATTGGATAAAATGTGTTTTGCTTTTTCTTTGTTGCCTTCTCCAAGCTTCATCGCCATCAGGATCGATCCGCCAAGACCGATCAAGGTACCAAAAGAACTTAGAAGAGCGATAATCGGACCGCAGATGCCGACACCGGCAAGAGCAAGATGACCGATCAATTGGATATTGCCGATATACATGCGGTCAATAATACTGTAGAGGACGTTCACAAACTGCGCAATCATCGTTGGAACGGCAAGCTTGAGAACAAGGGATGGGATCGGATCACGTCCCAGATCGTTTGCGTGTTTCATGATAAAAACTTCCGTTTCTAAAAAATTAAAAATATGTGAGCGAAACAGACTGTTTCGCATTGCTACTATAGCAGATTTCGGCAAAATAGTAAAGTGGGGAAAATGTTTTTCAAACACATGATGACAGATTGCTGGCTTTCGCTTGATTTTCAGATGTCCCTCTGCTATGATAAGGCGATAAAGCTCCAAAAGAGCAAAGAGAGAAAAGAGGATGAAAAAGAGTAATGAAGAAAGAAAAGAATCTGCAGAATATTTGGGTGGTGTCAGGGATTGCGCTGTTGTGCTGTGCTTTGTGGGGAAGTGCTTTTCCGTGTATCAAGATCGGATATAAAATGTTTTCGATCCCTTCTGATTCGCCGGGATCGCAGATTTTGTTTGCAGGATATCGCTTTGCGCTGGCGGGAGCGCTCACGATTTTGTTTGGCAGCATCTTGCAGAGAAAATTTCTGATGCCGCGGAGACAGGCAGTTGGAAAAGTGTTCAAGATCAGTATGCTTCAGACGGTGCTCCAATATCTGTTTTTCTATGTGGGACTTGCGCACACAAGCGGCGTCAAGGGAGCGATTATTGTGGGGACAAACAGTCTGGTAGCCATTTTGATTGCGAGTCTTGTTTTCCGTCAGGAGAAATTGACAGCGCCGAAATTGCTGGGCTGTCTTGTAGGGCTTGCGGGAGTCGTGACAGCGAATTTAAGCGGCGAAGGTCTTAGCCTCGACCTGACATGGAACGGCGAAGGATTTGTGTTTTTGTCTGTGATTTCTTACGCCTGCTCTTCTGTGGTTATGAAACGGTATTCTCAGGAGGAAGATCCGGTAATGTTGAGTGGATATCAGTTCCTGGTCGGAGGTGTGGTCATGATCGTGTGCGGCGCGGCGATGGGCGGAAGAGTGAGAGGTTTCACGGTTTCTTCCACTTTGATGTTGCTGTATCTCGCTTTTCTGTCAGCGGTGGCATACACACTGTGGGGAATTTTGTTGAAATACAACCCTGTTTCCAGGGTGGCGATTTATGGCTTTATGAATCCTGTGATCGGTGTGCTGCTCTCGGCGATTTTGCTGGGAGAAGGGGAGCAGGCCTTCTGTGTCAGAAATGTAGCGGCACTTTTTCTCGTAAGTGCAGGGATTTTGATTGTGAATTTGTGGAAAGGCTTTTCTAGCGACAGGGGATGAGCCAAGAATAGCAGAGAGAAAAAGAAAGGCGTCTGACTTCGCCGTGACAAAGACGAGATCAGACGCACAGAAATCTAGTGAATATCTTTTTTACAGTATTTCGAATAAGCGGCAAGGATTCCAATCACTGTGAAGGTCATGCCGATCAGAATTTTCTTCCCATCAAGGCTGACATTCGAGATAATATCTGCGCCTTCGGCATAACCAAAAGGTGTGATGTACTTCAGAAACTCTGCGCGCTCGGTGATGTTGGCGATGAGATTGAGAAAATACATCAGGATCGCAATGCCAAGACCAATACCGAGACCGCTATGCCTCAAAAAAGCAGAGATTCCGAAGCAGATACCTGCAAGTTCGATTTGCAGAAGGAAATAAGAAAGATGCAGCAGGCACACTTCCTTCCATGGAATTTCTTCCCCGATCACAGCGATCGACGCAAACGACAGCGCAAAGATGGCGCCGTTCATGATGAGAATCTGAATGATGACGGCAGACAGTTTTCCAGTGATCACAGAGATCCTGCTCACAGGATGAGTCAAGAGAAATTCTGCCGTCCGCTCTTTTTCTTCTTTGGCGAGAGCATTCACTGCGATAAAAGCGGCAAAGAATGCACCGCCGATCCCTAAAATATTGCCGCACTCAACGGCGTAAAAGCCGATCAAGGTGCCGAAATTTAAGCGGTCCATGCCAAAGGCAGCTGTGAATGCGCCCATAGATGAGAACATATCGGTGACACTTGACATCTCACCTTTCATCTCGGGAAACAAAAATACGCAGACTGCGATGAGAAATCCGATAGAGATCGTCCAGATTGCGAGGGATTTCCATCCCTGTTTTAATTCGTGTTTTGTCAGTGTCATGCCTCTTTCCCCCCATTTTCATAATAGTGCATAAAAATTTCTTCCAGATCTGGCTCTGCCACAGTCAAATCCGTGATTTTTCCCGCAGCAAGGATCTGAAGTAATGCGTTGATCTCACCGCTGTAGAGAAAACTGAGAGTGTCATCTCCCTTTTGCAGATCGCGGACACCTCTCAGGTTTTCCAGTGAGACGTCCCCTTGAATCGTGATCCTCTTGGCAGTGGTCTTTGAGAGCGCTTCGATGGTATCACAGGCAATCATACGCCCCTCGCGGATGATCGCTGCTCTTGTGCAGTTATTCTGAATTTCTGAGAGCACATGGCTGGATAAAAATACGGTGACTCCAGACTGATGACGTTCTCTGAGGATCGCAAAGAATTCATGCTGGATCAATGGGTCAAGACCACTGGTGGGCTCGTCCAAAATCAGCAGGCTGGGATTGTGCTGAAGCGCACAGACAATCGCGACTTTCTTTCGATTGCCAAATGATAATTCATCCACCTTCCGGCTAGAATCCAGCTGAAGCCGTTCGCAGAGTTTGAGAGCGTTTTCTGAACAGTCCTTTTTTCGGAGATCAGCGGACAGCTTTAAAACGTCTTTTACTTTCATTCCAGCATAGAACACCGCCTCGGAAGGAAGGTAGCCAACCTGAGATAAAATCAGGTTTTTGTCTTTTTGGATATCCATGCCGAGCACTTGTGCACGTCCGGAAGTAGGGCTGATCAGTCCAAGCAGTGTGCGGATGGTAGTCGATTTCCCAGCACCGTTCGGACCGATAAAGCCAAAAAATTCCCCCTGTTCGACGCTCAGATCCAGATCAATGATCCCTCTGGATTT
>JALEVQ010000028.1 GCA_022788205.1 Robinsoniella sp. | reverse complement strand
ATATTTTTGTGGGACGGTCGGAGAAGTTGATGAGGAGACAATAAGAAACTATATTGAGAACCAGGGCAAGTTGGAAAATGGAGATGAATTTACGATAGTAGAAGATGAGTAGCTGCTTTAGCAGGATTTTTAGCTGACTTTAGTCAGGAAGAGACGGGGCTTCAGCCCCCAAAGCGACTTTCAGTCGCAGGGTTTGGGCTTCAGCCCGAAATAACCCACCGGCTTTCAGCCGGTGGTAGTTAAGTTACTCAGTTGCCTGCGATGCAGCCAACCGCGAGCCCCTTTTTTATGAGTTGTATCCTGGAAGTATTAATGATGTTTCCCAGCTGACCTGTATGATTGATAAGGCGCATGGATATGGATACCGGAACCTTGGGTTCATTCTGGACAGAGGCTATTTCAGCAGAAAAAATCTGTCTTACATGGAGCAGAATGGCTACAGTTTCCTTATTATGGTCAAGGGAATGAAAGAATTTATCAGCAGTGTCATAATGGAGAAGCATGGCAGCTTTGAAAACAGCAGGGTAAAATATATTGACAGGTATGATGTATACGGAACGACTGTTAAACGGTTTCTGTATGAGGGAGACCAGAAAAAGAGAAATATACATATTTACTTCAGTGACGGCAAAGCTTATAGTGAAAAACAGGAGATCAAGCAGAAAATCCGCCGTCTGAAAGAATATTTAAACAAATGTGTTGGAAAGGAATGTGCCCCTTTTGGATCTGAGATCCTCCGGTATTTTTATCTGCATTATGAAAAAGATGGAAAGACACTGAAACTTGCGGAAGAAAACACTTCTGCAGTGGAAAAGGAACTTTCCCTGGCAGGATATTTTGCCATTGTTTCTTCGGATAATATGACAGCAAGGGAAGCAATAGAGCTTTATAAGAGCAGGGATGCATCGGAAAAACTGTTCCGCAGTGATAAGTCTTATCTTGGCAATAAAAGTATGCGTGTCCATGGTGAAAATGCGCTTTTTTCCAAGGTATATATTCAGTTTATTGCATTGATCCTGCGCAGCCGGATCTATACGGCATTAAAAGAAAAATGCGAAAAGATGCTGAAAAGGCCGAATTATATGACAGTCCCGGCAGCACTGAAAGAACTTGAAAAGATCGTAATGATACGACAGCTGGACGGTATTTACAGGCTGGATCATGCAGTCACAGCAACCCAGAAAACGATATTGGATGCCTTTGGATTAAATGAAGGAAATGTACGGTATCAGGCAAAAGAAATCGGAAAGATCCTGCAGGATCTGACGGATGAAAACGGAGGGGAATGAGAACATGGCAAGGATAAGAAGAAACAGTGAACAGACTTTGGAATTTAAGATTGAACAGGCAGAAGCAAAGGTTGCCAAAACAAGAGAAGCTCATGAAAAAGCGGTTGATGAACTGAAAAAGTGATACGATATAAGAAAGGCTTACCAGCGTGATGAGCTGCTGAAAGCAATGGAATCAAGCAGCCGCTCATATGATGAGATCATGGCATTTATTACATCATCTGCTGTAGCCAGCGAGGAAAAATGTGATGATTAAAGAAAAGAAACTAACTACAGCAGAAAAGACTTGAATCACTGGATAAACAGATTGAAAAACTGGAGAATAAAATCATTGCTAACCGTAAAGAGTATGATGCAATGACAGAAGAACTTCAGAAGCTGTTTGATGAAAAATATCCCGAAAAAAAACCCGAAAAAATAAAGGAAAGGCTTTATGAAGCGTACTCACACAGTGATAGAACACTGGATGAAATCCTGTCATTTATCGAGGTCAGGATTGACGATATAGACTGGTAATGGAGTGCGTACCAGTCTTTAGGGGACTTTTTTCAGGAAGTTCACATTATATTGTCAAATGGATAATACGGGTAATTGCGGAAGAACCAGAATCGCCCGGAATACTCACAGGTCACTCCCCTTTTGGGGGTGTGGATTGAAAGAAATAGGTAAAACACTTAGTAGTCTCAGCTTTGCTTTGATCATTCCTTTTGTGGAAGCGTATATTTAAGAACCCCCTCTTCCCCACGTCTTTAATGATCCAGGTGGGGAACAGGGGGCTTTCACTTTGTTTTTGTGACAGCAATTATTTTATTGATCTGACCAGCTGTAAGGCAGTCAAATCATCGTTTCTATCATTAGTTCTCGTTACTTTTTAAGATATCTGCATAAAATGCATCCAGTTCTTTTTGGGATTTGAAGATGGCGATGTACATCTGGTTGCCCATAGCGCCTGAGAGGACGTCTGGTACGCGCTCGGTCATCTTCAGATGATCTTTGTATTTTGCCATGATGTCTGCGTGGTCCATGGCGAAATCTTTTCCGTCTCTGCGACCGGCGAAAGCACAGTAAGCGTGCTCGCCCACTGGCATGGTGGAGCGGTCAAAGGCGATCATATCTGCCCAGATTTTGTATACATCGGTGCTGTGGGCAAAATCGATCATGTCTGGTGTGACGCCACCGCTTGGACGCATATTGACTTCAAGTGCGACCAGATCTCCTTTTTTGCCGAGACCTTCCTGATCCTTCAGGAGGCGGAAGAATTCAAAGTGTACAAAACGACTTTTTACGCCGAAGCTTTTCACGGTAGCACGACCTGCTGCACGCGTATCTTCCGGCAGATTTTTTAAGATATAGAAGACAGAATTATCGGAATGATTGACAATATCCATGATAGAGGTTGGGGTTACGTTTCCTGTCTCAAACATTGGCTGTCCGTTGGAATCAATGATCGCATCATAGGAGTTTACGGCTCCATTCACGAATTCTTCCATGATGTAGGAAGTATTTGGCCATTTAAGCTCGAAGAACTGTTCCATCTGTTTCTCGTTTTCAATCTTGAAAGTGTGAGAAGCACCGACACCGTTATCCGGTTTTGCAACAACAGGATAGTGGACTTCATTTGCAAAAGCGAGACAGTTTTCCAGATTGTCTACCATGTGATAGCGTGCTACAGGGATGCCTGCTTTTGTGTAAAATTCTTTCATTTTAGATTTGAATTTAATGCGCGGAATATCTTCTACACGGAAACCGGTTGTGATATTGAAATCGGTGCGGAGTTTCGCATCGCGTTCCAGCCAGTATTCATTGTTGGATTCCAGCCAGTCGATACGACCATGTTTGTAAGCTAAAAAAGCTACTGCACGGTATACCTCATCATCATTTTCAAGGTTGCTGACTTTATAATATTCATTTAAGCTATTTTTTAAATCCTGGCTCAGCTCGTTATAAGGCTGATCGCCGATACCTAACACATTCAGACCATTCTTTTTCAGCTCACGGCAGAACATCCAATAATTGGAAGGAAAGTTTGGAGAAATAAAAATAAAATTTTTCATATGTTGTCCCTCATTCATTTTCTTTTGTTCTTTTAAGATTCTTTTCTTGATTTTTCTTAAAATACCTTGATATTTTTGGTTTCCTTTTGATTGATTTCTTGTTTTTTCTGTTCGTTTTCTTGTACTTTTAACTTTGTACTTATCTTCTGTCTCGTGAAGGAAAGATGTTTCACAGTGTTAGCCTAACAGATAAGGCACGAAGTATTCTACCTGTTTAAACCACCAGCACCAGTCGTGTGAACAGTCGTATCCCCAATAATCCACCCATACATCGATTCCTTTTTCATTTAAAATGGTATCCAGCTGTCTTGTGGAATCTGGGATTTCCCATGGTCCCTGCCCTGTACAGATGACAGCTTTTTTCAGGTTGTACAGTTCTACATATGGATGGTCTGCAGGCATGGCGGACAGATAGTGAACAGGTGAATTGTTGTACACCATATCATCCATGTAGGAACCAAAGCCATACTCAGCTGTGTAAATACCGCTTAAGGCGAGAAGACGGTCGAATAAATCCGGGCGGCGGAAGTAGAGGTTTGCTGCGTGGGCAGCTCCCAGACTGCATCCGAATACCATGATGCCAGGATATCCGGTCCATCCATTGCGTTCATTTACCATCTCACGCATAAAAGGGACCATCTCATCCGTAATATAGCGAACCCATTGCTCGTAGCGGCAGATGCGCCAGCGCGGATCTCCAGTTTTATCGGACCATGTTTCTTTGTCGATGGTGTCGATAGAGAAGAGCATCACTTCGCCTGATTCCAGCCAAGGCTTCCAGACGTCGATCATGCCGAAATTTTCAAAGTCGAAAAATCTTCCGTCCTGACAAGGAATAAATAAAACAGGGCGACCTGCGTGACCATAGACTTTGCATTCCATATCGCGGTTCATGGCAGGACTGTATTGTTTATAATATTGTATTTCCATAAGGTGTCCTCCTTTTGTTTGTTATGGCTCATACAACAGAGTATTCATGAAAAATGGGATCTGTTTTTCCCAGGTCGCCTCACAATGGTTTCCACCGGGAACGATACGGCAATCCAGCATCACTCCGTTTGCCAGAAGCTGAGATGCCACTCTGCCAAATTTCTGCCGCATGTTTGGATGAAAATTGATCTCGCGGGAACCATAATCCATGTAGACTACCGTGTTTGGATCCAGACTGCTGTTTTTGATCAGAGCTATGATCTTCGCGGTGGAAATCCAGACAGAAGGTGAGAGGGCAGCCGCGCGAGAGAAGACGCTGTTGTATTCCAGAACGGCATATAAACTCATCAGTCCTCCCATGGAGCTTCCAGCGATGTAAGTGTGTTCACGGTCCGGCAGTGTGCGGAAGCGGCTGTCGATATCTGCTTTAAAAGTGTGTATCAGCCATTCCATCGTTTCCTTGCCGCGTCCCGTGATGGTTCCTAATCTGGGATCTTTGAAAGTAAAAGGAGAATATTCTTGCAGACGACCATTGTCTGGGCTATGATTGCATTCCACTGCAACAATGATCATCTGTGTGTTGGTGTAATCCATGTATTCTTTCATGCCCCAGCACTTGCCATATGTGGCATGCGAATCAAAAAAAACATTGTGTCCGTCGAACATATAGAGAACGGGATAATGTCTGTCTGGTTCATAGTTGTAAGATTCTGGCAGGTAGATGTAGGCCCTTCGTGTCTCATCGCCTGTCAATTCAGGAATCGTGATATCCCACGTGTTTACCATAATTTTGCCTCCATTCTGTGCGTCTTTTTTGGACTGCACACCTATGATATCCATTGATTTAATATAGCATAGTGAATTTTAAATGGCAAGAAAAAATAGAAAGATCTGGCATTAAAAAAAAAGAAAAAAAGTCGATTTCATTCGTATTTTACCATCTGCATATCCTTAAAATCCTTCGGAGAAATGCCGTATTCTTTCTTGAAAGCGCGGTAGAAACTGGAGTAATCTCCAAAGCCGAAGGTGCGATATGCTTCCGTGATACTCATATTGCCAAGGATGGCTTCGTGACAGAGGGCAAGACGTTTTTTGGTGATATATTGGTGGATAGACATTCCAAGGTGTTCTTTAAATACATGAGCAATGTGATATTTGCTGACATAAAATTCCAGAGCAAGTTTTTCAAGGGAAAGGTCTTCGTCCAGATGTTCTTCGATGTATTCGAGAAGGCGAAAATACAGAGAACCTTCTTCACTCTGAGATTTTGGGTTGTTTCGTTGATGAATCAGCCGGTTCATGTACAGGATCAAATCATTGACATAGAGAGAAATCTGTGGCTTTCGTCCAAAGTGGTCAGAGTGCATCTCTTCGAGAAGACGCAGAATGCGCGACTGGATGGCGTTGAAGGTGATGCGGTCGTTGTGAAAGACGTAGGTCTTGCTGACCTGGACATACTGCATCAGATAGACGTAGTCGGAAGAGAGCTCGAGTAGATGGTTGCAGTACTCCTGGCTGATCCAGAAGACAAATCTGCGGTAAGGAGTTTCGACACTGTGGATGATCGGTCGATGTGGGACATGGGGCGGCACAAGCATAATATCGCCAAACTGAAAAGGATATTCTTTCTTGCCGATCTGTATGCTGACATCACCCTCGAGAAAGAAGTAAAATTCGTAGTAGTCATGCGTGTGGAGATCGACTTTTTTTAGATTACGGTCGTCGTAATAATAAATTTCAAAATCTTTGGAAAGCATATATTGTCTGGTATGAAAAGCAGTCTGTAAATTTTTTTTCATGAAAAACACGCTCCTTTACAACGATTCAGAGAGAAAATTCTGGATTTGAAGTATCGATTTTTTTATGCTATAGCTGATGGGCGGGGCTTATTTACGGTATCTGACAGAGAGTATTTTATCACAAAACCGCAAGTTTTACAATGTATACAACAACCCTGTCAATTGCTTTTTTTTTCAGTGTTTTTTATAATAAAGTCACAAAAAAACAAAGCATGTGACGAACTCAAAATTCTAAAGAGAGCCATCTTTCTGAGAAGAGAAAATGGCGTGCAGACATCGAATGAGAGACAGGATTGTCACACAAAATAATCAAAAAGGAAGGTATTTTATTTATGGAAATGACACTCAGATGGTATGGATCAAAATTTGACACGGTCACTCTTCAGCAGATTCGACAGATTCCAGGAGTGAAAGGCGTGATCACGACTCTGTATGACACAGCACCGGGGGAAGTCTGGAGCAGAGAGAGAATCCGCGCGATGAAAGAGGAAGTAGAAGCAGCAGGGCTTCATGTGGCAGGAATTGAGAGCGTGAATGTACATGATGCTATTAAGACAGGCGCTGCTGACCGAGACAAGTATATCGACAATTACATCGAGACACTGGAGAATTTAGGCTTGGAAGACATTCATCTGGTATGCTACAATTTTATGCCAGTGTTTGACTGGACAAGAACAGAACTCGCGAGAGTGCGCCCGGATGGCTCCACCGTGCTTGCCTACACACAGGAGGCAGTCGATGCTCTGGATCCGGAAAAGATGTTTGACTCCATCGCAGGAGATATGAACGGAACGATCATGCCGGGCTGGGAGCCAGAGAGAATGGAGCATGTAAAAGAGCTGTTTGGTATGTACAAAGATATCGACGATGAGAAGCTGTTTGAGAATCTGAAATATTTCCTGGAGCGGATCATGCCGGTGTGTGACAAGTATGACATCAATATGGCAATTCACCCAGATGATCCGGCATGGAGTGTATTTGGTCTGCCGCGCATCATTATCAACAAGAAAAATATCCTTCGCATGATGGAGATGGTGGACAACCCACACAATGGTGTGACGTTCTGTTCTGGATCGTACGGGACAAATCTTGAGAACGATCTGCCGGATATGATTCGTTCTCTGAAAGGAAGAATTCATTTCGCACATGTGCGTAACCTGAAATTTAACTCCCCGACAGATTTCGAGGAGGCAGCTCACCTGTCTTCCGACGGAACATTTGATATGTACGAGATTATGAAAGCACTGTATGACATTGGATTTGACGGACCGATTCGCCCGGATCACGGACGCATGATCTGGGGAGAAGTGGCGATGCCAGGATATGGACTGTATGACCGCGCACTGGGTGCGACTTACTTAAATGGACTTTGGGAAGCAATTGAGAAAGGAGCCAGATAGATATGAAATTAAACGCAGCAGGACTTGAAGACACAAAAAAATGGGAAGAGGCAGGCTATGCGCTCCCGAAATTTGACCGTGAAAAAGTGACAAAAGCGACAAAGGAAAATCCTTTCTGGATCCACTTCGGGGCAGGAAATATTTTCCGCGCCTTTCAGGCAAATGTAGTGCAGAATCTGTTAAATGCAGGTGTTCTCGACCGTGGTCTCGTCGTTGCAGAAGGTTTTGACTATGAGATCGTAGAGAAAATGAACCGTCCTCACGATGACTATACGATCTTAGTGACCTTAAAGGCAGACGGAAATGTGGAAAAGACCGTTGTGGGAAGTGTTGTGGAATCTTTGACGGTAGATTCTGAAAATGAAAGCGATTTTACACGCTTAAAAGAAATTTTTGCAAAAGATTCTCTGCAGATGGTCACCTTTACAATCACAGAGAAGGGATATAGTCTGGTGAACGGAAAAGGAGAAATCCTTCCAGCTGTTGCCGCAGACTTTGAGAACGGACCGGAAAAACCGCAGAGCTATATCGGAAAAGTAGCGGCGCTTTTGTACACACGCTATCAGGCAGGCGAAAAATCAGTTGCGATGGTCAGCATGGATAACTGCTCTCACAATGGAGACAAGCTGTATGCAGCCATCAATACGTTCGCAGAAAAGTGGGCAGAAAACAAAAAAGCAGATGCAGGCTTTGTGACATACGTCAACACAAAAGAGAAAGTGACTTTCCCATGGACGATGATTGACAAGATCACACCGAGACCGGATGCATCTGTAGAGGAGATTCTCAGAAAAGATGGTGTGGAGGAGCTTGAGCCAGTGATTACCTCCAAGAACACGTATGTGGCTCCGTTTGTGAACGCAGAAGAGTGCGAGTACCTTGTGATTGAGGATGCGTTTCCAAATGGCAGACCGGAGTTGGAAAAGGGTGGTCTGATGTTCACTGCCAGAGAGACGGTAGACAAGGTAGAAAAAATGAAAGTCTGCACTTGCCTGAATCCATTACACACAGCGCTTGCTGTCTTTGGATGTCTGCTTGGATATGAGAAAATCTCTGAGGAGATGAAAGATGAAGAGCTGAAAAAACTGGTGCAGACCATCGGTTATGTAGAAGGTCTTCCGGTTGTTGTAAATCCAGGTATCCTTGA
>JALEVQ010000025.1 GCA_022788205.1 Robinsoniella sp. | reverse complement strand
ATCTTCGTACAGATGTGTACCGAAAGCATGGCGCAGGGAATGACAGGTAATACGCTGCTCCCATCCGAGGGAGCGCTCTACTTCGTGAATGTGGCGGGATAAATAGAACGTATCGATCGGTTTAGAAGAATCATGCTGTTTGGGGAAAAGCCAGCCAAGTGGTTTACCAAAGGCAAACCAGTACGCAGTCAGAATGTCCAAAGCACGTTTGGACAGAATCGCATAGCGGTCAGACCGGTTTTTGCCATGCCTGATATGGATACGCATGTTTTTACGTTGGATATCTTCATAGCGCAGATGACAGAGTTCACCAATGCGCAGACCGGAAGAATACATGAGAGCAACCATGGCTTTCTGTTTCAGATCGGGCATGGAATCAATCAGGATGGAAACCTCCTGTTTTGAAGGGACAAAGGGAAGGTATTCGTCAAATCTGCGCATAGGCAGCTGTGTATCATCCCATGGTTTGTGAAGGACATACAGGGTAAAAAAGCGCAGCTGTGAAATAGCGCAGTTAATGGTACGGTCAGAAAGATTTCTGGAAGTTTGGAGCCATTTGATATAATCGCGGAGTTCCTGCCAGGAAATATCTTCCGGAAGTTTGTGAAGGAAGGTGGAAAGATAATCCAGATAAGCCCTGATATAGGTGCAGTAATTTTTAAGAGTATGGTTAGTAAGACCACGGAGGGAAATCATTTCCCGAAAAGAATTTAAATAATTGTCCATGATAAAATCTCCTTTGAAATGTAATAGAAAATAGAAACATTTCAAAAAGGGGAGGTGGACGGATAAAAAAACAGATATGTAGTTGTTGAGTTTAAAAATCCGTGGTAAACTAATCATAGCAGTTCTTAAATAGTATGAGATTGTTGTGTGTGGTAACTTAACAATACATCATAAATTTAAAAACTGCTATTTTTTTATGAAAAAAGTAGTGGTTTCACGTACTAAGGGCTAGCCGTCGCGCCAGCGACTTGGTACAATATAAGTAACCGAAAAACTTGTGAGCAAATGGATATGACGCCCCGCTTCTTTGATTCGCGTGGCTTTTTTGCTCATACGGGTCAGCGTCTCTAGTGTCTGTGCAGTCAGGTGCGCAAGCGCCCCGTCTACCGTCCACTGAGACTAGGCTTTTAAAGTAAAAGAAGGAGGAATAAGTGAAATGAAGAAAATGAGACAGATTTCCGTTTTGATAGCATCAGGTGCACTGTTGGTGTCAGGGTGTGCTTTTGCTGAGGAAGTACAAGAAAACCCAGCAGGTGGAGTGGTTGTCGAAGAGAATGAATCATCGGTGACAGGATATACTGCTACGTTTACCTACTATAATGATACGGCAGAGAAAGTAGAGTTAAAGGGTGCATTTCAATTTCACGTTGAAGGTGATGAAAAGGTGTATGCCAATGGGTACAATCTGTCAGAGGGAGAAGATGTTTCGGATTATTATGTGAATCCGCAGGATTGGACAGGCGATAAAAATCTGGTTCATGCAGGGGATGAAGGCTATGTGGCTGAAATGGTGAAAGACAGCGAGACTGGCGCATGGACGTACTCTCTGGATCTGCCGGGAGGATATTATTTGTATCAGTATAATGTATACAGTGATGAGAAAACATTTGAGTCCATCCCAGACCCGGAAAATCTCTGCTCCTACAATGCAATCGGGGCAAATCAGTTCCGGAGCCAGTTCTATGTTCCGTATGATGCAGAGAAGCAGCCGGAGTATTATGACTGGTCATGGTGTCTGCCGATAGAGGATGAAAGCAAAGCAGGAACAGTGGAAGCGATCCAGTATCCGGGAAAAGATGGGGCAATGATGGACGCACTGGTATATCTTCCAAATGGATATGATCCTGAGCGGGAAGAGGGATATAAAATTCTGTATCTGTCTCATGGATATACCGGGGATCAGGCAGACTGGTTCTATCAGGGTCATGCGGTTAATATTGTGGATCGTCTGATTGCAGAAGGTAAGAGTGAACCATTTATTATGGTGGCAATGAACAATACCGTATTTCAGAGTGATTACAGTTATTGGATCGATTGGGACTTTCCGGCTGTAGTGGAAAATGCAAAGACTTATCTGTTCCCGTATATCGAAGAGAATTATAACCTTTCTTCTGATGTGAAGGACAGAGCTTTTGCAGGATTGTCTGATGGCGGGACAACGACAGCACAGTTGTATATTGATGATCCGGAAAGATTTGGATATTTTGGAATTTTCAGCTGCGCAGCGGCATATGACTGGCCGGAACTGGAAGATTACTCTGCTTATAAAAAACCGAATGTATTTTTGTCTGCTGGATTTTCTGATTTTGGTCTGATCAGCGCAGAGTGCTATCACACAGAAGAAGATGTCACAATCATCGGAATGTCAGAGAAACTCGATGAGCAGGGAATCACATACAATAATGGAGAGGGAATCTATATTGTGCCTAGCGCTCATGACTGGTTTAACTGGCCTGAGGTGCTGAAAAAGTATGTGACCGATGTTTTATGGAAATAAAGATCAAGAAAGCTGACGAGAAATAAAAAAGTAAGGGTATGGAAAAGAAATGAAAAATTTCAACACCATGCCCTTATTGTATTATAATAGTATAATGGAGACACATCATGAGAGGAAAAATACAAAATGAAAAGAATGGGTACGGTCTGGCTGACAAGCCTTATTTTAATTCTCAGCATTCTTTTCCTGCTGCGGACAGAAAAAGTGGATACCGAAATACCGGAAAAACGGATCACTTTCATTTCGCCAATGGCATCTGCTGGATATTGGGAGATCATCGCAACGGGAATTATGGATTCCGGAAAGGAAAATGAGATCAGTACAAAATTTATCGGATTTACGGAACTGAATCAGGAATTGCAGATTCAGTATATTCGAAGCGCAATCTTATCGGGAGTGGATGGAATCATCACAGCAGGTCTGGAAAATTCAGAAGAAATGTTCGAGGTCATACAGGAAGCCAAAGAGGCAGACATTCCACTGATACTTGTGGACAGCGATCTGCCTGACAGTGGACGAATATGCTATGTGGGCACAGATAATTACATGGCTGGAAAAATGGCTGGCAAAGATATGGTGGAAGCATGCGGCGGATCTGGAAATATTTTATGCCTGGTTTCTTATGAAGAAATCGAAAATCAGAAACAGCGAATGGCGGGATTTAGAGATATCATGAAAGAGAATGACAATATGAAGATTGTGGATGTGATCGAAGGAGAATCGAATGAACTGTATCTCGGGAAAAAAGTGATCAGTTTTTTGGAAGATCATCCGGAAGTCAATGCGGTATTTTGTGCAGAGGGATATGGAGTCGAAGTGATGTCCAGACTGCTGGAGGAATTTCCAGATCGGTATGGTCAGCTGAAGATTATTGCATTTGATATTGATAATAAGAGGGTAGAAGATACAGTTCAGGAGGGCATGATTTATTCCTGCATTCAGCAAGATCCAAGAGAAATGGGGTATCAGGCTGGAAATATCCTGTCGGACTATATCTGGAATGAAGAGAGAGAATTTCAGGATCAGTATACGCAGGCAATCAGTATCAAACAAGACAACATAAACGAGAAAATGGATTACTCGAGCGGAGAGATAAAATGGCATGTATACGAAGAAAACTAGAAACAAATGCAATTAAGACCAGAATGTATCAATGGATGATGTATATCTTAGGGACAGCGATTGCCATCAATGTGATCACAACCGGATTTCATTTTGTTAATCTGTCTGAATACAAACTCCTGACAGAGCAGACAATGAAATTGAATCAGTTTTATACGGATCTGAAAAGCAGCAATGCGAGACTGATGAATTATGTACAGACGGGAGCAGCAGACAGTTATAAAGATTTGGAAAATATGTATCAGGAGAATCGATCCGTGCTGCAAAAGCTGGAAGATGCAAAAGTCAGTCAGGAATTTACCCGCGATCTCCAGGATGTATCGTGTCTTTTCGAAGTTTACTGGGGCAGAATACAGGAAATCAATGAGAAGATTGGAAAACGAAATACGAAGGACTTTACAACGAGTCTTTTGGTGGAGATTTATGATATATATGAGCGGGCACAGAATGTATATGAACTGATCTGCAATGATTATAATATGCTTCAGTCATCGCTTGTAGAATATGCAGGGATAAAACAGCAGATGGTGAGCAGGCAGATCAAGATCTATTATGTTGAATTTGCAGTGGTGATGATTTTATTGATAGGCAACGGGATCTGGAATGGCAGAACACTGGCGGAACAGATTGTAAAACCAATACAGAAGCTGACAGAGAAGGCTGTGGAGATACGGGATGGAAACATGAAAGATTGTCAGGTCCTAAATCTTGAAACTCCGGCAAATACGGAAACAGAAATTTTGATCCAGGTATTTAATATGATGCTGGATCGGATCAAAGAACAGTTTAATCTGTCAGAAGAAAATTCTCGTTTTAAAGCAGAGTTGTATAAAAAAGAAATTGATCAGATGAAACTGGAAGGAAGACTTCGGAACAGTGAATTAAAAGCGCTTCAGATGCAGATGAACCCTCATTTTCTATTTAATACCTTGAACATGATCTCACAGACAGTATATTTAGGCGACCCTGAAAAGACGATTTTTCTGCTTCAGAAAACAGCGAATCTGCTGCGCTACAGTCTGGATTATATGGGAAAATCTGTGACACTGGAACATGAAATTGAGATGCTGGATTGCTATGTGTGTCTGCAGGAGCAACGCTTTGGAGAGCGAATCGAATTTAATTTTGATTTTGATGAATCCTTTCATCAGATCAAGGTGCCATGTCTTGTATTACAGCCGTTAGTGGAGAATTCGATTACTCACGGCTTGGGGATGTGTACGGAAAAAGGAGAGGTGCTCATTCGGACGAGATGTCTGCGAGACGAGAATAAGGGATATATTTCTGTGATTGACAATGGAGCTGGAATACCGGCAGATAAACTTTCACAGATTATGCACACCGTGAAAAGTGAAAATGTCAGCAGCAGTATGATTGGATTGAGCAATGTATATCTGAGGCTGCAGAACTTTTATTGTGGGAGGGCAGATATGGAATTGTACAGCATTTGCGGGGAAAAAACGGAAGTAAGGCTGATACTGCCGCTGAATGAAGGGGAGATTGAAAATGTTTAAAGTGATGATAGCCGATGATGAGGCGATTGTCTGCAGGGGATTGGAATACATGGTACAATCGCAGTTTCCATTTGTAGAAGTCCTGATGAGTGCATACAATGGAATCGAATTATTAAAACGCGTTACAGAAGAAAAACCGGATATTATCATTGTGGATATCAATATGCCGGGGATGAATGGACTGGATGTGATTGAGATACTGCGGATGCGCTCCTGTGGGGCGAAGATTATTATCAATACGGCGTACAGTGACTTTGCTTATATTCAAAAGGCACTGAAACTTGGCGCAGATGGATATCTCTTAAAACCGACCGATGCTTCACAGTTGAGAGAGAGTATGGAGAAAGTATTAAATTTGTTGGAGCATGAGAAAAAAGAAAAAAAGGATAAAGAGAAAACATCCCTGCGCATGAAAAAAGAACAGAACATTATTGAATCGGAAATGATCTCTTCGATTCTTCTGGAAAGACCGAATGAGGAAAGCTTTCATGTTTTTATGGAAATGACGGGAAACAGTTTTTGGGGTGGAATCATGATGGGGCTTCAGGTGGAACACTACACAGTATGCCTTGATGCATATGAACAGGAGTTGCGGCAATTCTGGAAGCATTACTGTACCTGTATTACAAAAATATACAGAAATCAGCTTTTTCTATTGATATTTCCTGAGAGAAATATTGACGCTGAGAATTATCGGGAATGGATGGAAAATCTGATCAGTAAGTTACAGGAAGAAAAAAATAAGACGCGGTTCCAATTCAAAATAGGCATCAGCAGTTGGAAATATGAGTTTACACAGATGGAAGAGGCGTATCATGAATGTCAGATTGCACTCAAGGAATGTATGCCATCAGAAAAAAACTATAAATTTTATCAGGAAGATATCGAAGGTCAGGCTGCCTTTTTGAAAAAAACAGAAGAGCTGAAACAATTGTTTAAGACAGGAAAAACAGAAGAATTCTATGCAGAACTGCGGAAGATGTATCAGGCATATGAGGAAAGATATGGCATTGATCGATACATTCAGTTTTATACGGTACAGTTGATTGCAGAATGCCGGCAGTGTCTTGATAAAGAGTGGGAATCTTCCGCAAAGAAAGTTTTTGTGATGAATGATATCAAAGAAAATATCAAAAAATCGGATACAGCTGAAAAACTGATCAGACAGGCAGCAGAGATGATACAGGGGGATCTTCCGACCGCAAATACGGCAGACAGCCGGATGATTTATATGGAAAAAGCGATTTTGTATATTGAGAAAAACTATATGAGAGATATCTCTCTGGAAGAGATTGCAAAAGAAATTTCAATTACCCCGGTTTATCTAAGTCGGCTCTTTAAAAATCTGATTCATGTGAATTTTGTGGAACTGCTGACAAATGTCCGGATTATGCATGCGATGGAACTGCTCCAGAAAACGGATGCCACGATAAAAGAAATTGGAGAAAGGGTAGGATATCAGTCACCAACCTATTTTTATAAAGTTTTTAAAAAGAACACCGGAATGACGGTGAGTGAAATCAAGGAGATATGGAGTCACGAGAACGGATGAAAGGAAAATAGAATTTGTTTTAATACAATAGAAACAATTCTTAAACAGAACATAAACAAAGCGATCATATAATCTTCATAGAAAAACATACAAACCCAAAGGTTTCGTATTTTCCAAAGGGTATTGATAGGAAAATAAGAGGTACAATATGAGAGCAGCGATTTATAATGGAAAACGAGATATTTTATTGACTGAACTGGAAACACCTGTGGCGGGTGACAAGGATATTGTTGTGCGCAATCTCTATGCGAGTATTTGCGGGACGGATGTGGCCGTGTATACCCATGGTCCGGGTACGGGACATCGCATAACCGTGGGAGGCGAATTTGGACATGAGATGGTGTCGGAGGTGGTCCAGGTAGGAAAAGATGTGAAGGATATTCATGTGGGAGACAGAGTCTATCCGTATCCGAGGTTGGCGAAAGGTGACCCGAAGAGAGCGGGAACAGTGGGAGGCTTTTCTGAATATGTGCTGATTCCGAACGCGGAATGGAAGAAACAGATTTATCCAGTCGGCGAAAAGATATCTTCAAAGGAAGCAAGCTTGATCGAACCATTTACCGTGGGATGCCGTGCAGCGAGACGTTCTGCCCCCAAGCATGGAGAAAAAGCGATTGTTTTTGGAGCTGGAACGATCGGGATTGCTGCGGCAATTGCATTGCAGTATTTTGGATGCGAAAAGGTGATGGTGTGTGATCACTCAGATTTTCGCTTGAAGAAAGCGTCAGAACTTGGATTTGCAGTGTGCAACAATGGGAAAGAAGAGTTAAAGACTGCGGCGATCGCTTACTTTGGGGAAGCACAGTCACTGCAAGGAATCACGGCAGATGTGGATATTTATATTGATGCTGCGGGTGCAGAATCAATTCTGGAGCTTTATCAGAAGATGGGAAAAATTGAAAGTCGTATGGTAGTTGTGGCTGTTCTGGCGGGCAAGCGTCCTGTGGATATCTTATCTATGACATTTGCACAGCACGCATTGATTGGTTCCGGGGGATATTTCCCGGAAGATGTGGAGGATGTCATGAAGATCATGGAGAGTGGCAGATGGAAGATTGCATCTATTATTACGCATGAATATCCCTGGGAAAAATTACCGGAGGCAATCGAAAAAGCAGCAAACGTAGAGGAAACGTTGAATGTGGTGATTCATTATGAATAAGATTCACAAATTCTGTGATTAAAAAATATAAGCCACGGATGAAAAGACCATACCGGTTGGTTTTCTGATGTATAATAAGTGATTACAGTATGCAGAGAAAAACGATTTTATATGAAAACTTTATTATACATCAGAAAGTATCAGATTAGAAAAGTCAGTTGCAATTGGAACATTTCCCGCAACGATTCCACAGTTCGTCTGCTTTCGGAGTCCATTTTTCAGCGTAGAGAGCTGTTTTATCGCACAGATGATCTACACTTTCAGGGGACTGATAGTCTGTGCTGACAGCGCCGGTGTCTTTGACCATAGCCCGAAGTTTTTCTGGATTTTCCAACATTGGGCAAGGACGAAGCATATTTTCATTGAACGGCTGACCGTCATGGTACGCCATAAACAGAGGACTCTTGAGTGCATCCAAAAGAGAGGTATCATGGATGTTACAGTTGGAGTAATGAATGAATACACAAGGCTCTACATCGCCTTTCGCGTTGATGTGCAGATAGTTTCTTCCGCCGGCGATACAGCCGCCTACATATTCAGCGTCATTCTGGAAGTCCATGGTAAAGATGGGTTTGGTGTTTCGGAAAGCGCGGATACGGCTGTAAACTTCTTCGCGCTGTGCTGGCGTTGGCAGCAGGTCTGTCGCAGCATCGTTACCCACTGGCATATAGTGGAAGAACCAGCAAAACAGGGCGCCAGAATTTATCATATAGTCAAAGAATTCTTCACTGCTGATATCAGCATAGTTATGGCTGGTGTAACAAGTGGAGATGCCAAAAGGAAGTCTGTTGTTTCTCAGCAATTCCATAGCGTGTTCTACCTTTGCATAGCTGCCATGTCCACGGCGGCTGTCGTTGACTTCTTCAAAACCTTCCAGGGAGATGGCAGGAACAATATTTTTGACACGCAGCATTTCCTGGCAGAATGCTTCGTCAATGAGAGTACCATTTGTAAAAAAGAGAAATTCACAATCTGGATGCATTTCGCAGATCTTAATGAGATCTGTTTTGCGAACCATAGGTTCGCCGCCAGTATAAATATACATATAAGTACCCAACTGTTTGCCCTGGCGGATGATGGAATCGATCGTCTCAAGACTTAGGTTCAGACGATTGCCGTACTCAGCTGCCCAACAGCCAGTGCAGTGGAGATTGCAGGCGGAAGTGGGATCCAGCAGAATAGCCCAGGGAATATTGCAGCCGTGTTTTTCTTTCATTTCATTTTGAATGGCTGTTCCTTTCAGGGCTGAATTGAAAATAAAGTTCTGAAAGAATGCTTTGCGGACGCCTGGATCCAGATCATAGATTTTTAAGATAAGCTGGTACCAGTTGCCCTTTTCATTGATGACTTTGCGGATAGCAGATCGCTGGCTTTCATACCAGCCATCGGGTGAATGTTTGTCTACCAAGGCCATCAGCTTCGGAATGTTCTCTTCTGGATTGCCTTCGATGTACTTGAGTGCCTGGTTAATTGCAAAATTCTGCATTGCGTTTTTTATGTTGCTCATAGTAATAACGATCCTTTCGTTGATTTATTAGCTGGTGTTCCTCAAGGAAACATCTTAGAAGGATTATAAAAGTCAGAAAGGATAAAATCACTGGACAAGAAAATTTTATCGTCGGAAAATACGACAAAAAGATAAATTGTTACATTTTTCGACAGAGCAGCAGGTTTGTCCATTGAGGAAAATAGGATTTGCGCATAAGCTTATTTTTACATAAGTAGCCAAAGAAAGAAGGTCTCCGTATGAATCATAATTTTTCTCGTATAGTGATTGAAACAATCGTACGAAAGGCAATTACAGACATTCAGGACACGCCTAAAAGAAGCACTCGTAATCTTGTGGACATGGCGCTGAATTTTGCAGAAGGAAGATTTCAAAACCGTTTTTTTCAGACGGCACAGACAATGCTTAAAGATGAGAACAGTTCCTATTATAAACTTGTTACAGATATGATACCCAATGTTGATACAGATAAAATTGTCATGTTTGGTCTTAATGTGGGATATAATAGTTGTATTGTGGGCGCAAAGAAGATTCGCACTCTGGAAAAGCAGGATAAGTTTCATATTCCATGGTCGATTACGTTGGTGATGTCAGGAAAAGAGTATTTAAAGAGAGAAATGGATTATCCTGACTGTGCCTTTATTCTATATGTCAATCCGGAAGAAATTACCGATGCAATGCTGGACGAAGCCGAGAGCATCAAAAATATGATGTTTGTAGTCCAGCATACAGATGGAGTGGAGAATGCATGCCACCTGCTGCGCAGCAGGCAGTTTTTATATTCTGTGTGTCATACTTACGGAGAGCGAGATCTGGACGATATAGTAAGCGGTGAACTATTGAGTGATACGGAGAATTTACATCCGGCTTTTACTGCATTTCTGTCGGAAGCAAACTGCTCTGACAATACCCGCAAGATTGTCTATCAGTATATTGTACAGACGAGAAACGATCAGAATTGTCAGACCATATTGTGGGATATCCTCAATGACAGTTGCTTTGTGGAGGATATTATATCAAAAGAGAGTTGCCCAGTGGGATTTGATTCAGAAGGATATCTCTGTACATTCAAAGGTCAGCTACAGAGATTGAAGTATAATATTTTTTTTCAACCGCTGGACAATATTCTGAAAGCGGCATTCCCTCAGAGTGATAAGGTGTTTGCTGCGGCAAGCGTCGGATGATGCCTGAAAGGTATTTTTATATCTGGACGGAAGCCATGCACTGAATGCAAATTTTAAGCTGTGTTAGAAATTCTTCAGGTCCCATACAATTCGGACTCAGAATCCAGCGCTGAAAAGTCATAACAGCGGCATCCGAAAAGAAATTGACTTGGAATTCCCCAGCCTGCTGAACGTTAGTGATCTCAGGCAGATGAGAATGGATTAAAGCGTACAGCAATTCATGAAAGTGATCAACAAAAGAATTTTGACCTTCGATTCGGAGTGCTTTTCGATAAAAATCACGATTTTCATAAAAGTATTCACACAGACCTGACAGTAACGCCCAGCTGTCCGCAGAGGCATGACTCTGCATGATAGAAATAAAATCTGTGTCGAAAATCCAGTTTACAAGATCATATTTATCGCGAAAATGATAGTAAAAGCTTTTACGGTTCATGCCGCATTTCTCGCAGATATCAGCCACGCTAATCTTAGAAAAGCTTTTTTCTTTCATCAGTTCCCTTAAAGCATTCGCCAGTGCACGCTTGGTAATGTTGGAATCTGCCAATCTAATTCACCTCTCATTCTATCCATTCTAGCAAACCAAATCTCAAAATTCAACCAGTTTTTATCGATTTTTTTTAGACAAACGCGATATATTGTCCCAAAATGTAATATTTCAAGCTTCGTGAGGAAAAATCCGACGAGAACTCAAAGTGTCCAATGAAAAGAAAGTTTTGAAAGAGTATACTTTAGGAAACTCGTTTTTTATGGTTGCATTTATGTTTATTCAAAAAATGCCCTAGCAGTGACAGTCCTGCCAATAAAACAGTCAGCGTGGCGGATACAATAAACATCGGTGATCCTGGCTCTGTGATACTGCTGCCCAGTAAGGTTGAGGTGATGATGTTAGGTAAAGCCCCGAGCAGGCTGCCTGAGAGATAGAGCAGGAAAGGAACCTTGGTGGCGCCGAAATACATACTCACAATGTCTACGGGGAGACATCCGATAATTCGAAAGAAAAAGCAAAGAAAAAAATCATTGCTCTGTTGTATATCAAGCCACAATTCTAGCTTTGGATATTTTTCTTTTAGAGAATTTACGGTATCTGTGCCAGAAAAATGTCCAATCCAATATGGTATGGTAAAGCATATGATCATACCGGCAAGGTTGATGAGCAACGCAATCGCAGTGGGGAAAAGATGACCCACGGTGAGGCGTATTACCATCAAAGGAAAAACGACAGAAACACTTTTTACCGCATAAATAAGGAGCAGAACACATGCGGCAAGAACAGGATTTGCAGGTGTATATTCTAAAAGTGTCTGGACACTGATTTCTCTGCCGGCAGCTAGATAGCCGATTATGAGAACAACACACAGAGCCAATGGCAATATTTTTAAAATGGATATCCATTTTTTGTTTTTTGACTGGTTCAAAAAATCTCTCCCTTCGACAATACTTTTAATGTAATCTTAGTTGCACAAAAGAAAAATGACAAGGGACAGATAAAATAGTTTGTCTAAAAACTTATTTTGCGAGACAGAACGCGGTAAATTTTCAGAAGGAGTGAAGAGAATGTTATGATACAGATGAACGATATGGAAAAAATAGAGTATTTTGGGCAAGGAAATGAAATATGAATATTTTATTTACGTCGGATAGAGGGTATATAGTACAATATGTGAAGAAACGGAAGTATTTTCTGGCACTTCCAGATCAGGATGTGATTACGGCTCTATACGGAGACAAAATAGGAATTTTGGATACGATGCTGTATAATTTGAGCGATCGGATGCTCACTCTTTACAACTCAGATCCAAAACACAGCAGAAAGGATTTGAAATGGATCAGAGAAAATAAAGAGAAAACAGCACTGATGGAGAAAGCGACAAAGCATTTTCCATCAGTGCTGTTTTTATGGAAAAGTAAATTTGTGATGAAGAAATTTGAGAGAGAAAAAGGTCGGAAAAAGAGAGATACATAAAAAAGTTTTCGGGTGATTTCTACACAACAGTAGATTTTTCGGCAAAAGACAAGAAAAGAATGAGAGCAGAACAAAAAACTATGCATAAATATATCGAAAAAATACGATAAATGTAAAACAGTTTTTCTTGAACAGAAACAAAGAGCAGCTATAATAGAATTAATATTGTTTTGGGCATTTTTTGATAGAAAAATGTTACAAAAGAAAGAACAGCATGGAAAGATTTTGAGAAACAGTGGAGGCGTAAGATGGAAAAGTTAAACGTAGCGATCGCAGATGATAATGAAAGAATGATACAACTACTGGACAATCTGGTTGGCAGCGATGAAGAACTACAGGTGGTGGGAAAAGCTTCGGATGGAGAGCAAATCTACGAGATTATAAAAGAAAAAGAGCCGGATGTAGTGTTGCTGGACATTATTATGCCGAAAGTGGATGGGCTGACAGTGATGGATCGTGTCAATAAGGATCCTTTGTTGAAGAAGCGTCCGGCGTTTATCGTGATCACAGCAGTTGGGCAGGAGAAAATTACAGAAGATGCTTTTGCGCTGGGAGCAGATTATTATATTTTGAAACCGTTTGACAATGAGATGGTTCTCAGTCAGATTAAGCGTGTAAAGAAAGGCGGAGAGAGAAACTTTCGGGAAGTACGCAAAGTAAATGCATATGAGAAAAAAGAGGAGTATATGAAGCGCAATCTGGAGAGCGATGTGACGAACATGATCCATGAGATTGGTGTTCCGGCTCACATCAAAGGATACCAATATCTGAGAGACGCAATCATTATGTCGGTGAAAGATATGGAGATGCTCAACTCGATCACAAAGGTATTATATCCAACGATTGCCAAAAAACATCAGACGACACCGAGCAGAGTGGAGCGTGCCATCCGTCACGCGATTGAAGTGGCATGGAGCAGAGGAAAGATGGATACCATTGATGAACTGTTTGGGTATACTGTGAGAAATGATAAAGGAAAACCGACAAATTCTGAGTTTATTGCTTTGATTGCAGACCGCATCCGTTTGGAATATAAAAACAAATAAGTCTTGTCAAAATTGAACAAATAATGCTTTTCATATAAGGAAAAAAGAGTTATAATGAATAACAAAAAGTCGTAAATCTAGGAGGTTTATTTTATGAAAAGAGTGTTATTTGTCGCATCTGAATGTGTCCCGTTTATTAAGACGGGCGGTCTGGCAGATGTTGTCGGTTCACTTCCAAAATGTTTTGATAAAAATGAATTTGATGTTCGTGTAATTCTTCCAAAATATCAGTGTATGAGAGAGGAGTTTAAAAATCAACTTCAATATGTGACACATTTTTATATGGAATTAAACTGGCGCCAGCAGTATGTGGGTGTGCTTCATCTAGAATATGAAGGAATCCACTACTACTTTATTGACAACGAGTACTATTTTTCAGGTCCGAAGCCATATGGCAATATTCGCGAGGATATTGAAAAATTTGCATTTTTCTCGAGAGCGGCATTGTCGGCGTTGCCTCTGATTGGATTTCAGCCTGATATTGTCCACTGCCATGACTGGCAGACAGGATTGATTCCGGTTTACTTAAAAGATAAATTCCATGAGGGTCCATTCTTTGCGAACATGAAATCGATTATGACAATACATAATTTGAAGTTCCAGGGAGTTTACGACGTCAACACAATAAGAGATGTGACAGGTCTTCCAGCCTATTATTTCACTCCGGATAAATTGGAGGCTTACGGCGATGGCAACTATCTGAAGGGTGGAATTGTCTATGCGGATGCTGTGACAACGGTGAGCGAGACGTATGCAGAGGAGATTAAGCAGCCGTTTTACGGGGAGCACCTTGACGGTCTTATGAGAGCGAGATCAAATTGTCTGTCTGGTATCGTAAACGGTATTGACTATAATGAGTACAATCCGGAGACGGATCCGTTTGTCACACAGCACTATAACGCAAGGACATTCCGCAAGGAAAAAATCAAAAACAAACGTGCCCTTCAGCAGGAACTCGGACTGGAACAGAATGACAGTAAATTCATGATCGGTATCGTATCCCGCCTGACAGACCAAAAGGGATTTGACCTGATCGCTTACATGATGGATGAGATGTGTCAGCATGATCTGCAGATTGTTGTATTGGGAACAGGAGAAGAAAAATATGAGAATATGTTCCGCCATTTTGCGTGGAAATATCCGGGAAAAGTTTCCGCAAACATCTTTTACTCGGAGGGATTATCCCATAAGATTTACGCGTCTTGCGATGCTTTCCTGATGCCTTCCCTGTTTGAGCCTTGTGGACTGAGTCAGCTGATGAGTCTTCGCTATGGAACTATCCCGATCGTGCGTGAGACAGGCGGACTGAAGGATACAGTATGGGCATACAATGAATATGAGGGGACAGGAACAGGATTCAGCTTTGCAAATTACAATGCACATGAAATGTTCAATACAGTGAAATATGCGATGTATATTTACTATGAGAAAAAACGTGAGTGGAATAAACTGATTGACCGCGCAATGGCGGCAGATTTCTCGTGGAATACCTCGGCGCAGAAATATGCACAGCTGTATTATCGCTTATAAAAGAGCGCAAGAGAAGTTTTGATTGAAGGTTATCATATAGAATAAGAGAAGAAGATGGCGTATCTAAGAATCATCTCTGGAAAAACAACAGAATGTTTTGAGGAAGATGGTTCTTAGATACGCCATCTTTTTAATAAAAAAATACGAAATAAAGGAAAAAGAGCCTGTGGCATTCAGGTTTTCTGGCGGTATTCATTGGGGGTCTTTCCAGTTTCTTTCTTGAAAAGTTTGGAAAAGTAAGAAAAATTAGAGTATCCGAGATCGGACGCGATAGTGCTGATGGGGATCTCGGTCTGCAGAAGCAGCCGTTTGGCTTCTGCGATCTTGAGGCGGGTGATATAGGCGGAAAGCCCTTCACCGGTCTCTTTTTTAAACAGTTTTGAAAGGTAATCAGGGTTCAGGAAGATGGCATGTGCCACTTCATCCCGGGTGATAGGGGAATAGAGATGATCCTTGACAAATTCCTGAATTTTATCGATGACGGAAGGCGGGCTTGGAAGCTGATCAGCAGGCGAGAGCGTTGTCTTGCTCTGCTCGATCAAGGCAGATACTGCTTTGGGCAGATCAGTCAACACAGTGTCCTCTCCTGTATAATAACAGACGGAAACGTCGTAATATTTTTCCAGAAATGTCTTGATGGTCAGACATTTTTGGAGCAATTCCTTGACACAGAGCGTGCGGTCTGGGAGCAGCGCCACCTGATAGAAATCCGAGAGGCGGACGATGGGCGGAGCGTCAGGGATGTCCAGCAAGGATTCGGTGATGACGTTGACGGAGGCGAAAGAGAGGATGTTTTTGTCAATATAAGGTGTTGTAGATCGCAGGTAAAATAAAATAGGAAAATAGCGCGTCTGTTTTTCGACCGCGATGCAGCGCTGTCTGGCAATCCACTCAATGTATTCATAATCGCTGTACTGGTAGACTCCGGACAGAAAATCTTTCCAGAATTGTTCGTTGACGATCGATTTGTTGGCAGACCAGTAGTGGACAGTCTGGCGTTCACTTTTTTGCTGCTGTAGTTCCTGCCATTTTTTGACGGCTTTTGCGAGAACCTCATCGAGATCGGAAGGCAGGATAGGCTTCAAAAGATAATCAAGAACACCGAACTTGATGGCTTTTGAGGCATACTGAAAGTCTGAGTGGCAAGTCAGAAAGATCGTGATGATATCAGAAAAATCGGGCTGCATCCACTCGGTGAGTTCCAGTCCTGAACCGCCGGGCATTTCGATATCACAGATCATCAGATCGATTTTTTCAGAGCGCAGAAATTCTTTTGCCTGCGTGATATTGGTGCAGGAGAAAATATGCTCAAAAGAAAAAGAACTTTCTTTGAGGAGAAACTCCAAAGCTTCCAGGGCGTAGATTTCATCATCAATAATTAAAATATTCATATCAACAATCCTTTCTATGTATGACGGGATCATTCCGATGGCAGGAAGGGAATCTGTAAATGTACCATGGCGCCGCCGTCTTCGCGGTTTTCAAAGGTGAGAAGAAAGCGATCCTCGTAGAGATAGAAGAGACGCTGCTTGACATTTGAGATACCGATGTGGTTCTGAGGCAAATTTTCTTCCTGATGGATGGATTCGTTCAAGGCAAGGAGCTGTTCTGAGGCAAATCCCTTGCCGTTGTCACTGATGGCGATGTCGATGTAGTCGTCGTGATCTTTTACCGTGCGCGAGATCTGAATCTGCACGAGAATGCTGTGCGCGTCATGATAGGCATGTTTTACAATGTTTTCCACAAAGGTGTGAATGCTCAGAATCGGAATTCTGGCACAGTCGAGTCCTTCTTCCACATCAATTTCAGTAGAAAAATTGGTGCCGTAGCGCATTTCCTGAATGCGCAGGTAATTGGCTGTGTGATTCAACTCGTCTTTGAGAGGCACCAGTGTCTCTGAGGATTGAAACAGGTAGCGGAAATATTTCATCAGGCAGGAGCTCAGCTCCATGATCAAGTCAAAATGTTTGGTGATCGCAAGACTGTAGATCACATTTAAGGAGTTTAAAAAAAAGTGAGGCTTGATCTGGAGTGTCAAGTATTCCAGCTTTGTGTGAACGCGCTTCAGACGGTTTTCGTAAACCTGCATTTTTAGATGCTCGATCTCATGGCTCATGGTGTTGAAGGTTTCTGTCAAGATGGAAAATTCATTTCTCTGGCTGGGCACAGGCAGGGAGACATCAAAAATACCTTTCTGCAGTTTTTTCATGCCGGCTGTTAAAATTTCGAGTGGAGAGATGATTTGCCGCCACGTTGAGAGAAAGTTAACCACGAGGAAAAGCATGCTCAGGATGATGACGAGATATAAGGTATAGCTAAATTGCGTGCCGTTTTTGAGCAGTTCTTTTTTGGAAATCATCATCTGAAGCTGAAAGTCTCCGATATCAGAAATGGAAGAGACACTCAGATAGCTCTCAGAGTGAGCAGTCTGATGAGCAATGTTTCCTTCAGGGTCGAACAGCGTGAGCGGGGAAACCAGCTGTTCTGAGGAGAGAAAAAGGGTGGCATGCGAGGTTTCCACAAATTCCTGCAAAGGATCCGAGAGATTGCTGGAAGCGAGGTAGGATCCAATGTAGACGTTGTTATAACAGACGATCTGCATCAGAAAAGAAGAATCGTGGGCGGAAAAGGGAAACCATTCCCAAACCTGCGGAAAAGCACCGTGATAGTCCCCGAGGCAGGTTGATTTGACATACGATTCGATTGCCTGCCGGTCATAGATGGATTCGTGTGCCTGTGAGGTGATGAGAAACACATCTGATTTTGGAATGTAGAAAAAAAGACCATCTGCGTTGCTGTAGGTGTGCAGGTAATTGGTGAGCTGGCTTCTCACCTCAAGTTCACCGTCAATCCTCTCCTCAAGAGAAAGATCCTCAGACAAGGAGGAATACGAACTGTCGTCGAACAAAAAGGAAAAGAGGAAGGTCGAGACATGCTCTAATTTGGCATCGATGGTGTTGAGATGAAGGTTTAAAGTTGACTCAACGGTGGAAGCAGTCTGCTTTAGCAGTTCCGACTCAAAGTGGCGGCTTCCAAGAAGCGCGATGCAGAGGCTGAACAGGAACGTAAGCAGATAGCTGACGATAAAGTGTGCCTTGATACTGTGATAAGAAGTAGCTGTTTTGGTGGCGGTTCTCATAGATTTTTTCTTCCCTTCCTTCTATAATATTTATAATAGCAGATCCAAAAGGTTATAACTTTGGACTCAAAAGGCGAATGGTGACACCATTATTGTAGCTTTGATGGCAAAAAAAGAAAAGTTCTTTTTCGGCGGATATCACAAAAAGAACAATAAAAATCGGAAAAGTGGCAGAGAAACGACAAAAAAACGGCTAAACTGAGAACATCTTCAAAGCGACCCTTTGATAGTCCTGAAAGGCCGGTTGTCAGAAAAGAGGAGAGACGCGATGGAGAAGAAAAAAATCCTGTGGTGTGTATGTGGAATGATGGGAATGATGTTGTCGGGATGTGCGCAAAAGGAGGAGGCAAAGAGCCTTCCGGTGATTCGCATTGCTCTGAGCAGTTATCAGGGCAGAACGGCTGATCTCAATGAGATCAGCCAGGCGATCTCAGAGTGGACAGCCGGGAAAATCGGGTGTGAAGTGGAGATCTTATGGCAGAGTTCAAGAGTCTCCTCGGAATACGTCAATTTTTCACAGAAGAAAAATGCAGATATTGTGTTTGTGGGTGGAAAGGGTACGTTTCAGAATTATATAGAGAGAGGGCTGTTGCTGGACATGGAGGAGAACCTTGTGACGTACGGAAAGGATATTCTCATGGCGATGGACAGCACAGTGGAGGATCTGAGAAGATACGGCGGAGTCTATGGCATTCCGAAACCACTTCACGAAATTTTTTCGGCAGGTGTGATGCTCAGCAAGGAATATGTGGACAAGTATCAGATCGATGTCAGCCAGATTCATCATATGGAGGACATGGAACCTATTCTCGAGATCATCAGACAAAACGAACCGGATGTGACACCGATCGTTGCAAATGTGGCGGGTCACATCATATCGAGATCGAGACCGATCGGAGATTTGCTGGATTCCTGTATTTCTATGGTACGCTATGATGATCCGACGCTAAAGGTGGAGAATTATTACGCGACAGAAGAATATAAGGAGCAGATCCGTATGTTGCACAGATGGCAAGAGAAAGGTTACATTGACCCGGAAGCAATCATGGAGATCGAGGTGGGGGAGGATCTGGTCTCAAGCGGTACTGCGTTTGCAACCGAGTTTGTGATTCGTCCAGACGAAGTGCAGTATGCAAAAAGCCGTTACCAGGATAAAGTTCAGATCATCCCGTTCGATGAAAAGCCACATTATAACGAAGAACGAGATTGGGAATTTGTCTGGACAGTCTCATCTGGAACACAGTATCCCAGAGAAGCGATAGAAGTGCTGAATCTGATGTACAGCGATCCTGTCATGATCAATTTCCTCTTGTATGGGATAGAGGGAAAGCACTATATCGTGAAGGACGACGGTACTTTTGCCTATCCAGACGGCGTAGATTTCTTGAATGTCGGATATTTCAATGACTGCAAATGGGGATTCAATCGTACCATTGCGGGCAGATGGGAGGGAACATCGGAAAATATTCAGGCAGAGATGAAATCTTTCAATGATTCGGCGATCACTTCTTATGCAAATGGTTTTTGCTTTGACAGCAGCAAAGTGGAACAGGAAATAACAGCGGTCCAGATAGTCCTTGACAAATATGGGACAAAATTTGGTGTGGGGCTGCTCGATGTGGATGTATATTATCCCAAATTTCTGGAAGAGTTGGAAATGGCAGGAGCACAGAAAATTTTGAAGGAAGTCCAAGAGCAGCTAGATCAGTGGAAGAAAGAATAAGGGCACAGGATAAAAAAGGGCGGTTTTGACAGGAAAAAACAGCGATATGCGCAGATGATTCAGAAGTTCTTAGGAGGTAAAGATGAGAAGAAAAGAGATGTGGAAAAAATATCTTGCAGGGGTGATGTCGGCAGCGATGGTCTGCTCAGGTTCCTCTTGTGTGTTTGCGGCGACAGAGCCAAAGGCAACGACAGAAGAGGGAATTGCAAATGAGGCACTTGCCAGAGAGATGGAAGTGGAGAGCATCGTGCTTGCACAGAATGACAGTGGGATTTTGCCGCTTGACAAGGAGCAGAAAGTGGCAGTCTTTGGAAGAGGACAGCTGGTTCCGAACACCGGAGGAAGCGGATCAGGAGCGGCAAATGGTGCTTATACAAGCAATTTATTAGACGGGCTGGATGCGAGAGGAATTGCTGTGTGCGAGGAACTGCGTGCATTTTATGAGAGCAAAGTGACACAGCAGGAGACACAGAGCTGGTTTGGAACAAGCGTCAATACGGTGATCGACCATGGCTGGGATCAGGCAAACGAATACCCGGATGAGTGGGGAACCCCGGTTTATTCAGGGACAGGCTTTTCTATGACAGCAGGTGTGAATACACCGGATGTCAAACTGGATGACGGAGAAATCAAGGATGATGGCATTGTGGCGAGAGCGGCACAGGAGACGGACACAGCGATTGTTGTGATCACAAGAACGACTGGCGCTGAGGAGATGGACCGTATTCAACAGCCAGGAGACTGGTATCTCGATGCTTCTGAGAGAGTATTGCTTGAGCAGGTGACAGATAAGTTTGACAAAGTGGTTGTCCTGTTGAGCGTCAATGGTTCGATCGATATGTCCTGGGTGGATACCTATGGAATCGACACGGTGATGATTTCTTACGGATCAGGATCTCAGACAGGATATGCGATGGCTGACCTTTTATTCGGATATGAAAACCCTAGCGCAAAGCTTGCGGATACAATCACAAAGACATATGAGGAACACCCGACAGCCGAAACTTTCGGATACCATACTTATGATGAGTACGGGCTTGATGCGGTGGCAAACAACTCGGTTTTCGGAGAGCAAGGGCAGACAGACCCTGTCTCACTGTACACAGAGGGAATCTACGAGGGATATCGCTATTTTGATACCTTTGGAAAAGAGGTCTTATATCCATTTGGAAGTGGTTTGTCGTATTCTGATTTTACTTTCACGGATATGAGTGTTGAGGCAAACCGAGAAGCAAAAAGTATCACCGTCACGGCGACGATCAACAATGTCACAGAAGATGAGAGTATTCCGGAAGGAAAAGAAGTCATGGAAGTCTACGTCAGCGCTCCGGAAGGCAAATTAGAACAGCCGTACCAGAAATTAGTAGACTTTGAAAAATCAGAAGAGCTGGCGAGCGGAGAGAGCCAGACTATCTCGATCGATATTCCACTCGATGAGCTTGCCTCTTATGATGAGGAGCAGGCAGCGTATATCTTAGAGCCGGGTGAATATTATATCAGAGTGGGTTCCTCATCAAGAGATACCCATGTGGCAGGCGCATTTTGCGTGGAAGAGGAGATTTTAGTAGAGCAGCTGGAGAATCAGCTTTCCATGGCAGAGGAAAATAAAGAACTCTACGAGAGAGAACGTCTCAGCTCTCAGGATGCAGAGCCGATCACCTATGAAGGGGAAGAAGAAGAACTTGCCAAGGCAAAAGAGGAAGCGATTGTGATCACAGCAGACGATGTTAAGATTTCGGCAGAGGCACCGGTATTTACGGAGACCGTGGTGGAAGAATTGCCGGAGGGAAGTCCGGTTTACACGTTTGAGGCCGTTCAGGATGGAACGATCAGCCTGGCACAGTTTGTATCCCAGCTGACGACAGATGAACTGGTGATGCTCTGCTCCGGAGGTGCGACAGCAGGTATCACGACGTATTACTCGGATGATGACGGAATCGAGATCGACAATGTCAACACGAAGATCAACCAGGCGACAAGCGGAGCCGGTGCATCGAGAAGTGTAGAGCGTCTCAACATTCCTTCCATCGCATATGCAGACGGTTCTGCAGGTATCTCGTACAATCAGACAGAGACTGTGCTTGACAAGAATGTTGGATGGTCCCGCGCGGCAGCAGTGGCGTGTATCTGGAATAAAGATCTGTTATACAGCTATGGTGATGCTGTCGGGAAAGAAATGACAAAAATCAACATTGATTACTGGCTGGCACCGAGTATCAATCTGCACAGAAATCCGCTAAATGGACGAAACAATGAATATTATTCTGAAGATCCAGTGTTGAGTGGATGGACGGCGGCGACGGTCGCAGAAGGCGTGGCAAGCAACGGAGTTTCTGTATGCTTAAAGCACTTTGCAGGAAACGACCAGGAACACTATAGAAGAGGTGTCCAGAATGAGACGACACTGGAAGAAGGAACAAGTCTGGATGCAATCAATGTGATTACATCCGAGAGAGCACTGCGTGAGATCACCTTAAAGCCATTTGAGATGGCGGTCAAGACAGGCGCGGTGAAGAACGTGATGTCGGCATTCAACAAAGTCAATGGACAGTACTGTGCGACAAGCAGCGATCTGTTGATCGACATTCTCAGAGGTGAGTGGGGCTTCGATGGATTTGTCGTCACAGACTGGGGTGATCTGGATACAATCGCAGATCCTGATCTTGAGATGGCTGGCGGAAATGATGTGATCATGTCCGGAAAACATGTGATGTATCGCATCCCGGATAAGATTGTGGAGGGTCTGGAAAAAGGAACCGTCACAGTGGAAGATCTTCAGAGAAATGCCTACCATTTCTTAAGCGCAGTGAAGGCAAGCGCACTCTCGGACGAGGAAGGAATGCATCAGTATGCACAGGAAGCTGCAATCCGGACAACAACTCTTCCGATTGCAAAGGTAAACCACGAATATCAGGAAGCAAAAGTAAATCCAGTGATCGCAGCAGCTCCGGCACAGAGCTATACAATCTCTGTCTCCGAGAATAGCAAAGATACACTTCCTGAAGGAATCACGCTGGCACCGAATGGAACCTTATCCGGAAAACCGGCAGAGGGAAGCCAGGGAATCTATGAGATCACTTTTAAAGTAACGGACGCAGACGGACAGAGTGCAGAGAAGACATTGATCCTTGAGGTGGAAGGCGAGCTCATCATTGACACTTCGGCACTGCCAGTCGCAAAGTGGAATCAGGAGTATACAGGAAAATTGACGGCAGTCGATGCGGAAGGAAACGAAGTAGAGGGGACTTTTACAAGCGAAGAACCGCTTCCGGAAGGACTGACCCTGTCAGAAGACGGAACAATCAGCGGAACGAGTATGTCTTATGGTGATGACGCCGTGATGACGTTCCATGTGCAGGCAGACGGCAAAGACGGCACAGCACACACGGTGATCCATTGTATCGAAAAAGAGGTCGAAGTTACGACAGAGGCACTTGCCGATGCAGAACTTGACGCAGAGTATGCCTGCATGATCGAAGTGGAAGGCGGACTGGCACCGTTTACTTACAAAGTAAAAGGTCTTCCGAATGGTTTTGCGGTGGTGGACAATCAGGTATTGAGTGGAAACTTAATGTTTGGTCTGTATTACATCCCAGGAACCATCCCGGCAAGCAGCGAGGGAATGTATGAAGTGGAAATCATTGTGACGGATGCCTTAGGAAACCAGACCAGCAAAATGGCAACGTTAAAAGTTGGGGATCCACAGGAAATCACAGGACTTGCCATCACAACGCCATCTCTTGCGACAGGAGAGGCAAATGCAACTTATGAGAAAGTTCAGCTGGAAGCTGCAAACGCAGAAGGAGAAGTATCATTCCAGATGGCAGATGGAAGTGAAGAACTGCCAAACGGAATGAAATTGTCCGAGGATGGAGTCCTCTCAGGGACACTCGGTTCCGATGCGTCTGGCGTCTACCACTTACAGATTGAAGTGACAGATGGAACAGACATTGCCGTGAAAGCGTATGAATTATATGTGAAAGGTCGTCTTGATTCCGATCCAGTTGCCTACACTTCCTTCAAAGCATCTGTGGGAGAAGAATTCGCGCAGAGGATTGAAGCGTTAAATGGACCGTTCAGCACAGATTACACCTATGTGCTGGATGAAGAAAATGGCGATGCACTTCCGAAAGGGTTGAATTTAGAAGTAGAAGATTTTGTCGCAACGATCAGCGGAACGCCAGCAGAAGGGACAGAAGGAACATATCAGCTGCTCATCATCATGGATACCGCGACATTCGCAGGCAACCCTGTGACGAGTGTTGTGCCATATACTTTGATCGTAGAATAGGAAATATAGAGAAATAGCATAGAAAAGTAGAAGAAACAAAAAAGCTTTCGCAGAGGGTTAAAAACCCGAAGCGAAAGCTTTTTTGTGCGTCTTTTTTGAAGGATCAGGTGCGTGACCTGACGCTCAGGAAGGTTTCGATGACAGTGGGAATACTCTCCACAAAATCAGGAAAAATAAATAGAAGATTCCATATACGCCGATTTTTCCAATAAGACGTAATATTTCCGGAAGTCCGGAAAACAAAGCATGCAGAGCACAGCAGATCCCATAGCTGATGAGGACAGCGGCGGCGGGCTTTAGAAACAGGCAAAAAGCGTCAAGCTCAAAATCTGCTTCTTTTTTCAGAGAGCGAAAGTGGAGAAACACGAGCAGAAGCTGACTGACAAGAAAACCCCACAGAAAACCTCGAATCCCGAAGATAGGGATCAGGAAAAATAAAAACGCAATGCGGACAGAGAGGGCTGTCAGATTTCCCCAAAAGACAGAGGAGGTCTTTCCAAGACCGTTTAAGATGCTGGCAAGTGTTCCGCTTAAGTACAAAAACGGGCAGACAAAAGAAAGCGTCAGCAAAAAAGAGCCGCACAGGTTACTTTTGAAGAGAAGCATACCTAAATCTTTTCCAAAGAAGAAAAAAAGACCAGTGCAGAAAATACCTAGGACCAGACAGCCAGAGACGGTTTTCTGGATCGTCTCGGAGATCCTTTTTTGGTTTCCTGATGCCTGTGCTTCTGAGATGGCAGGCAGCAGCATGGAAGAGAGCGACATGGTGATGGCGGATGGGAAAAGAAGCAGAGGCAATGTCATGCCGCTTAGTACGCCATAGACACTCAGAGATTCTGAGGAAGTCAAACCGTGTAAGCGCAGCCTTCCAGGAATACACAGCGCTTCGACGCTCTGGAGTAGGTTTAAAATGACATGGTTCAGTGTGATCGGGGCAGAAAGCGTCAGAATCTCTCTGCCGTGGCGGCGAAAAGAGAAAAAGGAGCGAAATGAAAGCAGATGGGAGGAGCCCGTCTTGAGCAGGAGCGCAAGGATACAAAAAAGGCAGGAGATCACCTCTTCGATGACGATGCTTGCAGTGATAAAAGCTGGAGTGAAAACGATTCCCTTCTCTGTGCAGATCTGCCACAAAAGCCAGGTGGCAACAACGCGCACAATCTGCTCTAAAAACTGAGAGATGGCGGGGATTCCTGTCTGTTTCAGCCCTAAATAATAGCCACTGATACAGGAATGGATGGCGGCAAAAGGAATGGCAAAGGATACAATCTTGAGTAATTCCTCGCAGCGGCTCTCCTGAAGAATAAACAGTGCAATTGGGTGTGCAAAAAGGCGAAGAAAGAGAAAGCAGACAAGAGAAAACAGCAAGGAGCATGTCATTCCCGTCTGGAGAGATTCCAGAGCGCCTTTTTGATTGCCTACAGCGGTGTTAGAGGCGGTAAATCGAGAGATTGCGATCTGGATTCCGGCGGTACACAGGGAGATACAAAGTGCATAGACGGGAAAAATCAGCTGGTAGATGCCAAGACCTTCTGCACCGATGAGTCCGGAGAGGAATATTCTATAGAAGAAGCCGATGAGACGCCCGACAACACCGGTGCAGGTCAGAATCAAAGCACCGCGCAGCAGAGGGTGAGAGTGGAAGTTTTTCATGGAAACACCTGACAAAACAGTTTTTCTATATATATTCACCGGAAAGGCTTGACAGAACAATTCCTGAGTGATATGATTAGAAACGAAATCCGAGTAAAATGCTAGGGATTAAAGGCAAAAATAAAAAGTCAGCGGGTGAAAGAGATATGAAACTGTCGACAAAAGGAAGATATGGGCTGCGTGCCTTGCTTGACCTTGCCATTTACAGTGAGAAAGGACCTGTCTCCATCAGCAGTATCGCATCGAGACAGCAGATCTCAGATCGATACCTGGAACAATTGGTGGCGAAGCTGAAAAAGGCAGGGATGGTCAGGAGTATCCGCGGCGCACAGGGTGGCTATGAGCTGGCAAGAGATCCCGGCGACATTTCTGTGGGAGACATCCTCAGAACGCTGGAGGGAAGTCTGCAGGCGGTGGAATGTCCTGGACTCAGAGAAGATCAAGGGTGCGAGGATGCAGATTTTTGTGTGACGAAATACGTCTGGCAGAGAATCAATGACAGCATCACGCAGGCAGTAGATGAAATCACGCTGGAACAGCTGATAATAGAAAGTAAAAAAGTAAATCACAAAGCGAAAAATCGAAATTGTGGTGGGTAAGGAGAGTCAGATAAGATGGGAAAAATCATATATTTGGATAATGCAGCGACGACAAAGACAGCACCGGAAGTATTGGATGCAATGCTTCCTTATTTTTCAGAACATTACGGAAATCCTTCCAGCATCTATGGACTTGCCGCAGAGAGCAAGATGGGAGTAGAGCAGGGAAGAAAACAGATTGCAGAAGTCTTAGGCGCAAAGCCGGAAGAGATTTATTTCACCGCAGGTGGATCCGAGGCAGATAACTGGGCACTCATCGCCACAGCAGAGGCCTACAAAAATAAAGGAAATCATATCATCACAAGCAAGATTGAGCATCATGCAATTCTCCATACTTGCGAATATCTCGAGAAACATGGCATAGAGGTGACGTACCTCGATGTGGATGAGAACGGTGTAGTGAAGCTGGAGGAACTGAAAAAAGCGATCCGTCCGACGACCATCTTGATTTCTGTGATGTTTGCAAACAATGAGATCGGGACAATCCAGCCGATCAAGGAAATCGGAGAGATCGCACATGAGAATGGGATTCTGTTTCACACCGATGCAGTGCAGGCGTTTGGTCAGGTTCCGATCAACGTGGATGAATTTCACATTGACATGTTAAGTTCCAGTGGTCACAAGATCAATGGGCCAAAAGGAATCGGATTTTTATATATCCGCAAAGGTCTCAAGATTCGCTCCTTCATCCACGGCGGAGCACAGGAGAGAAAGCGCCGCGCAGGGACAGAGAATGTGCCAGGCATCGTCGGATATGGCGCAGCAGCAAAACGGGCAGCAGACACGATGGAGCAGCGGACGAAGAAAGAGATTGAACTGCGCGATTATCTGATTGAGAGAGTGTTAAAGGAAATTCCTTATACAAGATTAAACGGACACAGAACGAACAGACTGCCAAACAATGCCAACTTCAGTTTTCAGTTTATCGAGGGAGAATCCTTGCTGATTATGCTGGATGGAAAAGGAATCTGCGCATCGAGTGGATCGGCATGTACGTCAGGATCACTTGACCCGTCCCACGTTCTTTTAGCGATCGGTCTGCCTCATGAGATTGCACATGGTTCCCTGCGACTGACTCTGAGCGATGAGACGACAAAACAAGACATTGACTATGTAGTGGATGCAATCAAGGGAATTGTGGAGCGTCTGCGCAGCATGTCGCCATTATATGAAGATTTTGTGAAGGCTTCAAAGCGTTCTTAAAATGCTTTTGGAAATGTAGAAGAGAGCAGGCAGAATGAAACAGAACAAGACCGCACAAAAGGCGGATGTGATAGAATCGGGCTCTTGATATAAAATGAAAAAGAAAATATGGAGGAAAAATTACTATGTACAGTGAAAAAGTGATGGATCATTTTCAGAATCCAAGAAATGTAGGAGAGATCGAAAATGCGAGCGGTGTAGGAACCGTGGGAAATGCAAAATGTGGAGATATCATGAGAATCTATCTTGATATTGATGAAAATCAGATTATCCGTGACTGTAAATTCAAGACATTTGGATGCGGCGCGGCAGTGGCGACGAGCAGCATGGCGACAGAGCTGGTGAAGGGAAAATCTATCTATGAGGCACTTCAGATCACAAACAAAGCGGTGATGGAAGCACTCGACGGGCTGCCGCCAGTAAAAGTACACTGTTCTCTGTTGGCAGAGGAGGCAATTCACGCAGCACTGTGGGATTACGCAGAAAAGAATGGCATCAAGATCGAGGGATTGCAGAAACCAAAATCAGATATCCACGAAGGCGAAGAAGACGAGAGTGAACAGTATTAATCCATGGATGATGTTTGCAGCAGCTTATCTGTGCCAAACGGACATGACGCCTGACGGCGTCACCACCAATTATAAAAGCGCCCTGTCTGCCGTCCACTGAGACTGGGTTTTTATAATAAAAGGAGAGGTTTTGGGATGGACAATAAAAAAGTAGTGGTGGGTATGTCAGGCGGAGTGGACTCTTCTGTCGCGGCATACCTTCTCAAAAAACAAGGGTATGATGTGATCGGCGTCACAATGAAAACGTGGAGGGGAGAAGGAACCCTGGAACAAAAACAGCTTTTGGAGGACGCTCGAAAAGTCTCAGAGGCGCTCGGCATTGTACACTATACGGCAGATTTTTGTGAACAGTTTGAGAAAGAAGTCATCGGAGATTTTCTGGAAGAATATCAAAATGGAAGAACGCCAAACCCGTGTGTCGTCTGCAACAGAAAGATCAAATGGCAGGCTTTGATGGATTGGGCAAAGAAAATGGGAGCAAATCAGATCGCAACTGGTCACTATGCGAAGATTGTGCAGCTTCCCAATGGGCGTTATGCCGTCAAGCGCGCAAAGACGGCAAAAAAGGATCAGACGTATGCTCTTTGCGGTCTGACGCAGGAGCAGCTGGCACATACCATCATGCCGCTCGGTGACTATGAGAAGGAAGAAATTCGGCAGATCGCAAAAGAAGCAGAGATTCCGGTGGCAGACAAGCCGGAAAGTATGGAGATCTGTTTTGTGCCCGACGATGATTATGCAGGTTTCATCGAAGGACGGACAGGGAAAGAACAAAAACCGGGGAATTTTGTGACCTTGGGCGGGAAAGTGCTGGGACAGCATAAAGGGATTATACATTACACGGTAGGTCAGAGAAAAGGACTGAATCTTGCGATGGGAAAACCTGTCTTTGTGGTGGAGATCCGCCCGCAGACACAGGAAGTAGTCATCGGAGACAACGAGGATGTCTTTGCAAAGACATTAACCTGTGATCATGTCAACTTGATGGGGCTTGAGACACTGGAAGAGGCGCATGCAATGACGGCAAAGATTCGATACCATCACCCAGGTGCCCCATGCATTGTCGAGCGCCAGAGTGATGGGACAGCACTGTGCCGTTTCGCGGAGCCACAGCGCGCCATCACCCCGGGACAGAGTGTCGTTTTTTATGAAAACGATGTGGTCATGGGAAGCGGCAGAATCCTTAAAGTGTGGAGAGAAGAGATTCCTGATAAGGCTTGCGGTTCCGATAGATAGTATAGTGAGAAAAACCACATTCACTCAGAAGTTTGGGCAAAACGGAGAAGTCATAGGCAAGGTGTGCAGGACAGTGACCGTCTGATCCGATGGTGATGTGTTCTCCGCCCAGTTCGCGGTAGCGCTTCAAAATCTCAGGTGTGGGATTTGGATGACCGAGACCATATTTTAAGCCGGCAGTGTTGACCTCGAGAGAGATCCCGCGGTCGATCAAAAAGCGCAGAATCGCATCGATCAGATCTTGATGGTCATGCCAGTGATAATTCTGATTTTTGTTTGGGCTATATCGGACAATATAGTCCAGGTGACCGAGTGTATCGATATCCGAAAAAGCTTCGAGATTTTTCAGAACTTCCTCGAAATACCGACGAAAGCCTTGCCGGTCGGAGAAGGTTTGAAAGTATTCTGGATAATAGGGATCCATGTGGTCAACTAAGTGTGTGGAACCAATCACAAAGTCAAAAGGGCAGGCGTTTATGGTCTGGCGAAGTACATCAGATAAATGTGGCTGGAGACCAAGCTCAATCCCGAAGAGAAGCTCTATGCGGTCACGGTATTGATCTTTCAGGGTCAAAAATGTTTTCCGGTAGCGGACAAGATCGAGTGAAAAATCGATTTCTTCATATGGATAATCCGGATCAAAATGCTCGGTAAAACACATCGTCTTCAAACCGAGTCGGATGCCTTCCTCGATCATAGACTCCATAGGGGCATCGGAATCGCCGGAAAAATCTGAATGAATATGAAAATCGGTAAATATCGACATAATATACATCTCCTTTCGCGATAAAAGCGGATACTTAGGATCCGCTTTGCTGTGTTCATTATATAAAACGACGGAAAGTTTTGCAAGTAATATAAAAACTATATAAATTTGTAAATATGACTTGAATTTTTTGGATAAGTTAGGTAAAATAAAGACAGGTTGATGTTTCTTTAACGAACTTATAGAAACTCAAGACTAACCGGCTCTCAACAGTCGGTCAATAATAACTTTTAGGAGGAATTGCAATTATGGCAGTAAAAGTAGCGATTAATGGTTTCGGACGTATTGGACGTCTTGCATTCAGACAGATGTTCGGCGCAGAAGGATATGAGGTAGTAGCAATCAACGACTTAACAAGTCCTAAAATGCTGGCTCACCTGTTAAAATATGATTCTTCTCAGGGAAAATACGCATTAGCTGACAAAGTTACAGCTGGTGAAGATTCCATTACTGTTGATGGAAAAGAAATCAAAATCTACGCAAAAGCAAACGCTGAAGAACTTCCATGGGGCGAAATCGGTGTTGACGTAGTTCTGGAGTGTACAGGTTTCTATACTTCCAAAGCAAAAGCAGAGGCTCATATCAAAGCCGGCGCTAGAAAAGTTGTTATCTCTGCACCAGCAGGAAACGACCTTCCTACAATCGTTTACAATGTAAACCATGAAACATTAAAACCAACAGATACTGTTATTTCCGCAGCTTCTTGTACAACAAACTGCTTAGCTCCTATGGCAAAAGCATTAAATGAACTGGCTCCAATCAAATCTGGTATTATGTGTACAATTCACGCATACACAGGAGATCAGATGACTCTGGATGGACCACAGAGAAAAGGTGACTTAAGAAGATCCCGTGCAGCAGCAGTGAACATCGTTCCAAACAGCACAGGTGCTGCAAAAGCAATCGGCTTAGTTATCCCAGAATTAAACGGAAAATTAATCGGTTCTGCACAGCGTGTACCAACCCCAACAGGTTCTACAACAATCCTGACAGCAGTTGTTGAAGGAAATGTTACAAAAGAGCAGATCAACGAGAAGATGAAAGCTTCTGCAACAGAGTCCTACGGATACAACGAGGATGAGATCGTATCCAGCGATATCGTTGGTATGAGATACGGCTCTCTGTTCGATGCTACACAGACAATGGTTCTGCCATTAGACAACGGCACAACAGAGGTACAGGTAGTTTCTTGGTATGACAACGAGAACTCCTACACAAGCCAGATGGTTCGTACAATCAAATACTTCTCTGAATTACAGTAATTTTCGGCAGTTGTAAAAGTATCGAGCCGTTAACAGTCTTTCAAAGTAAAGATCCAATGGGGGTCCGGTCTGTTTGGACCGGACTCTCTTTTTTATATTATTCAAGGGGGCAAAAAACATGCTGAATAAAAAAAGTGTTGATGATATCAATGTAAAAGGCAAAAGAGTCTTAGTTCGCTGTGACTTCAACGTGCCACTGCAGGACGGAAAAATTACAGACGAGAACCGTCTCGTTGCAGCTCTGCCGACAATCAAAAAACTGATCGCAGACGGCGGAAAAATCATTCTCTGCTCTCATCTTGGAAAACCGAAGGGAGAGCCAAAACCAGAATTATCTCTGGCACCTGTTGCAGTTCGTCTCTCTGAGCTGTTAGGACAGGAAGTAAAATTTGCAGCTGATCCAGAAGTAGTAGGACCAAACGCAAAAGCAGCTGTTGCAGAAATGAAAGATGGAGATGTCATCTTACTGGAGAACACACGTTACCGCATCGAGGAGACAAAGAACGGTGAGGCATTCAGCAAAGAACTGGCTTCTCTGTGTGATGTATTCGTAAACGATGCATTCGGAACTGCTCACAGAGCACACTGCTCCAACGTAGGTGTGACACAGTTCGTTGATACAGCTGTAGTTGGATACTTAATGCAGAAAGAGATCGATTTCTTAGGAAATGCAGTGGACAACCCGAAGAGACCATTTGTGGCAATCCTGGGCGGAGCAAAAGTTTCCAGCAAGATCTCTGTCATCAATAACCTGCTTGACAAGGTAGACACTCTGATCATCGGAGGAGGTATGTCCTATACATTCTTCAAAGCACAGGGCGGAAGCATTGGAAATTCTCTGTGCGAGGATGATTACCAGCAGTACGCTCTTGATATGCTGAAAAAAGCAGAGGAGAAGGGTGTAAAACTGTTACTTCCTGTTGACAACGTGATCGCAGACAAGTTCTCCAATGATGCAAATATTCAGGTTGTAGGACGCGGCGAGATCCCGGACGGATGGGAAGGTTTAGACATCGGACCGGAGACAGAGAAAATTTTCTCAGAGGCAGTAAAAGATGCAAAGACCGTTGTATGGAACGGACCTATGGGATGTTTTGAGATGTCAAACTTTGCACACGGAACAGAGGCAGTTGCAAAAGCACTGGCTGAGACAGATGCAGTGACCATCATCGGCGGTGGAGATTCCGCAGCAGCAGTCAATATCTTAGGATATGGCGATAAGATGACACACATCTCTACAGGCGGCGGCGCTTCTCTGGAATTCCTGGAAGGAAAAGAACTGCCAGGTGTCGCAGCAGCAAACGATAAATAAGAAGATCAGAAGATAGCGAGGGTTGGCGGTTTTCAGACCGCAAGGACCCGGTTAGGAGATAAAAAATGGCAAGAAAGAAAATCATCGCTGGAAACTGGAAAATGAACATGACTCCAAGCGAGGCAGTTGCACTTGTAAATACATTAAAACCACTGGTAGTGAACGATGAAGTTGATGTGGTATTCTGCGTACCTGCAATCGACATCATTCCTGTTCTGCAGGCAGCCGAAGGTTCCAACATCCAGGTTGGAGCAGAGAATATGTACTATGAGGAGAAAGGTGCTTACACAGGCGAGATCTCCCCGGCTATGCTGACAGATGTTGGAGTAAAATATGTTGTTCTGGGACATTCTGAGAGAAGAGAATATTTTGCAGAGACGGATGCAACAGTAAACAAAAAAGTGTTAAAAGCATTTGAGCATGGAATCACTCCGATCATCTGCTGTGGCGAGACTCTGACTCAGAGAGAGCAGGGTGTGACGATGGATTTCATCCGCCAGCAGGTTAAGATCGCATTCCAGGGTGTTACCGCAGATCAGGCTAAGACAGCAGTGATCGCTTACGAGCCAATCTGGGCAATCGGAACAGGAAAGACAGCTACAACCGCACAGGCACAGGAAGTGTGCGCAGGAATCCGCGCTTGCATCGCTGAAGTTTATGACGAGGCGACAGCAGAGGCAATCCGCATTCAGTACGGCGGATCTGTAAATGCAGCTACCGCTCCGGAACTGTTTGCACAGCCAGACATCGACGGAGGTCTCGTGGGAGGCGCTTCCTTAAAGCCAGATTTTGGAAAGATCGTAAATTATAAATAATAATTAAGAAGAAATTTCTTTCCAGTAAAAAGAGGTGTCGTGATTGCGGCACCTCTTTTGTGGTATCAAAATGAAAAAAAATATTTTAAAGACGGTATCTGGTCAGATACAGAAGATTCTAAAAAAAGATAAGAAAATTAAGAAAAATACGCAGACACAGAGAGTCACGCAAAGGCAGAAAAAGAATAGAGTAAAACCGGAAGAAAAAACAGGACAAAAGTCAGCGGAAAAAGTGATACAACCTGAAAAACATAGAGCGATCAAGGAGCAGGAAAAGAACAATCGGACTTCTTGGGTGGACTGTGACTATGACGCGATGGATGGAGAGGAATTTGAGTATTTCTGCGCAAGACTTCTGCGGGTGAATGGCTTTGCGGATGTGGAGATGACAAAGAGGACTGGGGATCTGGGCGTGGACATTCTGGCTCGGAAGGATCAGATTACCTATGCGGTTCAGTGTAAGTGCCACATGTCAAACATTGGAAATCAGGCAGTGCGCGATGTGTACAGCGGAAAGGAATGTTACCACTGTATGGTAGGGGTTGTCATGACGAATCGTTTCTTCACGAAAGCGGCGGAAGATCTGGCAAGGGAGCACAATGTATTATTGTGGGATCGCAATCAGCTTCAGCGTTTGATTCAAAATGCGAAAAAGCAGGTTTATGCCGTGGGAAAAGAGATTGCCGCAGGAGAATACTGGATTTTCGGGGAGCAAGAAAAGATCTGGAAGGGTACCGTCTCAAGAGATCAAGAAGGAAAATCGATCTTGTTTCAGATTGTATCAGAAGGAAAATACATCGTGGAAGTGAAAAGCGGAGAGTATCTGATCCTGGAGGAAGCACAGTTTTGTCCAGTCGGATCCTTGAAAAAAGCATGGGAGAACAACGGGTGGTTCGCGGTCAAAGTTGGAAGAGAGCTGGAACCGGGGGCATATCGGCTGTCTGCGGCAGATGAGGAAGTCAGCGCTTATTACGCAGTATACCGAAGCGCGAGATACATAGAAAAAGAAAAGTTGCAGAGCGATTTTTTTGAGGATCAGACGTTTGTCACTGTGGAGGCGGGAACCTATCTGGTGGGAGAGAACTGTTATTGCCAGAAGATCGGCAAAAAACAGTTCCCGTGAATGGCAGACGGAACCATTTTCTTTGGAAATGATCTTGCAAGTTCAGGGAAAATATTGTAGAATCAAAAGTTGAGAGAGCTATTAACAGTTCACTTTTGTGGATGGAAACAAAAAAAGGAGAATAAAAAACAATGAGTAAAAGACCAACTGTGTTAATGATTTTGGATGGCTACGGGTTGAATGAGAAGACAGAGGGCAATGCTGTAGTAGAAGCAAAGACACCGGTTATGGATAAATTGATGGCAGAGTGCCCATTTGTGAAAGGATATGCGAGTGGGATGGCAGTGGGACTGCCGGACGGACAGATGGGAAACTCTGAGGTAGGACATCTGAACATGGGTGCAGGACGTATTGTATACCAGGAGCTCACAAGAATCACAAAAGAGATCCAGGATGGAGACTTTTTCCAGAATGAAATGCTCTTAAAGGCAGTGCGCAATGCAAAGGAGAATGATTCCTCACTCCATATGTATGGACTTCTGTCTGACGGCGGTGTACATAGCCACAATACACACCTGTATGCACTCTTGGAGCTTGCCAAGAGAGAGGGTCTCAAGAAAGTTTACGTTCATTGCTTCCTGGACGGACGTGACACACCTCCGGCATCAGGAAAAGATTTTGTTCAGGAGCTGACAGATAAGATGGCAGAGATCGGCGTCGGCGAGATCGCTTCCGTGATGGGACGTTACTATGCAATGGACCGCGATAATCGCTGGGATCGTGTAGAACTTGCCTACAAGGCAATGGTAAACGGCGAAGGTCTGACAGCAGAGAGCGGCGTGAAGGCAGTGGAGAATTCTTATGCAGAAGATAAGACAGATGAGTTTGTTATTCCAACTGTTGTGGTAAAAGATGGAAAACCAGTTGCGACGATCAAAGATAAAGACTCCATTATTTTCTTCAACTTCAGACCAGACCGCGCAAGAGAGATCACACGCGCATTCTGCTGCGATGATTTCACAGGATTTGAGAGAGAGAAGAAACTGGATCTCGTGTATGTATGCTTCTCAGAGTACGATGTGACGATCCCGAACAAAGAAGTGGCATTCAAGAAGGTTGTGATCACCAACACATTTGGAGAGTTCTTAGCAGCTCACGGTCTGAAGCAGGCGAGAATTGCAGAGACAGAGAAATATGCACATGTAACCTTCTTCTTCAACGGTGGTGTGGAGGAGCCAAATGAGGGAGAGGATCGCATCCTCGTGAAATCCCCGAAAGTAGCTACCTATGATCTGAAGCCGGAGATGAGCGCTTATGAAGTGTGCGACAAGTTTGTGGAGGCAATCAAGTCAGGAAAATATGATGTGATCATCACAAACTTTGCAAACCCAGATATGGTAGGACATACTGGAATCGAGGCAGCTGCGATCAAGGCGATCGAGGCAGTTGATGAGTGTGTCGGAAGAGTGGTAGATGCGATCAAAGAAGTAGACGGACAGCTTTTCATCTGCGCAGACCACGGAAATGCAGAGCAGCTGATTGATTATGAGACAGGTGCACCGTTTACTGCACACACGACAAACCCAGTACCATTTATTCTGGTAAACTATGACGACTCCTATACACTGAGAGAAGGCGGATGCCTGGCAGATATTGCTCCGACGATGATCGAGATGATGGGAATGGAACAGCCAAAAGAGATGACAGGAAAATCATTACTTCTGAAAAAATAAATTTGTGATAAGCAGGTGAGGCTGCCGCAAAAAGATCGATTTCTATTTTGATCTTTTTGCGGCAGCTTTTATCATTTACAGGGACACCGTCAGGTGTCATGTCCGTTTGCTCAGGGTGTCAATGGGTATGAGGAAATCCTCACAGCAGCAGACATGCCGTGAGAAAGGCGGCGAGCAGTCCGATGCAGACAGGAAGGATATTTTTGCGCGCCAGCTCCACTGGATTGACGTTGCAGATGGCGGCAGCCGGGATCAGTCCCCAAGGCACGATGGTACCGCCGCCGACAAAGATGGTTGTGACCTGACCGAGAGCAGCGAGAACAGGGATGGAGGCTTCCACCGCATACCCGAAGGTCTGTGCCAGAGAGCCGGTGAGAGGGAGACCAGAAAATCCGGATCCGTCCATGCCAGTCAGAACACCGGCGATTACCTGGATGACAGCAGCGCCGTATTTGTTTAGAGGAGCGTTGTGTGCCAGCCAGATTGCCCAGTCATTGAGAAGACCGCTCTGAAACTGTTCGCCCATAATTTCGCTGATACCGTTTCCGCCGAGAAAGAAAAAAGCGCCAATGATAATGACGGGGGCGAAGATACGGATCGCAAAAGAAAATCCTTCCGTGATATAGCTGGTTACTTTTCCGAAAGACTGCCTTTTGAAACCGAAGAATGCACCGATGCACATCAGAAGAAGCGCTGTGCCGGAGACAATACTGGTAGCGCCGCCTCCATTGAGATCAAACGCGATCATGACAATGATATCGGCGAGAAACGCGATCGGTGTCAGGATAGCAAGAAAGATGGCAGCGCGAGAAAAATGAGAAGGTTTTTCTGGGTGCATCTCTTGTGCTTCGAGCGATTTTTCGGACAGAGTCAATTTTTTTCGGTTTAACAAAAAGGCAGAGACGACCGTGACAATTCCCATCACCAGGAAAATGGGACGCCCGTCTTTTAGAAGATCCCCCACAGAGATTCCAGCGGCGGAAGCGGAGATGGAAGGTGCGCCCTGAATGATAAAATCATAGCTGAGAGCGAAGCCGTGCCCAAACAGATTCATCGCCATCGCGGCGGCGAGAGGATTTAATCCGGCTTTGAGGGCAAAAGGAAGCATGATTGCTCCGACCAGCGCGACTGACGGCGATGGCCATAAAAAAAGAGAAAACACAAACATGACAATGCCAAGAATCCACCAGGTGATGGCGGGCTTTTTCATGATGTGGGACATGGGAGTCATCAGAAGATAGTCACTCCCAAGATCAGTCAGACACTTTGAGAGTGCTGTCACAAGAGCAATCGTGGCGATGATCTCCATAAATTCTTTGGCGGCATACAGGATCACCTGAAAGACAGTCTGAATACCTCCGATGAGGCTTCCAGTGCCGACAAGCCCAAGGATAAATAGAAAACTGATACAGATGATCGGTGTATCTTCACGTGCAATCATGACAGCGACAACAAAGAGGACGCCGATCAGATAGAGGTAATGGAGAGAAGATAAAGTGACAAGTTCCTGCAAAGATAACGCTCCAATCTTAGAAAATATATTTTATCAGTATGTCAGAGAAAGAAAAAGGTTCCTGGAAATCACAAAAATACAGAAAGAAAAAGCTTTGCTAATGATAGCATCTCTGCTTCCAAGTCGATGAAAAGGGATAAAATAAATTTTTCGGAGTTCTTGACATGGAATGACTATTGTGATATTATAATAATAACTATTGCAATAGTCATAAAGGAGAAGTGCGATGATGGAGAAAAAATTATTTGATTCTGAGTTAAAGGTGATGGAGGTTTTATGGAGGGAGGGAGATCTCTCAGCAGGACAGATGGCAAAGATTTTAAAGGAAGAGACGGGATGGAACCGAAACACAACCTACACGGTCATCAAGAAATGTATTGAGAAAGGCACGATTCAACGATATGAGCCGAATTTTATGTGCCATGCGCTGATCTCAAAGGAAGAAGTACAGCAGTATGAGACAGAAGAACTGATTGACAAGATGTTTGATGGCTCAGCGCAAAAGTTTTTTGCAGCGTTTCTCGGTGGAAAGCGGTTGTCGAAGGGAGAGATTGATGAGCTGAAAAAGATCATCGATGATCTGAAATGAGGTGGGGAAAGTGAGAATGATACAGATCAGCCTGACGGCGGGGATCCTGATTCTTTTTATTCTGGCGGAGCGGATAGTTCTGCTTTGTCGGATACCCAAAAAAGTGTTTCTGATTCTTTGGGGTATCGTGTTGTTCAGATTGTTGCTGCCTGTCTCTATCTCACTTCCACAGAAGCAGGCAGCGTGGATCATGACGGAAAGGCAAAATATAGAAGATCAAAATGCGGCAGACCCAGCAGAAAATATGGCAGGTGGTGTGATGGAACCTGTGCAGGAGAAAGAAACACTGCGCTGGAAAAGTAGAAAGGCTTTGGATATTGTTGGGCACGTATATTTTAAATTTGAGTGGCTGTGGAAGAGGCTGTATGCAGCGGGTGCTGTCCTCGTTTTGTTGGTGTTTCTATTTTGTTATCTTCGGTCGCGCCGGTGGCTAGATGAAGCTTTGCCCTTAAAAGATGAGGAGATTCAAAAAGTATGGGACAGATGCAAAGTGATAGCCAGAGAAGTACCTATTTTCGTTTCTGACCAGATTTTCACACCGATGACGTACGGTGTGCTGCATCCCAAGGTGGTGCTGCCGAAGGGAAGCGTCTGCGATCAGAATCTGGAGTATATCTTGACCCATGAAAGTATCCATATTAGAAGAATGGATGCAGTGTGGAAATTCCTGATTCTTGTAGCGACGATCCTTCACTGGTGGAATCCCCTTGTCTGGGTGATGATGATTCTGGCAAACCGAGATCTCGAGATTGCCTGTGACGAAGAGGTTCTTTCCCTGTGGGGAGCACAGAGAAGAACATCGTATGCCATGGCACTGATCCAGATGGCGGAACAAAAAAACAGCATTTCCCCGCTTGCCAGTGGCTTCGGGAAAAGCGCAATTCAGGAAAGGATCGTGGCGATTATGAAGTATAAGAAAAAATCGGCAGCAGGAATATTGGCGGGAGTGTGTATGATATTAAGTTCTCTGACGGTATTTGTGGTGGAGATAAAAGAGATCTCGGACTCTGCAATAGAATCCGCAAAGCAAGATGACATGGAGATCTATTTTATGCCGGAGACGGAAGAAGTGTTTTATCGATTAGAGGAATATAATTCTATATTTCATCAGGAGACAGAGTGAAAAAATATGGAGCACTATGAATCGGGTATCTGAGAAAATTTGATCTGTGAGGGATAAAAAGGATTGCTGCAAAATGGGAGTAAATGTAAGCTATGATAACCATTTTGCAGCAATCTTTTTTGATAAATAAGCCTTCTGAGAACTACTTCTATATTTTACAGAAAGAGAAGAAACGGAAAAGAAAATGTTTCAAAGAAAAAATTTCTTCTACTCTATTTACAAAAACAGTAGTATAATATTGGATTGGATCAACAAAAGCGACTTCCCATCTTTTGATGTTGCTGACAAATGACAGAAGATGGAAAGAAGACGTTGGATGAAATTATGGAAGAGAAGGAAGGAAAAAGAAATGATTCACGATTTGACAGAGGGAAAAGCGCAGAGTGTGTTGTGGAAGTTTACGCTTCCGCTCTTTATCAGCGTGATTTTCCAGCAGCTTTACAATATTGCGGACAGTGTGATTGCGGGAAAGTTTGCGGGGGAAAATGCGCTGGCGGCGGTCGGGGCTTCCTATCCGATCACTATGATTTTTATGGCGATCGCAGTCGGCAGCAACATTGGGTGTTCTGTCATCATTTCCCAGCTGTTTGGGGCAAAGAAATACGGGGCTATGAAAACGGCAGTCTCCACAACACTGGTCACAGCATTTATGCTTTCGATGATTTTGACGGTAGCAGGTGTTCTGGGGAGTGGCGCTATGATGCATATGGTCAACACGCCGGACAATATTTTTGAGGACGGAGATTTGTATTTGAAGATTTATATCGGAGGATTTACGTTCCTGTTTTTGTATAATGTGGCGACCGGCATTTTCACATCTCTGGGAGATTCGAAGACACCTCTCTATTTTCTGATCGGTTCTTCTCTCGGAAATATTGTTCTGGACTACCTTTTTGTGGCGATCTTCCATTGGGGGGTTGCGGGTGTTGCATGGGCAACGTTTCTGGCGCAGGGAATCGCATGTGTTCTTGCACTTTTGACGGTGTTGCGGCGGTTAAAGACGGTGAAGACAGAAGAGAGCTGGCAGTTGTTCTCAGGTTCCATGCTGAAAAAGATCAGCATTGTGGCGATACCGAGCATTTTGCAGCAGAGTTTTATCTCAATCGGAAATATTTTTATCCAGAGCTTGATTAACTCGTTTGGCTCGTCAATCATTGCGGGATATTCGGCTGCGATCAAGCTGAACACTTTCACCATCACAAGTTTCAGCACACTGGGAAATGCGACTTCAAACTTTACGGCACAGAATCTTGGCGCTGGAAAGACAGAGAGGGTGCGAAAAGGATTTATTGCGTCAGTGGAGATGGGGATGTGCATAGCCCTGCCATTTTTTATCGCATTTTTCTTTTTTGGCAGACAGATGATCTCGATGTTTATGAACAGTGACAGCGAGGTGGCGATGGAGACGGGAATACAATTTCTGAAAATTGTAACGCCATTTTATTTTGTGGTTGCACTGAAAATTCTGGCAGACGGTGTGATGCGCGGTGCCGGAGCAATGCAGATGTTCATGATATCGACATTTTTGGATCTAATTTTAAGGGTAGTGCTCTCCTATATTCTGGCGGGAATTTTCGGGACACTGGGAATCTGGCTGTCCTGGCCGATTGGCTGGACGATAGGAACGGCGGTTTCTCTTATGTTCTATCGGAGCGGGAAGTGGCAGAGTCATCAGATTTCTTGAGGGAAAATCAATCACAGGCGGTGAGGTGCTGATATCTGTTTAAAAGAGAAAAGATTTAGATTTTTGAGAAAAAATGAAATTAGGGAAAAAACATAAAAACCTGTGAAAAAAATAAAAAAAACATAGCATAATTACCAGAAACCATGTATAATAGAGATAAGAAATTTGACTAAAATACAGAAAAACAGCAGGGTATTTTTTGAAAAATTAGTCAAATAGCGAAAAGGAGGGTTTCTGTTATGGAAAAAAAGGTAGCTATGTTAAAGCGAATTTTAGAAGAGAGCAAATATACAGTTGCACTGTGGGGATCTGGAATGCTGGAAGAGGCAGGACGCAGGTCTATCAAACATCAGGAACGTGCCTATGAGATTGAAAAAAAATATCATGATTCACCGGAAGATCTCTTCAGCAGCGTGTATTATTCCACACGACCGGAAAAGTTCTTCGAATTTTATAAAAACGAAATTCTGGGAGATATTCCATCACCTACTTCTTCCGGGTCAGCGCTGGCTGCTATGGAAAAAGCGGGGAAACTGCAATGTGTCATCACTTCCAACATCTATGACCAGCCGAGAAGAGCAGGCTGTTCCCATGTGATTAATCTGAGAGGAAGTGTCTATAAGAACCGCTGTACGCGCTGTGAGAAAGAATATCCGGTAGAATATATCTTAGACGCAAAGGGAATCCCGTTCTGCGAGAACTGCAAGGGAGCGATACGACCACAGGTTTCTCTGTTTGGTGAGATGGTCGATGCACGCTTGATGCGCGACACGACATTGGAAGTGGAAAGGGCAGAAGTGCTGCTGGTTCTCGGAGCGACGCTGCAGTCAGAGGTATTTGCAAATTATATCCGCTATTTTAACGGAAAATATCTTGTGGTCATCCATCAGAGACCACATCACTCTGACGATACAGCGGATTTGGTGATCATTGATGAACCTAAAAATGTGCTCGGTCAGCTGGGATATGAATAAGCGCAGTGGCAGTCACGGTGATATCTGACAGAGAAAGAGTATAAGAAAGGAAGGGGGATAAGAACCTCCTTCCTTTTTTGGAAGATAAATTTGTTATAATTTCTTTACTATAAAAGAAGAAGATGATATATTTTTTATGAAGATGGAAAAAATTGCTGCATTTGTTGAAGTCATGGGGAGAGAGCCGAGAAATGTGGAAAAAATAGGATGAATACCACATGGAATGCAGCCTTAGGAGGAAATTATGGGAAGATTCATGAAACATCGCAGAGGAAAGAGACATTCGATCAAGGATCGCCTTATGACATGTGCAGTTTGTTTTATTGTACCGATCATTCTTTTGCTTCTTGTCAGTAATCTGTATGCGAGATATCTTTTGCGAGAGCAAGTAGCGGCATCAGATAGAAACACAGTACAGTTGTATGCCGAAAGAATTGACACAAGATTGGAAGACATCAAATCCCGTTTGGTCAACATAGGAGGCGATTTGGAAGTGAAACATCTGGGAGCGACAAAAAGCTATGACGAGAAAATTTTGGCGGCTTACCAGCTCAAAAGCCAGTTTCAGGAAGACCTTTTACTGTATGATTCAACGGTAGACGGATTCTTTGTCTATGATCTGACAGATGAAATTTATATGAAAGAGACGTCGATCGTTGGGACGATACAGCAGCAGGAAATGATTGAGGATACCATACGACAGCTGGTAAAGGAAGATCAGGAGCTGAAAAAGCCGATTTCAGCAAAGTGGTTTCACATGCATATCGGTGATAAATATTATCTGATCCGTATCTATCATATCCATGGGGGTTATTATGGAAGCTGGAGTGACGTGGAACGGATCTTAAACGAAGCGGTCACGATCCCGATCGAAGGTGCAGAGACTGTTTTGTTGCTGACAAAAGAGAAGGAGCCGCTCAGCGCAGATCAGCACTATCGAGACGAAAGCATAAACTGGGAACAAGATTTTTCAGAATATTATCTGACTGGAAAAGACAAGCGCTATATGGTGATTGCAGAACCGATCGAGAATGGAGAATACTATTTTGTCGCTCTGATTCTGGACAACGAGATTCAGAGAGGAATTCACCTGTTCAGTATCCTGATTGTGATGATGATTCTGGTATCCATCGGACTTTTGTGGATGTTCATACGGTATTCCGATGAAGAGATTGCCATTCCACTGGAACATGTAGTCGAGGTGATGGAAAAGGTGGAAGAGGGAAATCTGGATGTGGTACTTCCTGAGGAGAGCAACACGAAGGAGTTCAGCGTTCTGAATGACAGCTTTAACAAGATGCTCAAAGAGATCAAACATTTAAAGATCAAAGTCTATGAGGAGAAAATTCAGAAGCAGAAAGCGCAGCTTGACTTTTTGCAGATTCAGACAAACCCGCATTTTTTCATCAATGCTATGAATGTGCTTTACAGCTATGCCAGATTGAACAATATGGAGATGGTAAAAAATATGACACTGTCTCTTGTGAAACATTTTCGCTATACGCTGTACGGAGAAACGTGGGGATTTTTGGAGGAAGAGGTCAATTTTATACAGAATTATCTCCATCTGCAGGAACTGCGCACGGCGAACACAAGCAAAATTCAGATTGATATGGATATTCCGCAAACGTTGATGAAGGAAAAGATTCCGATTATGATTATTCAGCCCTTTGTGGAAAACAGTATAAAATATGGAGAATCCGAAGAAAAAGAGGTGAAGATTTCGATTGAAGTGAAAAAAGAAAAGGGGAGTTTGAAGATTTGTGTCAGAGACAATGGAGACGGATTTGAACCGGATGTTCTGGAGGCGCTGAACCAGGAACAGAGGGTGGTGCGGGAAGGCAAGAAGAGAATTGGAATTCAAAATGTCCGGAGTCGTCTTGAAATCTTGTATGGAGAAAGAGCAAAAATGTACTTTGAGAATGGAGAGGATGGAGGAGCGATCGTAACGATCTGGCTTTTGCAGGAAACACAATCAAATGATTACAGTCTGGAGGAGAAAGATGAACGTATTAGTCGTTGATGATGATGTTTTGGCAGTACAGGGAATTATCAGTGCAATTCAGAGGGAGAAACTTGGCATTGAGCAGATTTTCTGCGCATATCGTGTGCAGGAAGCAAAAGAAATCTTACAAAAAGAAAAGGTAGACATTGCTCTGTGCGATATCGAGATGCCGCGTGGCAATGGGCTGGAGCTGATGGAGTGGATTCGCAGAGAAGGGTACATGGTGATCATGATGATTTTGACAAGCCATGCCGATTTTCATTATGCGACACAGGCGATCAAAGTAGGAAGCTTTGATTATCTGCTTAAACCGGTCACTGATGAAGAGTTGAATACAGCATTGGAAAAGGCAATCGAAAAACAGAGAGAGAACAAACATCTGGTGCAGGAGAGCAAAAACTGGAAAAAAAGACATAAGATGCTTGAAGAACGGTTTTGGACAGAAGTGATGCTGGGAATCGTTGAGGGCGACTGGAAGAGACTGAATGAATATGCGAAGCAGAAGACGATTTCGCTGGAAGAAAATATGGAATATCTTCCGATTTTATTTTGCATCAAAAAATATCCTGAATCACTCAAAGAATGTGACAGAGGATCTGTACAGTTTATCATGAAAAATATAGGATATGAATTGTTTGAAAAAACAGCACAGAGAGTAGGGTGTGCAGATGTCCAGGAGAGAGGGATTGTTGTACTTTTATATGGAACGTGGGAAGACGAAAAGGTACGGAAGAGCTGTGAGGCGTATCTCTTGGCTTTCCAGGACTATTTTCAGTGCGGGATCAGCGGCTACCGCGGAAAAAGTGTAAAAATTGAAGATTTGGCAAAAGAAGTACAGATTTTACAGAACGCAGAAAAAAACAATGTGACCTGGGAAAATCAGATATGGCAGAGAGAGGATGATGACGACAGAAAAAAAGAATATGATCCTTTTGACTATAACGAAGTCATCCGTCTGACACAGGGACAGCAGATTGGGCAGGCGGTATACCAGATTAAAAGTTATCTGAAAAAGGAACAGGAGCAAAAAAAGCTGGATGGGATTTTGCTCGCAAAGATGCAGAATGATCTGTTACAGGCAGTGTATGTGGTACTCAAGGAAGCTGGGATTCAGGCACATCTGCTCTTTGAAGATCAGGAGTCAAAAAATATCACTTCCTCAGCGCTCTTGACGCTGGAAGACTTTGAAAAATGGATTTTTCATATTTTGGACAAGACGGGGAATGTGATTCAGTTTGCAAAAAGCGACTCTTCTGTCGTCGGACAGGCAGAGCAGTATATCAGACAGAACCTGGATAAAGTAATGGGATGTGATGATGTGGCCCGTGAGGTCTGCATGAATTCTGATTATCTATCTCGCCTGTTTAAAAAGGAGACAGGTATGCCTCTGCAAAAATATATCAACCAAAAGAGGGTGGAGAAAGCGCAGGATTTGCTCAGTGCGACAGATATTTCTGTGAGTACGATTGCACAGATGGTAGGATATTCTCATTTTTCTCATTTTTCTACCTCTTTCAAAAAAGCCACACAGATGTCACCGATGGACTATCGAAAAAAGTATCGCAAAAAGGAAGAGGAGAGATATGAAGAGAATGCGTAAAGTGGGAGTCACCATTGCAGCCTTGGGAATCATATGGATGATTCTGGCAGCAGAGACAAAAATAGCGACATGTAGCCAGGAAGTAAAAGAAGAGATCACAGTGCACATGATGATCACAAGAACGGAAGAAAACATAGAAGACTTTGACAAAGTCATGGAAAAAGTCAATGACAGGATGAAA
>JALEVQ010000078.1 GCA_022788205.1 Robinsoniella sp. | reverse complement strand
AATTTCTGCAAAGACCATAACATTACAATGTCTGGTCCGAAGCTTGGTCGTCCTTCAAAGGATAAGAAAAGCACCAAAGAGGAATACCAGGATAACACGGACAGAATAGAAGTTGAAAGATTTTTCAGCACTGAAAAACGCTGCAATGGAGCAGGTCTTATCATGACAAAACTTGAGGAGACCACTCTGTCTTCTATTGCAATGTCAGTACTGGTAACGAATCTCTTTGCGGTAGATCTTAGCGGTATTTTTTTGCTCTATTTTTGGGATAATATATCAAACGAAAAAACGGAGCATTATATCATTATAGATGATGTTGTATAAGCCCATTGGAACATTTTGGAGAGGGCGTTGTCTTACGAAGCCGAAAAATAAGTTGCTTAATGAGCAGACACTACCTATAGGGGTATAGGTTGTCAAGACCTAGAAGAAGAAAAAGTAAAATATGAATTATATGTTGTCACAAAATGATTTATGTGATATAATAAAAACTACGAAAATAAAAAGAGATTTGTATATGTTTGTAAATTTTCTTAAGAAAAGGGTATAATGAGCGAAGTAGCAGGGGCAAAATGAGATAGAAACGGAGGGAAAATATGACTACAGATGAAAAATTGGATTTGCTTTTAAGACAGTTCGGAGAATTTCGGGAAGATGTGAAGGGAGTAAAGACAGAAGTCACAGGTCTGAAGACAGAAGTCGAGGGAATCAAGACAGAAGTCACAGGTCTGAAGACAGAAGTTGAAGGAATCAAGACAGAAGTCACGGATCTGAAGACAGAAACAAAACGTAATTATGATATGCTGGAAAAGTTTTATGTTGAGCAGAAAGAATGGAACACAGAGTTGAGAGAGGATTTAGAAGTGACAATGGATCAGGTTAGTCTTAATTCGAGAAAGATAGCAAACAATACAGCGAAGCTCAGAAAATTGGCACAATAAAAGAGGAGACGATATGTCTCCTTTTTTATTTCCAGGGTCTAATTTAAAGATTCAAACGTGTGAAAGAGGAGAGCAGGGAATTTACTACGTCATATTTGCAAACCGTTCCACTGCTTTTGTAAAACTTTCAATTGTTTTGTCGGCATCCCCGTGAGCGATTCCATCGCGGACGCAATGATTGATATGACCTTCCAATACAACCTGTCCTGCCTTATGAAGGGCTGATTTTGCGGCGTTGATTTGTGCCAAAATATCTTCACAGGGGACATCCTCATCGATCATCCGGTCGATGGCCTGAACCTGTCCGATAATTTTTTTCAATCTGCGGTGCAAATTTTCTGAATCCATACATTGTCTCATGTTTCCACCTCCATATACCATAAGGGGTATGTGTATATTATAGGGAGCTCTTTTTTTTTTGTCAAGAATGGCAGCACAACTCGTAGGCAACGCAGCCATGTGGCGGTAAAATAGCACGGATGGCGGAAGAAGCAGGAGAAGAAAGTTGCCCATTCCAGAGATCGAGCAGTGAAAAACTTCCGACTTGGATAGAAAGATTTTCCAAAGAAATTTCTATAGAAGAAGTTTGGTCACTGAGATTAAAAAGTGCTATGTAGGTTTTTTGAGTCTGATTGCTGTGTGCTGTCCATATGGCTTTTTGGTTATCAAGGCAAATCTGGTGTGGACGGCAGTCAGGTGTCCGCATGGCGAGAATAGCTTCATTTGTCAAAAGAGAGAGAGTCCAATCGTCTAATTTCGTCATTTCTGCTCCGAGCATCAGAGGAGATCCAAAAAGACACCATAGAGTCATCATTGTACGCTGTTCGTCTCTGGTGAAGCGTGTCAAGCGCTCTTCGCCAAAGCCTTTTCCAAGATATCCAAGAGGAAGCATGTCGCAATCTGGATAGCAGCCTTGTGAGACATGATTCTGCCACAACTCACAGCGGTGGAACATGTCTTTTAACAAGTCCCAATTGTCCCAAAAATCATCCGTGATACGCCACATATTGGCGTGAGTTTCATAGTGCCAAGCTTTTTCGATCAAGGCAGGACCCGGGGAAAGGGAGAGGACGATCGGTCGACCGCATCGCGCGATAGCACTTGAGAGCATTTCGATTTCATGCTGTGCACTGTATGGATTATGGCGATAAAGATTAGTATTGCAGATATCATCACATTTGATAAAGTCGACTCCCCAGGAAGCGTATAAGCTGATCAGAGAATCATAATAAAGTTGACCTTCTTTTGTGTCGCGGACACCATACATATCTGGATTCCATCCACAAATAGAAGAAGGATCGGCAATCTGGTCAGCACTTAGATCACATCCATAAATTTTACAGTGGTCATGTGCGGCGATTCTCGGAATTCCACGCATAATATGAATGCCAAATTTAAGACCAAGGCTGTGGACGTACGAAGCAAGAGGTGCGAACCCAGCGCCATCTTTTGAAGATGGAAAACGATCAGGATCGGGCATAAGACGAGAGTATTCGTCCATCTCAAGTTTTGAGAAAGGAATGTATTGAAATTGATTCCGCATAGAGCCGGCACCATGAGCGTACCATTCGATGTCTACGACGATGTATTCCCATCCATAAGATTTCAAATGTTTTGACATATAGTCGGCGTTTGCTCTGACACGTTCTTCTGTGACGGTTGTGTCATAATAATCATAACTGTTCCAGCCCATGGGCGGAAGCGTGGCAAATGTGTTTTTGTCCATTTTAACCTCCATATTTTTTCGGTTCTTTTGATTTTTGATGTAGCCTATTATAGGGTAAGAATGGAAAAAAGAAAAGCTGTCATTTTGCCGAATTTTATAAGGAAAACTTGACAAATTAAGAGGAGCGAATTAAGATGACTATGTCTATCGTTACTTGTAGCTGTATAGTGTGACATATCAGCGGCGAGGATGTAGGAAAAAGGAAAAATAAAGCAGAAAAGAGGGGATATTTTGAAGATTATTGTGTGTTTGGATGAGCTTGGAGGAATGATGTTTAACAAGCGCAGACAGAGTCAGGATCGGGTTGTACGAGAAAAAATTTTAGAGCTTTGTGGCGGAGAAAAATTGTGGATGAGTCCGTATTCTTACAAATTGTATGAAGAGATGGAAGGTGAAAATCTCTGCGTAGAGGAAGAGTTTTTGGAGATGGCGTCACAAGGAGAGTTCTGTCTGGTGGAGGATCGCCTGTTAAAAGAGTATGATGAAAAGATAGAAGAGCTGATCGTGTTTTGGTGGAACCGGAGATATCCGACAGATTTTCGGTTGGACTTGGATTTGAATCAGTGGGAATCAGTGAATATGGATGAATTTGAGGGGTCTTCTCACGAAAAGATTACAAAAGAAATTTATAGAAAAAAAGGGAATGAACATGAATAAGACAATTTTAAAAAGAGTATGTCAGTTTGCAATGGTCATGGTCAGCTGTGTGATGCTCACTTCTTGCTCTGCCATAGAGGAAATAGGAGAGGAGATTGGGCAACAGAGATACGACGATATCGATCAGAATTATGAGCCTTCCCAAGGGATAGAAATCTCGATGGCGGACATTCCGGAGTATGCTGGACAGGCATATATAGCGATCAACAACAATATTCCGGATTTTGAGGAAGCGGACATGACAGAGATATCCTTTGAGTGGTATAGTGACTTGGACGATCTTGGAAGGTGTGGAGTTGCATTTGCGAACGTGGGACAGGATTTAATGCCCACTGAGGAGAGGGAAAGCATCAGTCAAGTAAAACCAAGTGGATGGCAGAGTGTCAAGTATGATATCGTGGACGGAAAATATCTCTATAATCGGTGTCATCTGATTGGATATCAGCTGACTGCGGAGAATGCAAACAAGAAGAATCTGATCACTGGAACGAGGTATTTGAATATAGAAGGGATGTTGTTGTTTGAAAATATGGTGGCAGATTATGTGAAAGAGACAGCAAACCATGTGCTGTATCGTGTCACACCGATTTTTGAAGGCAATGAGCTTGTGGCGAGAGGTGTACAGATGGAAGGGTATTCTGTGGAAGATCAGGGAGAGGCAATCTGCTTCAATGTTTTTGCCTATAATGTACAGCCAGGAATCGTAATTGATTACCGCACAGGTGAAAGCTGGCTGGAAGAAGATTTTGCGGGGCAAGATGTGGATGATGAGGAAATCGAATATCAGGAAATCAGAGGAAATTCAAAATCTAAAATTTATCACTGCCCTGGACAATCCGGTTATGAAGGCATGGCAGACTCGGACAACCTGGTTATTTTTTACTCTGAACAAGAAGCCATCGATGCCGGATACCGCAAGGCAAAACGGTAACATATAAAAAAGCGAGATCTTGGAAATCTTGGAATTCATTGGCTGAAAATTCACGATTTTAACGCAATTTGAACACAGATTTACCATATATTTATCACAAATCTGCCACAAAAAGGAACTATATTATCCATATCAAAAGAAAAAGACAAAGAGTTCAAAGAACTCTACCTATAAAGGAGGTTTTTGGTATGAAGAAAAGTAGTTTAGCTTTTTTGTTAGGAATTGCAGTGACAGGATTCAGTATTGGTGTACCTGCAGCGATATCCAGTTCTGCCGAGAGTGCTCCGGCAGAAAGTATACAGGCGGATCAAGAGGAAAATAGAGAAAACACATCTTTTAGGATTCCTACAGCACAACTGGTAGATACAGCAAGCCAGACAGGTTTGTATAACAATGTAGCGGATGTCGCTGAGAGTGCGATGCCTGCTATTGTGGCAATCACAAATCAGTCTGTGCAGGAGGTGCAGAGTTACTTCCGAGGTCAGAAGATACAGTATGAAAGTGAAAGCTGTGGATCTGGCATTATCATCGGGCAGAATGAGACAGAATTGCTGATCTGCACGAACAATCATGTGGTGGAGGATGCGACAGAGCTGACGGTAAGTTTTATTGATGAAACTTCGTGCGAAGCTCAGATCAAAGGCACGGATCCGACCAATGATTTAGCTGTAGTGGCAGTGAGCCTAGATGATATTGATACGGATACTTTGAATCAGATTAAAATTGCCCAGATGGGAGACTCGGATGAAGTTAAAATCGGAGAGCCTGTTGTGGCAATTGGAAATGCTCTGGGATATGGACAGTCAGTGACGACCGGAATTGTCAGTGCAAAGGACCGCTCAATCACTGTAGAGGATGATTCCCAGACAATCTGCTATGAAAATCTCATTCAGACAGATGCAGCGATCAACCCAGGAAACAGTGGAGGTGCTCTGTTAAACATGAAAGGCGAAGTCATTGGAATCAATTCTGCGAAAGCTTCTTCCTCAGGTGTGGAAGGCATGGGATATGCAATCCCAGTTTCAAAGGCATGGCCCATTTTAGAAAAATTGATGAATAAAGAGACAAGGACACAGGTCACTGAGGAGGAGACTCCATACATAGGAATACAAGGCGAGAGCGTCACAGCAGAAGCCGCACAGTTATATAATCTTCCAAACGGTATTTACATCACAAAAGTGTTGAAGAATACTCCGGCAGAGCAGGCAGGACTGCAAAAGGGTGATATCATCACAGGGTTTGACGACAATACGATTACCTGCATGGAAGATTTAGAAGATTGGATACAATATTACAAGGGCGGAGAGACCATAGAGATCACTGTGGAGAGAGCAGAAAATGGTTCTTACACGGAGAAAAATATTTCTATTACTCTGGGATTGAAATCAGATTATATGATCCAGAATGCATAAAAGTCAGAGAGATCAGTGTGGTCGGATGTCTTCCAATATAAAAGATTTTTGAAAACAAGAGGCATGAACATTACCTTTAGGTGATGAGGAGCTGACATATGTTGTCGCTGTCAGGCGTATAGTCAGGTGGTTTTCCACAAAAACATTCTGTTGTTTTGTGGAAAACCACCTGACTATACGCTGTTTATTTTGTTTACCTTTATAAGACAATCCTTTATAAGACAATAAAGAAGTATTTGGTTATTTCACTTTTCATAGTTAATAAAATTAAAATGCACAGATAGTTGCATTAGCAACTATTATGTGGTATGATATTCAACAAGTTGCCAATGCAACTATTTAAATGAAACATTGTAACAGTGGCAAGGAGAAACAACAGAATGGATAACAAGTTTTCAAATCTTGCCCGCCGCATTTCAATCTTAGATAGGCTGATGCACAAATATTATAATCGTGAGCTGTCCGCTTATGAAATTGGCTGGGGACAGCAGTTTTATGTATGGTATTTGAGTGACCATCCCGGTGCGCCCGCACAGGAAGTGGCAGACCATATGCATGTGGACAAGGCTACACTGGCAAAAAACGTAAAAAAATTAGTTGGGCTGGGATATATCAGAGTTGAAACAGATGATAATGATAAGCGTGTAAAGCATTTATATCTTACTGACAAAGCTACACCGGTAATCCTGCAAATTCAGAAAATACATAACAATTTTTATCAGATCCTTAATCGTGGCATACCACAGCAGGAAGTTCAACTGACGGAACAATCAATGGAACAGATGATATTAAATATTTATCATGAAGTAGAAGGATTGGGGGATGAGTATCTTGGAGAACTATGAAATACCACAGCAAAAAAATCCTCTGGAAACGGAAAACATAGGAAAATTGATTGCCAGATATTCACTTCCCGCAATTGCCAGCAGTCTGGTTAATTCGATTTATAATATTGTGGATCAGATTTTTGTAGGGAACAGCATTGGAGAACTGGGCAATGCGGCAACGAATGTGTCATTTCCCTTTGTTTTAGTTGTTGCAGCAATGGCAATGACATTTGGCATTGGCGGTGCGTCTGCGTTCAGTCTGTACCTTGGAGGCAAACAGGAAAAGAAAGCGAAATCTGTGGCAGGAAATGCTATGACATTAATGCTGTTGACAGGTGTCGTGGCAGGAATTATTACACTCATTTTTCTTAAACCGATTCTGATCGCCTTTGGAGGAAGAGGTCAGACTCTGGAATATGCCATAGAATATACCCGGATTATTGCAGTAGGTACACCTCTTGCAATGCTTGGAACTGGGGCGAGTCAGCTTATCCGCGCGGATGGAAGCCCTCAATATGCAATGATTTCTACGCTGTCAGGTGCGGTTTTAAACTGCATTCTCGATCCGGTTCTTATCTTTGGATTTGGCATGGGGATGGCAGGAGCGGCCTATGCGACTGTGATTGGTCAACTGGTTTCTGCTATTCTGATCCTTTTGTATTTCAGGAGATTCAAAACTGTTAAACTGGAAGTGAAAGATTATCTGTTGACAGTAGACAGTGTCTTGAGGATTTTAAAAATAGGGATTGCTGCCGGAGCTATGCAGTTTGCCAGTACAATCGTCAGCATTGTTTTGAATAATGTATTAGGATATTATGGGGAACTTTCCAAATATGGGCGTGATATCCCTCTCGCGTGTGTTGGGATTATCACGAAAGTCTGTGCACTTTTTGACGGTGTTGCTCTAGTATTTCATCTTTTAATTAACTCGACTTTTTAACAGGCAGTGTATCAACAATGATTTGTTCCGATACATCAATGTCATCGAGATTATATTTCCACTGGAACACAATCGGTTCTTCGTTTATTTCTGCAAAATATTTGTAGATGCGATTAGTAAGTTCCTCCTTAGATTTGACACGGATACCTCTGAGCATCTGACGAGTCATCTTGCTAAAGAAACCTTCAACCATATTGAGCCAT
>JALEVQ010000070.1 GCA_022788205.1 Robinsoniella sp. | reverse complement strand
GAACCGCCGCAGACAGAGCCACCGCAGACAGAACCGCCACAGACGGAACCGCCGCAGACAGAGCCACCGCAGACGGAACCGCCGCAGACAGAGCCACCGCAGACAGAGCCGCCATATATGGAGCCACCGCAGGCGGAAGATCCGTATGATGATGGGTATCGAGATGGATGGGGATATGACGGCGAACCGATTTACAGTGGTGGAGGCTATATTCTTCCGAGCAGCAGCAGTGAGATCTTGACAAGAGATTCGCTTGTGGGGATGTCGCTGGATGATCTTTATCTGGCGCGAAATGAGATTTTTGCAAGACATGGAAGAATGTTTGATGATCCATGGCTGCAGTCATATTTTAACTCCCAGTCATGGTATCAGCCACTTTATTCTCCTTCGGAGTTTTCTTATGACTGGCTGTCATCTGTCGAGATGCAGAATGTCAATACCATTCTGGAGTATGAGGCAGAACTTGGAGCATAAGCAGGAGGTTTTACGATGAGAAAAAGAAGGAAGGCAATAACACTCATTTCGATTTTGTGTACTGTTTTGGGACTGTCTGCGAGTGTTTATGCTCAGGAGACGGCGCAGAAGATGACAGGGGATCAAGAAAAGAAGAGCTATATTGTGGCGATTGATCCGGGGCATCAAGGACCAGGTCAGGATATGACAGGCGTGGAGCCAAATGCTCCGGGGTCCGATATTATGAAGGCGCGGATTGTGTCAGGGACACAGGGAACGACCACAGGGCTGGCGGAATATGAGTTGAATCTTTCGGTGGCGCTGAAATTGCAAAAAGAGTTGGAAACGCGCGGATACCGTGTGGTTATGATGCGGGAGGACAACGACATCAACATCAGTAACGTGGAGCGCGCTGCGGTCGCCACGGAGGAGAATGCTGATATCACCATTCGGATCCATGCAAATGGCAGCGAGGACGCCTCCGCCTGTGGCGCCTTGATGCTGATTTCTTCTGCATCAAATCCTTATGTCGGACATTTGTATGAGGATTCTTATGATCTGGCACAGTGTGTGCTGGAAGCATACTGTGAAGCGACGAATCTGCAGAATGACGGTATCATGGAGACAGATACGATGACAGGAATCAACTGGAGCACCATGCCAGTGACGATCATTGAGATGGGATTTATGACGAATCCGGGAGATGACCTGTATATGGCGGCGGACGAGAATCAGGAGATCATGGCTTTTGGAATTGCTGACGGAATTGACACATATTTTTCACAGAAAGGCAGTACAATGGAGTGAACAGGATAGAAGGAAAATTGATTTCGACTGTCACACCGTTTCTGCTGCATCTATGTATCTCTCAGATGGTTGTGATGATTTTCGGCTCACACTGCGACACAGCTGAGATGACAGCGATCACGGCTGTGTTGGCTGTTCCGATTGCAACTTTTCTGTATCACAGAGAGATCCAAAGATATCAGGATCGTGAGAGAAGAAAAGGTGAGAAAAAGAAGTTAGTTTTCGCCGTGGTTCTGGGAATTGCAGTCAGCCAGGGGTTAACCTTTCTGCTAAATTTGATCGGTGTGACACGGCAGTTTTCAAATGAGACTCAAGAAGCACTGCTCGGAGCTAAACTGTGGGTACAGATTTTAGGATCGGGCATCTTTGCCCCCATAGCGGAAGAAGTTCTGTTTCGGGGACTGACGTATCAGAGGATGAAACGTATGACAGGGACCATATGGGCGACGATTCTTTCTTCTGCCTTGTTTGCTGCTTACCATGGCAATCCGATTCAGATGATGTATGCATTTCCGATGGCACTTTTCCTGTGTGTGGTCTATGAGAAATGTGATACCATAACAGGACCTGTAGCAGTGCATATGGCGGCAAACTTGACAGCAGTCATCATGAACTGTGCAGGAGTGTGAATTTGTAGAAATCAGATTGGGCGGATCGTTCTGAGGAACTTTGCGCAGATTAGAGGAAGAGGGTGCAGCGAGAAGGCAGCACTCTTTTTCGCTTTTTTGTTGTGAACACCGTTTGATGATGATATAATCATGATGTTGGGGACCAAAGGTAGTTTGACCCTGGTACGATTATCATGTCATTGTGCATAAAGCGGTTTTTGTAAAAGAACAGAAGAAAATAGAAAAAATGGATTATAATGGAGGAACATCAATGAGACTGACAGAATTATTAGAGGGAATAGAATATGAGTGTCTCCATGGCAGTCTGGATGTTGAGGTCAAGGATATTGTCAACGATTCCAGGAAGGTCAGTGAGGGAGCGTTATTTTTCTGCATTAAAGGAGCAGTTGTCGATGGACATCAGTATGCGGCGGAAGTGGTTGAAAAAGGAGCCGCTGTACTGATTGTCCAAGAACCGGTTGAGGTGCCAGAAAGTGTGACTGTCATTCAGGTCAAGGACAGTCGTCTTGCCATGGCATATATCTCAGCTGCCTACTATGGTCATCCGGCGAAAAAGCTGAAAGTGATCGGCGTTACGGGAACAAAAGGGAAAACGACAACTACATATATGATAAAATCGATCCTGGAGGCGGCAGGATATAAGGTAGGCTTGATCGGAACGATCCAGACGATCATCGGAAATGAGGTCATTCCTGCCGAGAATACAACGCCAGAGTCTAGCACGGTACAGCAATATTTTCGAAAAATGGTGGATGAAGGGTGCGATTTTGCTGTGATGGAAGTGTCCTCTCAAGGGCTGATGTTACATCGCACTGCCGGAGTTCGGTTTGAGATCGGAGTATTTACAAATCTGCAGCCAGATCATATCGGTCCTGCAGAACATCACAGCTTTGAGGAATACATGGCTTGTAAAAGCCTTCTGTTTCGACAGTGCCGTCTGGGCATCGTGAATGTTGATGATCCCTATGTGGATGGAATTTTGGAGGGTCATACCTGTGAAGTGGAAAAGATAGGATTTTCTGAGCAGGCAGATTTCCGTGCGACGAATGTCCGCATGGTCAGCGGACCTGGATATCTGGGTGTCCACTATACGGTTGATGGAAAAAGGAAGATGGAGGTAGACGTGGATATTCCGGGAAAATTCAGCGTCTATAATTCACTGACCGCGATTGCTGTGTGCAGCCATTTTGGAGTCACGGATCAAAGTATCCAGGAGGCACTGAAGAAGGAAAAAGTAAAAGGAAGAATTGAGCTGATCAAGGTTTCGGACAAATTCACGGTGATGCTGGATTACGCGCACAATGCGATGAGTCTGGAGAGTCTTCTGACGACGCTGAGAGAGTACCATCCTCATCGGCTGATCTGTCTGTTCGGATGTGGCGGAAATAGAGACAAAAACCGTAGATATCAGATGGGAGAGGTATCGGGACGCCTCGCAGATCTGTCGATCATCACATCGGATAATCCACGATTTGAAAATCCTGAGGATATCATTGAGGATATTCTCATTGGAATCCGCAAGACGGATGGAAAATATGTCAAGATCACGGACAGAAAAGAGGCGATGGCGTGGGCAATCCATCACGGAGAGCCAGGGGACATCATCGTCATGGCGGGAAAAGGTCATGAGACTTACCAGGAAATCAGAGGCGTAAAATATCCGATGGATGAGCGTGTGCTGATCCGTGAAATTTTGGAAGAGGACAGGAAAGGCGAATAGATGAGACAGCAGTATGCGGATATTATCGTGGATATCACGCAGGAAAAGCTGGATCGCACATTTCAGTATAAGGTTCCGCAGAAATTAGTGGGAAAGCTGGAGGAAGGAACCGTCGTCGAGGTGCCGTTTGGAAATGGCAGCCGGATCATCAAAGGATATGTGATCTCCCTGTCGGAAGAACCCAAGATTGACCCTGGGAGACTGAAGGAGATCCACGGCATTTCAATAAAGGAAGTCGGGGCTCAGGAAAATATTATTGCGCTCGCAGCATGGATTCGAAAACAGTATGGCGGTACCATGATCCAGGCGATCAAGACCGTGATACCGGTCAAACAAAAGCAGCGATCAAAAGAGAAAAGAACGATCTGCCTGTCGATCTCAAAAGAAGAGGCGGAGGAAAAGCTGGGAATCTTTCAAAAAAAACATCAAACTGCGCGGGCACGGCTCTTGGAGGCATTGATGGAGGAGGAAGAGCTTCCGTACGAACTGGTCACAGGAAAGTTGAATGTGACTTCCCAGGTCATCAAGGCTTTGGAGGAGCAACAGATCATACAATGCAGCTCCGTCACAGTATATCGCAATCCGATCCATGTGGAGGGGAAGAAAGAATACACCATCCGATTGAATGAAGAGCAGGAGGCGATTGTCCGCGATATCCTTTTGCACTGGGATGATGAGAACGATAGGACTTCTCTGATCCACGGTATCACAGGCAGTGGAAAGACAGAAATCTATATGGAACTGATTGCCCATGCGATTGCGATGGGAGGTCAGGCGATTGTCCTGATCCCTGAGATTGCGCTGACGTACCAGACGGTGATGCGCTTTTACAGGAGATTTGGGGAGCGGATTTCGATCATGCATTCCAGACTTTCCCCTGGCGAGCGCTATGACCAGTTTGAGCGGGCGAAAAAAGGAGAGATCGATGTGATGATCGGACCGAGATCAGCACTTTTTACGCCTTTCCCAAATCTGAAAATGATTATCATCGATGAGGAACATGAGGATACGTATCAAAGCGAGACGGTTCCCAGATACCATGCCAGAGAAACCGCAATCCGCCGTGCACAGATGGAGAATGCAAAGGTAGTGCTCGGATCGGCGACGCCCTCTCTGGAAGCATATTATCGCGCACAAAACGGAGAGTATCGGCTGTATACACTAAAAAGGCGTGCTAAAGAGAGCAGATTGCCCGATGTGGAGATCGTAGATTTGAGAGAGGAGCTGCGCAGCGGAAATCGCTCTGTCTTAAGCGTGGCACTGCGAGAAAAGATAGAAGACCGATTGGAAAAAAAACAGCAGGTGATGTTGTTTTTAAACAGAAGAGGATATGCGGGATTTTTATGCTGCCGTTCGTGCGGGCATGTCATCAAATGTCCGCACTGTGATGTATCGTTGGCGATTCATAACAATGGAAAGCTGGTGTGTCATTATTGCGGCTATGAGCAGGAGCAGCCAAAGTTATGCCCCACATGCGGCTCTCCTTTTCTTTCTGGTTTCCGTGTGGGAACACAGCAGATTGAGGAAGTAGTGCAGAGAGAATTTCCAAAAGCAAGGATTCTTCGAATGGATCTTGACACGACGAGAGAGAAGGATGGACATGCTAGGATCTTGTCGTCCTTTGCCGACCATGAAGCGGATATCTTGATTGGAACGCAGATGATCGTCAAAGGTCATGATTTTCCAAATGTGACACTGATGGGTGTGATCGCGGCAGATTTATCTCTCCATGCCGGAACATATCGCGCGGCGGAAAAGACCTTTCAGCTCTTGACACAGGCAGCTGGCAGAGCAGGAAGAGGAGAGCAGAAAGGCGAGGTGATCATTCAGACGTATGATCCAGAACATTACAGTATCGTGAATGCGGCGCGCCAGGATTATGAAAGCTTTTATGATCAGGAAATGATGTACAGAATGATGGCGGGTTATCCACCTTGCGCACATTTGATGGAGATTCATGCTTCTTGCGCAGATAAGGATCAGCTGGATATGGGGATGAATTATCTAAAACAGTATCTGCAGCAGATTATTCCGAAGAAGGCGATGGTCTCTGTGATCGGACCTGCGGATGAACAGATTGCAAAAATCAACGATATGTATCGAAAAGTGATGTACATTAAGTATAAAGAACAGCAGATGTTGTTAAAAATAAAAGAAAGAGTGGAACAATATATTGGAGCAAATGAGGGATATCGGACGATTTTGATCCAATTTGACATGAATTAACAAATAAAAAAGTGGAGGAACAGAAGATGGCAATTAGAACAATCAGAATCATGGGTGATGAGATATTGGAGAAAAAATGCAGAGAGGTCAAAGAGATGACGCCTCGCATCCAGGAGCTGATCCGGGATATGCTTGACACCATGTATGAGGCAGGCGGTGTTGGACTTGCCGCACCGCAGGTGGGTGTGCTGAAAAGGATCGTTGTGATTGACACGGACGGGACAGCGCATGTACTGATTAATCCAGAGATTATCGAGCAGTCTGGCTCCCAGACAGGTCAGGAAGGTTGTTTAAGTCTGCCTGGCAAATGTGGAATGGTGACACGTCCAAACAAGGTGAGAGTCAGAGCATTCGATGAAAACATGGAGCCGTTTGAGCTGGAAGGAGAGGCATTGCTCGCTCGCGCGATCTGCCATGAATGCGAGCATCTTGACGGTGTGATGTATGTAGAACATGTAGAAGGGGATCTGATGGACGTGGAGAGCGATCTGGAGGAAGAATGAGAAACGAGAGCCACGACAGAGAGAATGGAGACTGTTGAAATTAGGCGAGTATGCCGTGGGAGGTAAAGATGAGAGTAGTATTTATGGGAACACCCGATTTTGCGGTGGAAACACTGGAAGCATTGGTGAGGTCAGAGCATGAAGTGGCAGCGGTGGTGACACAGCCAGACAAACCAAAAGGACGAGGCAAGGCGATGCAGTTTCCGCCGGTCAAGGAGATTGCTCTGCGCGAAGAAATCCCTGTCTACCAGCCGCGCAGGGTGCGTGATCCGGAATTTATACAAATTCTGAAGGAGATTTCTCCGGATGTGATCGTGGTGGTTGCATTTGGACAGATTATTCCGCAGGAGATGATTGACCTGCCTAAATATGGGTGCGTCAATGTGCACGGATCACTTTTGCCAAAATATCGCGGCGCTGCGCCGATTCAGTGGGCGGTCATTGATGGAGAGAAAGAGTCTGGAGTTACGACGATGCAGATGGATGCAGGGCTGGACACTGGCGATATGTTGCTAAAAACCGTCATTCCGATTGAGGAGAACGAGACGGGCGGCAGTTTGTTTGATAAATTGAGTATGGCAGGTGCAAAGCTGTTGATCGAGACCTTAAAAGGGATCGAGGAAGGAAAAATCATCCCGCAAAAACAGGGAGAGAGCACGACACCATATGCCAAAATGCTGACGAAAGAGATGGGAGAGATCGACTGGAACAAAGACGCAGAGGCTCTGGAGAGACTGATCAGGGGGCTGAATCCGTGGCCTAGCGCCTACACTCATCTCGGTGGAAAAACCCTGAAAATTTGGAAGGCAAAAGTAGAGGAAAGAGAGACGAAAGAAAAGCCGGGAACGGTTGTGGAAGTGAGCAAAAAAGAATTGAAGGTTCAGACAGGAAAACAGATTCTTTCGTTACAGGAAGTACAATTGGAAGGGAAAAAAAGGATGGAAATCGATGCATTTCTGAGGGGAAATGCAGTGGAAGAAGGAACTGTTCTTGGTCTGATGCGGTAGAAAGGAAGGAAGATCTATGACACAGATGATAGGAACACTGGGATATTATAGAATGGGGTACTATTTCGATCCTACGATGATTTTTGCAATTCTCGGGCTTGTCTTGTCTATGATCGCATCGGCGGGCGTGCATTCCACGTTCAATAGATATTCTCGCGTCCGCAGCAGAAGTGGTCTGACAGGGGCACAGGCAGCTGAGAGGGTGCTGCGCCAGTCAGGAATCTATGATGTACGAATTGAGCATATTCGGGGTAATCTAAATGACCACTATGATCCGAGAACGAAGGTGCTCAGACTTTCTGACAGCACGTATTTCTCGGATTCTGTGGCGGCAATCGGCGTGGCGGCTCATGAGTGCGGTCATGCGATCCAGCACCAAAAACAGTATGGACCGCTTGTGCTGCGCAGTACCCTTGTGCCGGTCGCAAATATTGGCTCTTCACTTTCCTGGCCAATCTTTCTTGCAGGACTGATTTTTTCCATCAGACCATTGCTGACGGCAGGAATTGTGCTGTTTGGTCTTGCTGTGCTATTTCAGCTGGTGACATTGCCGGTAGAATTTAATGCTTCTTCAAGGGCGGTAAAGATTTTAGGCGGCACAGGAATCATGGCAAATGATGAAGTAAGTGGAGTCAAAAAAGTACTGAGGGCAGCGGCGATGACGTATGTGGCAAGTCTTGCCTCTTCGATTTTACAGCTGCTTCGCCTGATTATACTTGCGGGAGGAAGAAAGCGTGATTAAAACGATTAATATCAGAGAAATTATTCTGGAAATTCTGATGCAGATTACAGAGGAGGAAGAGTACAGCCACATCGTGATACGAAATGTGTTAGAGAAATATCAGTTTCTGGAAAAGAGAGACCGTGCTTTTATCTCCAGAGTTTGTGCCGGGACAGTGGAGAACATGATCATGATTGACTATATGATCGAGCAATTCTCGAAGGTAAAAGTAGTCAATATGAAACCGATCATTCGCAATCTCCTGCGCATGTCGGTGTATCAGCTGCGTTTTATGGACACCATTCCGGACTCTGCTGTCTGCAATGAGGCAGTCAAGATTGCCCAGAAAAGAGGATTTTACAATCTGAAAGGGTTTGTGAATGGAGTATTGAGAAATATGGCGCGCGGGATGGATACAATCATCTATCCGACGCCTGAAAAAGATCCGATCTCTTATCTGTCTGTGATCTATTCGATGCCTGAATGGATTGTGAGAAAGTGGGTGGCACAGTTTGGATTTGATCAGGTGGAAGCCATCTGCCAGAGTTTCCAGAAAGAGAGAATGACATCGATTCGATGCAACTTGGATAAGGCATCGAAAAAAGAGGTGATCGACAGTCTGGAAGAGCAAGGCATTACTGTGAGAGAAAACCCATACTTAAATTATGCCCTTGAGATTGGAAATTACAACTATATGAAGGCAATCAATGCATTCAAGAAAGGATATTTTCAGGTACAGGATGTCAGTTCCATGCTCGTGGCCGAGGTGGCGGCGCCAAAATGGGGAGATTATTGTATTGATGTCTGTGCAGCACCTGGCGGGAAGAGCCTCCACTTGGCAGACAAACTTTGCGGGAGCGGTTTTGTAGAGGCGAGAGATGTGACAGAGAGCAAGGTTCGCCTGATGGAAGAAAATATTGACCGCATCGATGTGATCAACATGAAAGCAGTCGTCGCAGACGCGACGGTGTTTGACCCGGAATCGGTGGAGAAAGCAGATATTCTTCTGGCAGATCTGCCATGTTCAGGGCTTGGCGTAATCGGAAAGAAACCAGATATCAAATATAAGATGACGCCAATCAAGCAGCAGGAACTCGTCAAATTGCAGCGCAAGATTCTTGATACGGTTTACCGCTATGTGAAAGTGGGAGGAACATTGATCTACAGTACTTGTACGATAGGAGCAGATGAAAATCAGTTTAATGTGAAATGGTTTTTGGAGAATTATCCATTTAGACTGGAGAGCATTGATCCCTACCTGTGCGATGAACTGAAAGGGAAGACGACAAAGGCGGGATATCTTCAACTATTGCCTGGCATTCACCAGAGTGATGGATTTTTCCTGGCAAAATTTAAGAGAATTCAGTGAACATAACAGGGAAGAAAAAGCCGCTGTGAGCGCGGCATAGGAGGAAAAATGGAAAAGAAAGATTTCAAGTCTATGAGATATGATGAGATCCTGAGAGAGATGGAGCTGATTGGCGAAAAACCATTCCGCGGGAAACAGATTTATCAGTGGATGCACGAGAAACTTGTGGAGAGCTTTGACGGAATGTCAAATCTTTCAAAGAGTCTCAGAGAAAAACTGGAATCATCCTATCTGTGCGAAGCGCTGACACCGGCGGAGGTTTTGACGTCTAAAATTGATGGGACGCAGAAGTATCTCTTCCGCCTTACGGACGGAAATGTGATCGAGAGTGTGCTGATGCACTATAAGCATGGCAATTCAGTCTGTATCTCGTCTCAGGTCGGATGCAGAATGGGATGCCGTTTCTGTGCGTCTACGATCGGAGGCTTGACCAGGAATCTGCGCGTTTCAGAGATGCTTGACCAGATTTACCGGATTCAGGTTCTAAGCGGTGAGCGTGTCTCAAATGTGGTGGTGATGGGAACAGGGGAACCGATGGATAATTATGATAACATTGTAAAATTTATCCATATGTTGACCGATGAGCATGGATTACATATCAGCCAGAGAAATATCACTGTCTCAACCTGTGGGATTGTGCCGAGAATCTATCAGCTCGCAGAAGAGAATCTCCAGATTACACTTGCTTTGTCTTTGCATGGGTCTAATCAGGAAAAGAGAAGGACTTTGATGCCGATTGCAAACAAGTATGCTATTGAGGAAGTGATAGAAGCGTGCCGCAATTATTTTGAGAAGACAGGGCGCAGAATTACGTTTGAGTACAGCCTTGTGGGCGGAGTGAACGATACGGAAGAGGATGCAAGAGAACTGTGTGAGCTCATAGGAGGACTCAACTGTCATATCAATCTGATTCCGGTTAATCCGATTAAGGAACGAAATTTCGTACAGTCTCAAAAAAAAGTTATTCTGAATTTCAAAAATAAACTTGAAAAATGCGGAATAAATGTTACTATTAGAAGAGAAATGGGCAGAGATATCAATGGCGCCTGTGGACAGTTAAGAAAAAGTTATATGGATCGAGCAGAAGGAGAGGAAACGTAGTGAAATCATACTGCATTACAGATGTGGGTCAGAGGAGAACGATGAATCAAGATTTCGTCTTTCGTTCTGATGAGCCTGTCGGCAATCTCCCGAATCTTTTTGTTGTGGCAGACGGCATGGGAGGTCATAAGGCAGGTGATTATGCGTCACATTACACGGTGGAGACGCTAGTCGAAAGCATCAGGGAGGATCAGGAAAAAAATCCAATTAAGATTATAAGAAAAGCCATCGAAAAAGCAAATGAGAAAGTACTGGAGAAATCTTTATCTGATGAAGGATTGGCAGGGATGGGAACGACGATTGTTGTTGCCACAGTGATAGGTCATTATCTTTATGTGGCGAATGTAGGGGACAGTCGCCTTTATTTAGTTACAGATAAAATTACGCAGATTACAAAAGATCATTCTCTGGTGGAGGAAATGGTTCGCATCGGCGAAATTAACAGAGAACAGGCAAGAAATCATCCGGATAGAAATATCATTACCCGTGCAGTCGGCGTGAAAAAAGAAGTTAAGATCGACTTTTTTGATATGCGTCTTCACAGGGGAGATCTTATTTTGATGTGCTCTGATGGACTGTCAAACATGTTGGAGGACAGTGAGATAGAGGAGATCATAAAAAAGGGCGGAGAACTTTCAGAAATTGCCAAAGAGCTGGTGCGCAGGGCGAATCAGAATGGTGGCAAGGACAATATAGCAGTCGTTTTGGCTGAACCGCTGACAGATGAGGTGGGAGAATGTTAAAAGAAGGAATGTTTATCCAGGAACGCTATGAGATTGTCGATCGAATCGGCTCAGGCGGAATGGCAGATGTCTATAAAGCAAAAGACCACAAACTAAACCGGTTTGTGGCAGTGAAAGTGCTCAAACCGGAATTTCGGGAAGATACAGCATTTATCTCAAAATTTCAGGTGGAAGCACAGTCAGCGGCAGGGCTGTCACACCCGAATATCGTAAATGTGTACGATGTGGGAGATGAAAATGGAATAGATTACATTGTGATGGAGTTGGTGGAAGGCATCACATTGAAGGAATATATCAGCAAGAAGGGAAAGCTTGCTGTGCGCGAGGCGATCAGCATTGCAATTCAAGTCTCAATGGGGCTGGAAGTGGCGCACAACAATTCGATTGTCCACCGTGATGTGAAGCCGCAGAATATCATGATTTCCACAGATGGAAAAGTAAAAGTGACAGATTTTGGGATTGCCAGGGCAGCTTCCACAAACACGATCAATTCTACGGTGATGGGGTCTGTCCACTACAGCTCGCCGGAGCAGGCGCGGGGTGGCTACAGCGATTATAAGAGCGATATCTATTCACTGGGAATCACGATGTACGAGATGTTGACAGGACACGTACCGTTTGACGGGGATACGACCGTGTCGATTGCCATCAAACATCTTCAGGAGGAGATGCGCTCGCCCAGAGAGTATGTGCCGGATCTGCCAAAGAGTATCGTGCAGATCATTTACAAATGTACGCAGAAAAGTCCAGACAGGCGATACAACGATATGTCGGAGCTGATTCGAGATTTGAAAGAATCACTGATCAATCCGGACGGTGATTTTGTGACGATCGCACCAGTCGACACCATGGCGAAGACGAGAACCATCACGAAAGAAGAACTAGAACAGATTCAGAATGAGAATTCGCACAGAACGCCATTAGAGTATGAAAACGAGGGGTCAGAGACTTACAGTGATCAAAATTATGGCGAGGCAGGATATGGGGATCAAAATTATGATCCAAATTATGATCCGAACTATCACGATCCCAATTATCATGATCTAAATTACGGTCAGCAGAATTATAGCGGTGGCTATTATGATCAGGGGACGGGGCAGTATGGCACCGCAAATCAATATGGATATCAGAATTATAATGGCGGATATCAGAATTACGGCGAAAATTATGGAAATGGATATAACTACCAGGGATACGAGGAAGCTGAGGAGCCTAAGGGACGGCGATGGGAGAAGATTCTAACGGGAATCAGCATTGTGATCGCAGTCATTATACTCTTGATTTTCCTGGCACTTGCTGGAAATGCACTTGGTGTCATCGATTTTGGTCAGATCAAAGATCAATTTTTCCCTCAGACGACGGGATACACAGGGGACGATAACAATGTGTCTAATCTGGTTCCTGTGCCGGCACTGGAGGGCAAGACAGAAGAAGAAGCAAAGACTGTTCTGGAGCAGAGCGGATTGGTGCCGAGTTACGGCGGTGAGGTGGCATCGGACCTGTATGAGGCAGGAAAAATTGTGTCTCAGGAGCCTGTGTCGGAAGCTTCCGTTGTGCCCGGAACGACAGTGACATATGTGGTGAGCAAAGGTGCTGAGCTAGTGGTGCCTGATGTGACAGATGACACTTTGAAAGAAGCACAGATAGAACTCGTAGACATGGGATTTGTCGTGGTCAGCGAAAATATCTATGATCCGAACGTGGTAGATGGATGCGTCATCGAGTCAAACCCAGTAGCTGGAACTACACTGGGGAAAGGCGAGATTGTGACGTTGAAGATTTCGCGATACAACGAAGGAATCCAGGTTCAGGTTAAAGGTGTGCAGGGACAGACATTGGATGAGGCGAGAGAAGATTTGATGGACAGCGGTCTGATCGTGAATATCCAGAAGAGGGCGAGCAGCTCTACGGAGGAAGGTTATGTGATTTCACAGAGCCTGACGCCAAATTCGTTAGTTGATATTGGAAGCAGTATCGTTTTGACTGTGAGCACCGGAGCTGAGGTGGCATCTGGAAGTGAGAGCGGTATGTGGAAGACAAAATGTCAGCTGACTTCTCCGAGCAATTACAACGGAGAGCAAGTTAAGATTGAGATTGAACAGGAAGGTGAGCGCACAGTTGTGCTCCAGGATACATCTATCACATTCCCGTATACGTTGGAAGTACAGGGAAAAGAAGGCGTGACGCTGGGAAAAGCTTACCTCTATATCAAAGATCCACTGACAGAAGAATACGGAGCAGCAGTCGTCTATAACAATATTCCGTTTTCAAAAGTGGAGTAAAGAAAAATGCAGGGAAAAATTATAAAAGGAATTTCCGGATTCTATTACGTAGATGTGATAGGGTCCGGGATCTATGAATGCAAAGCAAAGGGAATCTTTCGAAAAGAGAAAAGAAAACCTCTGGTGGGAGATCGGGTGACGATCGATGTACTTGACGAGGAAAAAAAGACAGGGAATCTGATTGAGATCGGAGAGAGAAAAAATACATTGATTCGACCAGCAGTAGCCAACGTCGATCAGGCGTTGGTTATTTTTGCGATATCGAAACCAAGTCCGAATCTGGGACTTCTCGATCGTTTTCTCGTGACAATGGCGCGTCAGAATCTCTCAACCATCATTTGTTTTAACAAAGTGGATCTCCCGGAGGATTGCAGTGACCTTCAGCGCATTTATGCGGAAAGTGGATGCAGAGTGATTTTCACCAGCACAAAGACGGGTGAGGGAATCGAGGAGATCAAAGAACTTCTGAAGGGCAAGACAACGACCGTGGCAGGACCGTCGGGAGTAGGAAAATCTTCGATGATCAATCAATTGCATCCCCATGCACAGATGGAAGTCGGGGAAGTGAGCAAGAAGATTGACCGCGGCAAGCATACGACAAGGCACAGTGAGCTGTTTCGAATCGATGAAGATACGTATCTCATTGATACGCCAGGATTTAGTTCGCTCTATCTGGAGGATTTAGAGGCGGAGGAGCTGAAAAATTATTTTCACGAATTTGCGCAGTATGAGCAGAACTGCCGGTTTCTGGGGTGTGTCCACGCAAAGGAGCCAGATTGTGCGGTGAAAGAAGCGATGGCACAGGGAAAGATCAGCAAAGAACGCTATGAGAGCTATATCTCTCTGTATCAGGAACTGAAGGAAAAAAGGAGGTATTGACATGAATATTTTGGCACCATCAATTTTGGCAGCAGATTTTAAAGTTCTGGGAGAACAGATTCGTGAAGTAGATGAGGCAGGAGCGCAGTATCTCCACATTGATGTGATGGATGGCGCTTTTGTTCCAAGTATTTCGTTTGGAATGCCTCTGATTTCATCGATCCGCTCTGCGACAAAGAGAATTTTTGATGTACATCTGATGATTCAGAATCCGGAACGCTACATTGAGGAATTTGCACGGTGCGGTGCAGATCTGATTACAGTTCATGCGGAGGCAGCGACGCATCTTGACCGCGCGATTCAGCAGATTCATGATCTGGGGCTGAAGGCAGGGGTTGCTTTAAATCCGGCGACCTCTCTCCATGCTCTGGACTATGTGCTGGATAAGATCGATATGGTATTGATCATGACAGTCAATCCGGGATTTGGGGGGCAGAAATATCTAGATTCCTGCACGCAGAAGATACAAAAACTGCGCAGATGGATCGAGGAAACAGGAAGCTCTGCCGACATTGAGGTGGACGGGGGAATCAACCAGAAAACGATCCGAACCGTTCTGGAGGCAGGAGCAAATGTGATTGTGGCAGGATCTAGTGTGTTTAAAGGAGATGCAAAGACAAATGCATCTCAACTTTTAGAGATTATGAGAGAATATGAGGCGTAAACAGATGAAGACAGCGATCCTTGTGACAGGAGGAAGAATTGAGCCAGAATTTGCACATGATTTTCTGGAACAGACCTTCTGTGATTATTTAATCGGAGTAGACCGCGGCATTGAGTTTTTGCGGCAGGATGGACGGATGCCGACGCACATTGTCGGAGATTTTGATTCGGCTGGGGAGGAGACACTTCACTGCTTTCAAAAGAACAAAGAGATCGAGATTCGCACTTTTTTGCCGGAAAAAGATGATACGGACACACAGATCGCCTTAAATCTGGCTGCCGAGCTTGGATGTAAGACTGTCTATATACTCGGAGGCACAGGGACGCGCATCGATCATATGCTGGGAAATCTTTATATTTTGTCAGTTGCGCTTGATAAGGGAATCACATGTTATCTTATAGACGCCCACAATCGGATTCAGCTTTGCCGGCATGGTCTAAAACTGAAAAAAACAGAACAGTTTGGCAGATATGTCTCCTTGCTTCCACATTCAGAGTGTGTGACAGGGCTTACACTCAAAGGTTTTTATTATCCACTGTCGAATGCTGTGCTAGACAATAACACGGCACTCGGAGTGAGCAATGAAATTGTGGACGAGGAAGCAGAGATTTCGTTGAAAACTGGGGAATTGTTTGTGATCGAGTCGAGGGACTGACGATTTGTGTCGAAACTTGAATGTCGGAATTGCTTGCAATTATGTCAGAATATGTGCTAGACTGGACGCAGAACGGATAGCCTGCGTTCAGAAAAATTATAGAAAACAACAGCGCAAAAAACACAGACAGGAAGGAATATACAAATGAAATTAGGTATTGTAGGTTTACCAAACGTAGGGAAGAGTACACTGTTTAATTCTTTAACAAAAGCTGGTGCAGAATCGGCGAATTATCCGTTCTGCACGATCGACCCAAATGTGGGAGTCGTTATGGTTCCGGATGAAAGACTGCAGCTTTTAGCGGATCTGTATCACTCTGCAAAGGTGACACCAGCGGTTATTGAATTTGTTGACATCGCAGGGCTTGTAAAAGGTGCTTCTAAGGGAGAAGGACTGGGAAATCAATTCCTTGCCAACATTCGTGAGGTGGACGCGATTGTGCACGTTGTTCGCTGCTTTGAGGACACTAATGTTATTCATGTGGATGGAAGCGTCGATCCAGTGCGCGATATTGAGACAATCAACTTAGAGCTGATCTTCTCAGATCTGGAGATTTTGGAGAGAAGAATTTCCAAGACGGTAAGAGGTGCAAGGAACGATAAGACACTCGCAAAGGAACTGGATCTGTTAAACCGCATCAAAGCACATCTGGAGGACGGCAAACTGGCGATCACATTCCAGACAGACGATGAAGATGAGCAGCAGTGGCTTGCATCTTACAATCTTCTGACAGGGAAACCAGTGATTTTCGCAGCCAATGTCTCAGAAGATGACCTTGCTGATGACGGGGCATCCAATGAGTATGTACAGCAGGTGCGTACTCTGGCGAAGGAACAGAACAGTGAAGTGTTTGTGATCTGTGCACAGATTGAGCAGGAGATCGCGGAGCTTGACGATGATGAGAAGAAAATGTTTCTGGAAGATTTGGGCTTAAAGGAGTCCGGACTGGAGAAACTGATCAAGGCAAGCTACAGTCTTCTGGGTCTGATTAGTTATCTGACAGCAGGCGAGACAGAGACGAGAGCATGGACAATCAAGCGTGGGACGAAAGCTCCAGCGGCGGCGGGAAAGATCCACTCGGACTTTGAGCGTGGATTCATCCGTGCTGAGGTTGTGAACTATCAGGATCTGTTAGACTGCGGCAGCTATGCAGCGGCGAAGGAAAAAGGTCTGGTAGGTCTGGAGGGAAAAGACTACGTGGTAAAAGACGGAGATGTCATTTTGTTCCGCTTCAATGTCTGACAAAAATACAAAAGATTTCAGAATAATGGAAAATGCCGAATGGCAGGATGGTATGCTCTTTAGGCATAAAAATCTGAATATATGCAAAAGATAAGAAATGTACTGTGAGATACAGAATAGATAAAAAATATTTAGGAGAAAAATGAATGATAGATGCGATCAGTTTTCCAAATCTCGGAATCACACTGAACCATGTAGGAAAGTCATTTCAAATTTTTGGGTTTGAGATTGCTTTTTATGGAATTATAATCGGAATTGCAATGGTCTGCGGTGTTGCTCTGGCGATGGAAGTTGCCAGGAGGACAAAGCAAGATCCAGAGTTTTATTTTGATCTGGCGATGATTGCAATTTTTACTTCGTTGATCGGGGCAAGAATTTACTATGTGGTTTTTTCATGGGATCTTTACAAGGGTAATTTGTGGGAGATCCTTGATTTCAGAAGTGGAGGTCTGGCGATCTATGGAGGCATCATTGCAGGTGTGCTGACAGCATACCTGGTGGCAAAATGGAAGAAGAAAAGGTTTTTTCTCGTCGCTGACACTGCGTGTACAGGCCTGATTTTAGGTCAGATCATCGGCAGATGGGGAAACTTTTTCAACAGGGAGGCTTTTGGGGATTACACAAATAATCTGTTAGCGATGCGCCTTCCAATCGATGCGGTGAGAGGAGGGGAAGTCACACAGAATATGATGGATCACTTGATGACAATCGAAGGTGTAAATTATATTCAGGTGCATCCCACTTTTTTGTATGAATCCCTATGGAATCTTGGAGTTCTGATATTTTTGCTATGGTATACCAAGAGGAAAAAATTTGAAGGCGAAGTGTTTTGGCTTTATTTGATGGGATATGGACTGGGAAGAATGTGGATCGAAGGTCTGCGGACAGATCAGCTTTTATTTCCGGTGTTGGGATTCCCGGTATCACAGGCATTGGCAGGTTTTTTGGTCCTCGTGTCTCTGACCATAATTGTTTGGAAGAGAATTCAACTGAGAAAGCAGAAGAGAGCAGGTAGCACGAATGAGTAATAGCGAAATACTGTTACAGCAAAGAATAGAAAAAGAACGCCAAAAATTAGAGCGAATGATGGGAGAAGACAGAGACTGGGATGAGATTTATGAGCAGAGTCTCAAACTTGACCTGCTGATTGAAGAATATTTCGGATAAATATTCCGGATAAATTTTTCGGCGATAGCGTTCTTAAATGCTGACAAGAAAAAAGACAGCTTTTTACAGTGAAAGTACTGTGAAAAGCTGTTTTTTGGGGTTATCCTCATTTGTGATTGTCTGAGAGGCAGAAATCGAACATTCTATCGAAAAAATTGTGCAAAATGTACAATTTGTTTGAGATTAGACGGCAGAAAATTCATTTTTTTCGTTTAGTTTTTTAATTTAGGGTTGTATTTTGCGTAAAACTGAGATATGATAAAACCACAGTCCAAAATGGGAAAGAATCGATAAAAGAGACACAAGAAAAAAGGCGATGAAGTAACAGGGAAGAATAGAAGAAAGTTACTGCCAGGCGCGAGAACGCCAGATAGGAGCGATCAGGGATGGAATTTAAACACAAATCAGTATTGCTGGAGGAAACCATAGAAGGTCTGCAGATCAAACCGGATGGCATCTATGTGGACGGAACGCTTGGAGGGGGCGGACATTCATATGAAATTTGCAGGAGGCTGTCGGATAAAGGCAGACTGATCGGTATTGATCAGGATGCAGATGCGATCGCGGCGGCAAAGAGACGTCTCGAGGAGTTTGGGGACAAAGTCACGATCGTGCGCAGCAATTACCGGGAGATGGGGGATGTCCTGAACCGTCTGGAGATATCGCATGTAGATGGAATTTTGCTGGATCTTGGTGTGTCTTCGTATCAGCTTGATACTGTCGAGCGAGGATTCACATATCGAGAGGATGCTTTGCTTGACATGAGAATGGATCAGCGTCAGACCATGACGGCGAGAGATATCGTAAATGGTTACAGCGAAAAAGAATTGTATCGCATAATCCGAGATTATGGTGAGGACAAGTTTGCGAAAAACATTGCAAAGCATATCGTTTTGGCGAGGGAGAAGAAGGAACTGGAGACGACAGGAGAATTGATCGAGGTGATCAAGGCTGCAATTCCGGCTAAAGTAAGAGCCACGGGTGGTCACCCGGCAAAGAGGACCTTCCAGGCGATTCGCATTGAGCTGAATCAGGAGCTGGAGGTGCTCAGGGATTCTCTTGGAGGAATGATTGATCTTTTGAATGATGGCGGGAGAATCTGTGTGATTACGTTTCATTCTCTGGAAGATCGGATTGTGAAGACGATTTTCCGCACACAGGAGGATCCATGCATTTGTCCAAAAGAATTTCCGGTCTGTGTGTGTGGAAGAAAATCGAAAGGCAGTGTCATCACAAAAAAGCCGATCGTTCCAAGCGAGGAAGAACTTTTGGAAAATAAGAGGGCGAAAAGCTCGAAGCTCAGAATTTTTGAGCGTAAATGGTAGGAGAAAAGACAGAAGGCGGGCGCTGTTCTGTTTAAAAATACTGGCAGATAACCTAGGGGAGAATTTATAATTATGAATGGAACAGTAAAGGGATCGGACAATGATTACCGAAGAAATGTCGGAAAACAAAATAATAGGTCATATGTGTACGGCAATACTGTTCGACAGATGAATGCAGCGCCGGCAAGGCGGTCTGATCAGACGAGAGAAGTACGAGGCACAGCTCAAAAGGCAAAAAAGACAGATGTTGCTGTGCGTAGAAATCGCCAGAGACAGCGTCAGATGACGATGGCATACGTCGTGTTTTTGAGCGTGGTGGTTCTTGTGTCACTGGGAATTTGTGTCAACTATATTCAGCTGAAATCAAGTAATACAGCTTACAGAGCGGAACTGATTGCAAAGGAGAACAATATCAGTGAGGCGAAAATGCTCAATGATGCTACGTATGACAAGGTCATGGCATCTATCAATTTGGAGTATGTAAGGGATGTGGCGATCAATAAGCTGGGAATGGTATATGCGCAGGAGGGACAGATCATCCTTTACAGCAGCCAGGACAGTGATTATATGAAACAGTACAGTGATGTTCCCACAAAGTAAGCAGATACAGGGCAGTGACTGTCTCTGAGATTACGGCGCAGGATGCGCACTGGAGGTAAAAATTGACATCAAGAAAAAAAGGCGTAAAGACAAGAAAAAATGGCAGAAGGACGAGGAGAAAAGAAAAACGATTTGATTCTTTGATGCAGAAGAAACTTTTAGTAGTGTTTGGAATTGTGATCGGTGTTCTTGTACTGTTGAACTTTAGAATCGCAGACATTACACTGAGAGATGGGGCGGAGTATTCGCAGAAGGTGATCTCCCAGAAATATTATGACAGCAGGACGATCCCGTATCAGCGTGGCGAGATCGTGGATCGGAATGGAAATGTCCTGGCGAGAAGTCAGAAATTTTACAATGTAGTTTTGGATTGTTATGCAATCAATTCCGGCGGACAATATGATTATGTGGATCCGACGATTGAGGCATTAGATCAGATTTTTGATATCAAGACAGCAGAGGTGCGCGAGATAATAACGTCTGAGGAAACCAAAAACAGCCGCTATCAGGTGATTCTGACAGATGTAGAGATTGAGAAGAAGCAGGAGTTTGAGGATCTGTTAGTGCTGGAGGAGATACCAGAGGATGCTTCGGAGGCAGAAAAGGAACGTATTAAAGAATCAAATGCATGGAAGAGCTGTGTTCAGGGTGTGTGGTTTGAGGAGGATTATGTTCGAGAGTATCCGATGAACAGTATGGCAAGTACCGTGATTGGATTTTCCAATTCAGAAAATACAGGTGTCGTGGGCTTAGAGGCTTACTATGATGATATCTTAAACGGAGTCAACGGCAGGTCGTACGGATATCTGACAGAGAATTCCGAGCTGCAGAGGACAATCATTGAGCCTCAGCACGGCAATCGAATTGTATCCACGATTGATATTAATATTCAGAGGGTGATAGAGAAATATCTAAAAGAGATTGAGGAGGAACATGCTGCAACCGGACCGGATAAGATCCGCGGAAATCTGGGAAGCGAGAATACGGGAATCATCGTCGCTGATCCGAATACGGGAGAGATCCTTGGGATGGCGACAAACCGGAGCTATGATCTGAATCATCCCAGTGACCTGACCGGATGGTATACTGAGTCTGAACAGGAGAATATGACCAATGAGGAGCTGTCAGAGGAGCTGAATAAGCGATGGAAAAATTACTGCGTGGAAGACAGCTTTGAGCCAGGTTCTACCTTTAAGTCTGTGACTGTGGCGGCAGGTTTAGAGTTGGGTGTGATCACAGACAACGATACGTTTTACTGTGATGGAGGAGAACAGCTCCCGGATTATTATATTGCCTGCAATAAGGTGGATGGACATGGAGTCCAGACACTTTCACAGACAATGGAGAATTCCTGCAATGATGCCTTGATGGAGATTGGAGCTAAAATCGGTGTAGAGGACTTCTGTAAATATCAGGAACTGTTCAACCTTGGAAAAAGGACAGGCATCGATCTGCCGAATGAGAGCTCTGGAATTATTTTTGATACGCAGGCGATGGGAGAGGTAGAACTCGCAACATGTTCGTTCGGTCAGGGACTGACCTGTACGATGATTCAGGAGCTTGCAGCATTGTGCTCGATCATCAATGGAGGATATTATTATCAGCCGCATCTGGTGAAACAGATTCAGGATTCTGAGGGCGGTGTGGTCAAAAATATGGACCCGGTTTTGATCCGGCAGGTAATCTCACCGAAAACTTCTGAGCTTGTGCGAAGCTATATGGAGAAGGTAGTGACAGAAGGTACCGGTCAGTATGCGCAGGTTCCGGGATATCGCGTCGGAGGAAAGACAGGTACTGCTGAGATGGTCAAAGATGGAGAGCGCGTCGCTGGCAAATATGTGGTATCTTTCATCGGTTTTGTGCCGGTGGATGACCCGCAGATCGTCATCTATGTTGTAGTCGATCAGCCAAATGTGTATGATCAGGAAAAGGGCTCTTTCACTCAGGTTGTCGCAAGAAAAATTTTGATGGAGATTCTTCCATATCTGAAAATCTATCCGACCGAGGAGATCACAGATGAACTTTTAGAGACACTCGGAATTACATATGAGGAGGCCACGGAAGGAATGCGCCTTTCGGATTCAGGGCAGACGAGCGATCAGCTGATCGGGGATGCCTCAGATTACCAGAACCTTCAGGAAGGAGACTGGGCGGGAGATCAGAACTTCCCGGCACCGGCATCCAATTACGAGGGCACAGGAGGAGCTGACCAGCTGTATCAGGGTGGCATGTATCAGTCGGACTTATACGATTAGAAACAGAGACATAACCTCACAAAAGCGGCAATACATTGTATTAAAGCTTTTGTGAGGTTTTTTATGCTTCGGACAAAGACATATCACAAGAAAAAAATACTGGTTGTTTTTCTGGGGTGTGCGGCAGTCTTGTTTTTTTTGATGGGAAGGCTGGGATACCTGATGATTTTTAAGTCAGAGTATTATTCAGAAAAAGCACAGGAACTCCATGAGAGAGAGCGTGATATCAAGGCTGCACGGGGAAGAATCTTTGACGCAAACGGAGTGCTCCTCGCAGACAATGAGACGGTCTGCACGATTTCTGTGATCCACAACCAGATCAAAGAGCCTGAGAAAGTGATTGAGATGCTGACAAAAGAACTGGAGCTTCCGGAAGAGACTGTTCGAAAACGGGTCGAAAAGTACAGCTCCATTGAGCGTATCAAGACAAATGTTCCCAAAGAGGTGGGAGACCGCATCCGGGAATATAATTATGCCGGTGTGAAGGTGGATGAAGATTTTAAGAGATATTATCCCCTGGGGAGTCTCGCTTCCAAGGTACTGGGTTTTACAGGGGCAGATAATCAGGGAATTATCGGTCTTGAGACGGTGTATGACAGTGTTTTGCAGGGGCAGAACGGTAAAATTTTGACTTTGACAGACGCAAGAGGCGTGGAACTCGAAGACGAAGGTGAGACAAGGCTTGAGGCAATCCCGGGAAAAGATCTGTATCTGAGCATTGATGTCAATATTCAGAAATATGCAGAGCAGGCGGCATATCAAGTGCTTGAGCAGAAGCAGGCGGACAGTGTGGAAATTATTCTGATGAATCCTCAGAACGGGGAGATTCTGGCGATGGTCAATGCGCCGGAGTTTGACTTAAACGATCCTTTCACAGTGGAGGGTTCAGAGAATATGACGTCGGAAGAATTGCAGGATGCCCGAAATCAGATGTGGAGAAACGGCTGCATCAATGACACATACGAGCCAGGCTCCACGTTCAAGATCATCACGGCAGCGGCAGGGCTTGAGGAGGGAGTAGTCACACCTTCTGACAGTTTCTACTGTCCAGGCTATAAGATTGTAGATGACAGAAGAATTCGATGCCATAAGATCGCGGGTCACGGTGCAGAATCCTTTGTGGAGGCTACGAGAAATTCATGCAACCCGGTTTTCATTGAGGTGGGACTGCGCCTCGGTGTGGATCGCTTTTATGACTATTTTCAGCAGTTTGGGCTGCTCCAGAAGACAGGGATTGACCTGCCGGGAGAGGCATCGACCATCATGCATAAGAAGGAAAATATGGGAAATGTGGAGCTTGCCACCTGTGCATTTGGGCAGTCATTTCAGATCACACCGCTTCAGCTGATCACGACGGTCAGCTCTCTCATCAATGGGGGAAGGCGCATCACACCTCATTTTGGCGTTAAAATCCAGACGAATGATCAGACACAGACAAAAATTTTGCAGTACGAAGATCAAGGCAGAATTCTCTCTGAGAGCACTTCTGAGACGCTCCGATACATCCTGGAGCAGGTGGTGGATGGAGGATCCGGAAAAAATGCTTACATTGAAGGATATCATATCGGCGGAAAGACAGCGACTTCTGAGACGCTTCCGAGAAGTGCGAACAAATATATTTCCTCCTTCTTAGGATTTGCCCCGGCAAGTGATCCGCAGGTGATTGGGCTTTGCGTGATCCACAATCCACAGGGAGTCTATTATGGAGGGACAATCGCGGCGCCCGTGATGAAGGATATTTTTGCCAATATCTTCCCATATCTCGGGATCGAGCGCGATGAGATTGCAGAAGAGAGCAGTCAACATTGAGCGATGGATGAAAAACCAGAAATCCAGGAGAAAACAGGTGTCAAATCCGGCAGAAGTATGGCGATTTCCATGAATAAAAAGGTTGATTAATCACAGAAAAAGAATTATACTAAAAATCGAATCTGAGAGAGGCAGTGTAATTGCAAAAGAATGGCATTTGCCAGACACAGAGAATTTCAGATTAGAACAAAAGAATTTAAGAGGTGTGAAAGGATGATAGGAACAGATATTGTAATTCCATTGCTGGCAGCTTTTGCTATCAGTGTCGGACTTAGTCCGTTTGTGATCCCATTCTTAAGGAAACTGAAAATCGGACAGACAGAGCGCACAGCGGGTGTGCAGTCTCATCTGAAAAAAGCAGGAACTCCAACGATGGGAGGACTGATCATCTTGATCAGTATTTTAGTGACCTGTCTGTTTTTTGTGAAGGACTATCCAAAAGTGATCCCAGTATTGTTTTTGACGTTGGGATTCGGAATTATCGGATTTTTGGATGATTATCTGAAGGTAGTGCTGAGACGTTCTGACGGACTTTTGCCGAAGCAGAAAATGGCATGTCAGATCGTGATCACAACGATCTTTGTGGTGTACGTATGGCGGATAGAACCGGATTTGTTTAAGATGATTATTCCATTTAGCGGCGGAAAGGAACTTGATATCAAATGGGCGGCAATTCCGCTCACCTATATCGCGGTGATCGGAACGGTCAACGGAGTCAATTTTACAGATGGTCTGGACGGTCTTGCGACTGGCGTGACAACGATGGTAGCTGTGTTTTACACAGTGATTTCTATGGTGAGCGATGGTGGAATCACACCGATCACCTCTGCGGTCACGGGAGCTTTGCTGGGATTTTTGCTCTTCAATGTCCATCCGGCACAAGTGTTCATGGGGGATACAGGTTCCCTGGCACTGGGAGGCTTTGTGGCAGGTGCGGCTTACATGATGAAGATGCCTCTGTTTATTCCGATCATTGGTCTGATTTATTTTGTGGAAGTAATCTCCGTCATGATTCAGGTTACATATTTTAAGAAGACTGGCGGCAAGAGATTCTTCAAGATGGCGCCGATCCATCATCATTTTGAGCTGTGCGGATGGTCGGAGACAAGGGTAGTTGCAGTATTTACAGTGATCACAGCTATTTTGTGCCTGATTGGTCTGGTTGCTTACCGCTAAAAAGGTAGAGAGTGTAGGAGAATGCAGCGGACAGAGCCGCTGCAGGAGGAGATAAATATGGATTTAAGACAGAAAAAAGTTCTCGTATTCGGAACAGGAATCAGTGGAATCGGCGCTGCCGATCTTTTGGAGAAGGTAGGGGCAGTTCCGATTTTATATGACGGCAACGAAAAGGTCAAAAAAGAGGATGTGCGCGCAAAGCTCTCAAAAGACAGCAAAGCTGAGATTGTGATCGGCGAGTTGGGCGATGAGGTGATCGATACACTTGACCTTGTGGTGTTGAGCCCAGGAGTCCCGACGGATCTTGCGATTGTGAACAAGATGCGCGACCGCGGGTTGAAGATTTGGGGCGAAGTGGAGCTTGCCTACGAGAACGGGAAAGGCGATGTGCTCGCGATCACAGGCACGAACGGAAAAACCACAACGACCAGTCTTCTGGGAGAAATTATGAGACATCATCAGGAAGAGGTGTATGTGGTGGGAAATATCGGCACCCCTTACACCGAGGCAGCCTTAAAGATGACAGAAAAGACTGTCTCTGTGGCAGAGATCAGCAGTTTTCAGCTTGAGACGATCGAAAACTTTCATCCGCGTGTCAGTGCCATTCTGAATATCACTCCGGATCATTTGAACCGCCATCACACGATGGAGGAATACATTCGTGTCAAGGAGAGAATCACAGAGAATCAGGGACCGGAGGATACGTGTGTGCTCAACTATGAGGATGACGTTCTGAGAGAATTCGGCAAAACTTTGAAATGTAAAGTTCTATTTTTCAGCAGTCTGCGTACATTAGAAAGAGGTCTCTATTTAAAAGACGGAAATATCGAGTACAGTGATGGAAACGATACGGTCACAGTCTGTGCAGTGAAGGAGCTCAATATTCTGGGACGCCATAACCATGAAAATGTGATGGCTGCCGCAGGAATGGCACTCGCTTATGGCATACCGCTTTCTGAAATTCAGTATGTGGTAAAACGTTTCCAGGCAGTGGAGCACAGAATTGAATATGTGACCGAGAAAAATGGAGTTGTCTACTATAATGATTCCAAGGGGACGAACCCGGATGCGGCGATCAAGGCAATTCAGGCGATGGAACGCCCGACACTGCTGATTGGCGGAGGATATGACAAAAATTCTTCGTATGAGGAGTGGATTGAGGCTTTCGATGGCAAGGTGCGCTATCTGGTCTTGATCGGACAGACGAAGGAAAAAATTGCAGAGGCAGCCAGGAGATGCGGCTTTTTCGATATTGTATTTGCAGAAACTTTAGAGGAGGCAGTACATATCTGTGCAGAGAAAGCAAATCCGGGAGATGCCGTGCTGCTCTCGCCAGCTTGCGCGAGCTGGGGCATGTTCCCGAACTATGAGGTGAGAGGGAAGATGTTCAAGGAGATTGTTAGACAGCTGTAAAAGCCTGATCTGAGAGGTGATGCCATGAACCGGACGAAGAAGCAGGATATGACCATGCTGCTTGTCATCTTATTTCTGATAAGCTTCGGTCTGATCACACTCTATAGTACAAGCGCATACAATGGGCAGGTCAAATTTCATGATTCTGCCTATTATTTTAAAAAACAATTATTTGCAGCGATCTTAGGATCTGTGCTGATGGGAGTCATCTCGAGGATGGATTACCATGTGTTTGAGAAATTTGCAGTGGGCGGTTATCTCTGTTCACTGGCGCTCTCCACGGCAGTGTTGTTCTTTGGAGACTCATACAATGGATCGAAGAGATGGCTGTCGATCGGTCCACTGTCATTTCAGCCTTCAGAGTTCGCAAAGCTTGCTGTAATTTTGTTTCTTGCCCACATTGTCAGCGGAAGAAAAAAGAAGCAGACAGGGATTGGAACATTGATCTTTGTCATGATTTTGATTTTGCCGATCGTGGGACTGGTGGGAACAAACAATCTGAGTACGGCAATTATTATTCTGGGGATTGCAGTGATTCTCGTATTTGTTTCCAACCCGCGCTATCTGCCGTTTATCTGGATCGGCGTGACAGGAGTCGGGTTTATCGCTATTTTCTTGAGCATGGAAGCATATCGCTTAGATCGCCTGAAAATCTGGCGAAATCCGGAGGAATATGAGAAGGGATACCAGACGATTCAGGGGCTGTACGCGATCGGTTCTGGAGGTTTATTTGGCAAAGGGATCGGTCAGAGCATCCAAAAGCTTGGGTTTGTGCCGGAGGCACAGAATGATATGATTTTCTCTATTATCTGCGAAGAGCTGGGGCTTGTCGGTGCCTGTATCCTGATCTTGGTTTTTCTGCTGTTGATCTGGAGATTTATGGTGGTGGCGACACATGCGCCGGATTTGTTTGGATCGCTGATTGTGGCGGGAACGATGGGACATATCGCGATTCAGGTGATGCTTAACATCGCTGTGGTGACAAACACAATACCGAATACAGGAATCACCCTTCCTTTTATCAGTTATGGAGGAACTTCTATTTTGTTTTTGATGGCAGAGATGGGGCTTGCACTTTCTGTCAGCCGGTGGCAAAAAGAATCTTTCCGCATATAATAATATAGATTTGTAAATAAGCCGAGAGTAGGTTTATGGCAAGGACGGGGGAGACGGATTGGGAGATATCACAGTAAAAGGCGGCATCCCTCTGTATGGGAAGGTTTGCATTCAGGGATCAAAGAATGCAGCATTGCCGATTCTGGCAGCGTCACTGTTACATGAAGGAATCAGCATCATCCACAACTGCCCTCGTATTCTGGATGTGGAGAATACGGTGCAGATTTTGCGGGAAGCTGGATGCCTTGTGAAATGGCAGGAAAACAGCCTGATCATTTCAGCAGGCAATATTCAAAATACCAGGATCTCATCTGAGTATGCGACTCAGATGAGATCTTCCGTCATTTTTTTAGGAAGCTTGTTGGGACGAATGGGGAGTGCCTCTATTCCACTGCCGGGAGGATGCACAATCGGAAAAAGACCGATCGATATTCACTTGTCAGCAATGGAGAACATGGGAGTCAGGATTACGGAGGAAAACGAGATGATTCTCGCGAAAGCCGAGAGGCTGAAGGGAACAAAAATCATGCTTCGTTTCCCGAGTGTCGGCGCCACGGAAAATACTATTTTGGCGGCAGTACTCGCCGAAGGCACAACGATCATTCAAAATGCAGCGCAAGAACCGGAAATTGCAGAACTTTGCCGTTTCCTGAATGAAAAAGGGGCAAAAATTAAAGGAGCGGGAAGCGAAAAAATTGTGATAGAAGGTGTCAGAAGCCTGCAGGACAGTGAATTTGTTCTGATGTCTGACCGGATTGTAGCGGGAACTTATCTGATGGCGGCGATGAGTGCGGGAGGAGAAATCTGCCTGGAGAAGGCACCGATCTTTCAGATGACGGCACAGCTCAAAGTGCTTAAAGAGATGGGGGCAAGCATGAGATATGATAAAGATCAGATTCAGTTAAAGGCACCGCGGCGTGCAAAATCTCTCGCAATGGTTATGACTCGCCCTTATCCAGGCTTTCCAACGGATTTGCAGTCACAGCTTTTGGCAGTACTTTGCAGGGCAGAGGGAAGAAGCAAGATTATAGAAAACATTTTTGAGGGGAGATACCAGATTGTACCTCAGTTGAGGAAGATGGGGGCAAAAATTGAGATCATCTCACAGGAAGCGCAGATTGAAGGTGTCGAGAAGCTGGAGGGAACAGCGGTACGTGCCTGTGAATTGCGCGGCGGCGCTGCATTGATCATTGCAGGACTTGGAGCATCGGGGGTCACCAAAATCGAGGATAGTTGGTTCATCAAAAGAGGATATGAAGATATCTGTGGTGATCTGAGAACTCTGGGAGCAGTGGTGGGATAGGGAAGAAAAGCTCTGATACTTTCTCAACGCAAAGGGAAGCATGTTTTCCTGGCAGACTCCAGAAGGATTCTGCCGGGAGTGCAAAGGGAGGTCAAGATGACAAAGGCAAACAACAGAAGAAAAAAAAGAAAAGGGGAGAAGTGGAAACTGGGTTTGGGAACCGCGGGAATTCTGCTTACGATTTTTTTAGTTGTGCTTGCAGTTTTTCATGTGAGAACCATTGAGGTGACGGGCAATCTCTATCTGACTGAGCAGGAAGTGAGAGATATGATTATAAGTGATACATTCAGCTCCAATTCTCTGTATCTGACATGGAAATATCGAAATTCAGAGACGGATAATACTCTGCCCTCTCTCAGCGCAGTAGATATCACACTTCTTTCACCTTCCCATGTCAGGATTCACATCTGCGAAAAGAAACGGATCGGATATATCAAGACAGAGCAGCAGAATGTCTATTTTGACAAGGAAGGATATATTATAGAATGTAGCGGAGAAGAAAAAGAAGGAATTCCAGAGATCACAGGGATCACGATCGGCACACCAGTATTGTATGAAAAGGTTTCGATTGAAGATCCAGAGATTTTAGAGGAAATGATCGATCTGACAAAGATTCTTGATGAGCGGAGTATTATTCCTGGGCAGATTGCATTCGATGAAGATAACAATATGACACTGATTTTCGACAAGGTCACGGTTGAGCTGGGAACAAGTGAATATCTGGAGGAAAAAATCACAAATCTGGCAGGAATTTTTGCACATATGGAAGGCTTGTCAGGGACTCTGAAGATGGACGATTTTACCCCGGATACGAAGAGGATCCGTTTCAAACAGAAAGAGGAAGTTGCCACACCGGCAGATGCCCAACCACAAAGTGAGTCGGACAGCGATGGGACGTACTATGGAGATGGCAGTTATTACGGCGACGGGACGTACTATGGAGACGGCAGCTATTACGGCGACGGGACGTACTATGGAGATGGCAGCTATTACGGCGACGGGACGTACTATGGAGATGGCAGCTATTATGGAGACGGGACGTACTATGGAGAGGGCAGCTATTACGGCGATGGGACGTACTATGGAGACGGCAGCTATTACGGCGACGGGACGTACTATGGAGACGGCAGCTATTAAAACGAGAAAACGGCAAATCACAGGGATATGAAAGAGTTTTGAAAAATTAGCTTGATTAATTTTGCAAAAAACTATATGATATAATAAATACGGTTTAGATGATGGAAAGATAGGATCATAGGGAGCTGTAAATGAAGTTGAGGATGTAAGGGATACAAAAAAGGAGGAAATACACCTTGTTAGAAATTATGACAAATGAATCTGAGTCTGCAGCAAAGATTATCGTCATTGGTGTCGGCGGTGCAGGTAATAATGCAGTAAATAGAATGGTAGAAGAGACAATTGCAGGCGTAGAATTTATCGGAGTCAACACCGATAAACAGGCATTACAGTTATGCAAAGCTCCTACCACGATACAGATTGGAGAGAAAGTCACAAAAGGATTAGGTGCCGGAGCGCGACCAGAAGTGGGAGCACAGGCAGCTGAAGAGAGCTCAGAAGATTTACGCCAGGCAATGCAGGGTGCTGACATGGTATTTGTGACCTGCGGTATGGGCGGCGGAACAGGTACAGGAGGAGCTCCGGTTGTGGCAGGAATCGCCAAAGAGATGGGAATCCTTACTGTAGGCGTTGTCACAAAACCATTCCGTTTTGAGGCAAAAACACGCATGAACAATGCGCTCGCAGGAATCGAAAAATTAAAAGAGAATGTAGATACTCTGATTGTAATTCCAAATGACAAATTGCTGGAGATCGTAGATCGAAGAACGACCATGCCGGAAGCTCTGAAAAAAGCGGACGAGGTACTTCAGCAGGCAGTGCAGGGAATCACAGACCTGATCAATCTGCCAGCTCTGATTAATCTGGACTTTGCAGATGTTCAGACTGTTATGAAGGATAAAGGAATCGCCCATATTGGAATCGGACATGCCAAGGGAGACGACAAGGCGCTGGAAGCAGTCAAGATGGCAGTGGCCAGCCCTCTGCTCGAGACAACCATATCCGGTGCATCCCATGTCATCATCAATATCTCTGGAGATATCTCTCTCATGGATGCGAACGATGCGGCAAGTTACGTTCAGGAACTTGCAGGCGATGAGGCGAACATTATTTTTGGCGCAATGTACGATGACACTTATACAGACGAGGCAAGCATCACAGTCATCGCTACGGGTCTTGACAATGCGACCGCAACACAGCCATCTGTAAACCAGAAAATTGTGCCGGAATTCCCGAATTACGGCAGAACAGAAAAGAAGACAACGACATTCCAGAGAACCACAGGTACGACTCCGAGAAGTACCACAACTTCTTCTCAGACAACAAGAACACCATCCTCAACGTTTGGAAAATACAGAACTCCTGAGAGTACTGTCCAGGAGAAAGAAATACAGATTCCGGATTTTCTGAAAAGAAGATAAAAGGAATCGCAGCACTTACTATAAAAGCCCAGTCTCAGTGGGCGGCAGACGGGGGGCTTGCGCACCTGTCTGCACGGAGCAATCCGGTGGGCTTTTATAATTGATAGGGACGCCGTCAGGCGTCTTTTTTTGATGCATCTCCGCGAAAACGAGGAAATGCTTTTGCGGAGATGTTGCAAGTGGTGTCAGATTTGATGAGAATGTTCCAAGTTGAGATGAAGAGTCTGTAAAATATCGTCTAGCTTTTCTGTCGGAATCTGACCCGGCGCAGATGCTGCCGCGACGCTTCCGAATGTGACTGCCGATCCAAAGATTTCACCTGACATACGGCTGATCACTCCTAATCCTCCCATCGCCATGGTAATCACTGGAACTTCTGGATACCTTTCATGAAAGGTCAATGTCGCTTCCAGAAGATTGAGAACATCGCGGGAACTTCTTGGCATCACCGCAATCTTTGGAATATCCGCTCCGTTTTCCATCATCATGGTCAGTCTTCGCGTGATTTCCTGTGCAGGCGGCGTTTTTTCAAAATCGTGATTAGAGCCTGCCATTTTTACATTGTATTTTTTTAGAACTTCCTGCATCTGTGCTCCCATCTGCGGCAAGCGGAATAATTCCACATCGATGAGATCTACTTCTCCAGTCTGAGCTGCAAGAGCATTGAGTCTTTCGTACGCTTCCGGCGAAATTTCACGCTGTCCACCTTCCCACTTCGTGCGAAAAGTAAAGAGAAGTGGCGTGTCTTTCAAACTTTTACGAATCTCATGAATCATGGGTACCACTGCATTTTCATCAAAGACACCTTCAAAGAAGTCGACTCTCCACTCCACCAGGTCAAACGGCTTTCCATCCATCTTGTCAAGCTGCTCAATCAGCTCTTTCTGTGTTTTTCCTGTCAATGGGACACAAATCTTCGGGCGTCCTTCTCCGAGTTCTATATTTCTAACTTTCATAAATTTCAACAGGCGCAGCCACGCTATACCACGAGTTTATATGTCAGGAGGCACGCCTTCTCCTTTCTCAAGCCTTCATGGCATGTTATGCAGAAAAATAAGCTTTCTTGATCAGATCCACTGGCATATCGACCCCTGTCCAGATATGGAATGCCTCTGCACCTTGATACAAAAGCATATAAAGTCCGTTAAATGTCTGACAGCCTTTCTCTTTTGCCTGGCGCATCAGAAGTGTCTCCCTTGGATTATAGATGATATCGGAGACCAAAAGTTTCTCGTGCAGCAGGTCAGCTGAAGGAAGCGGTGACAAAGTTTCATTTGGACACATGCCGATCGGTGTGGCATTGGTCAGAAGATCACTCTCCTGAAGGGAGCTCCTCAGAGAAGTCTCATCGCTGAGATCAAAAAGCTGTGCCTTGCAGCTTGTATTTTGGTTGATAGAGTCGACGAGTTTCTGGGCATGTTCCCAAGAGCGACCGCGCCGGTTAAAGACACGGATCGACCCTGCTCCGTCGAGCGCAGCCTGAACGCAGATTGCCGTCGCCGCTCCTCCTGCTCCGAGCAGTGTCATTGTCTTGCCGGAGATTGAAAATCCAGTCTCTGCGAGAGCCTGCATATAGCCGACACCGTCGGTGTTATGTCCTGTCAGAACGCCGTCATCGTTGACTACGGTGTTGACAGCGCCAATCATGCGGGCAGCTGGAGAGAGCTGGTCGGCGAGTTCGCACATTTTTGTCTTATCTGGCATCGTGCAGTTAAATCCGCGGACATTCAAAAGTTTTAATCCCTCCACGGCAGATTTTAAATCGTTTTCTTTTACATCAAAGCAAAGATATACATAGTCAAGTCCCAGATGCTGGAATGCTTTATTGTGCATCAAAGGGGAGATGCTGTGTGAAACCGGGCTTCCGAGAAGTCCCGTCAATCGTGTGTGACCTGTAATTTCGTAATTCAAAGCAATACCTCCTAGTACGGTGTTTTCTTTCTCTTAATCTTAGCGAAAAGACAGAGATCTGTCAATAAATGAAGAAACTTCACGGTATTTGTCGATGAAATTTGAAGATTGGGTTCGTCCGTTTGACAAATTAATCAGCATCTTTCCTCTATAATAAAAGATGCCTGACAGGGGCAGAAAAAATAGACGGCAGGGGGGATTTTTTGTACTATGAAGTGTACATAGATCTATTTTTTCTGGAAAATATGATCATGGATTACCTGCTTCTTTATACGGTAAAACGGTTACTTCGAAAGAAAATAAAAAGGACAGCGCTTTTGCTCGCCGCGCTTGTGGGGGCGGTGCTTGTGTGCATGATGCTTGTGCTCCCTTTCCCTGACAGAAGAGTGCGGATGATTCTGGGGAATGTGGCGGGCAGTGTACTGATGCTGAAAATCGGGAGAGTGAGAGAGGAGAAAGTGGAGTGGGGGAAAGAACTTCTTGTCTTGTATCTGGTGACTTTCTGCGCGGGAGGAATTTTCCAGATGATGAAAGATATCTTTCCGGCTTCCTTTTTTCAGCTGATCATTCCGGGTGCGCTTTTGCTGGAAGGAATTTTTAGCGGCTTTCGGGAGATCCGACAGCAAACCGCGCAGGAATGCGAAGTGACGTTATATCGGAACGGAAAAGAAAAAGAGTGCAGAGGTTTTTTGGATACGGGGAACCGTCTGAAAAACCCGTGGAACCATCAACCGGTGATGGTGGTTTCTTATGAAGCAGCAAAACCACTTTTTTCCTGTCAGGAACAGCAGCAGTTAGAGCAGATGTTTCGGTTTGTGACACCAAAAAAGATAACGGAGAGCTTTTTTTACATTCCTTATCACACAATCGGAAAAGAAAGGGGACTTCTGCCATGTGTGGTATTGGATGAGGCGTTGATCAGGGGGTACAAGGGAAGTGTTCGGATACAAAAGCCTTCGGCAGCTCTTTGCAGAATACCAGTCAGCCCAAAGGATAGTTATGAGGTAATTCTCCAGCCGCTGTTTATAGAAAATAAAAAAGAAAAGGAAAAATAGGATAACGGTTCCAGAGAGGGAACAATTCAGGATCGTTATAAAATCAGGAGGAAATATATGGTAATTAAAGTTGCGATGCCTAACCGATTTCAGATTAGGATGGTGCCAAGTTTATCAAACATTTTTTTGAAAAATGCGCGAGAAGTCCATTATATTGGAGGGTCCGACGTACTCCCGGCACCCTTGGAGCCAGAGCAGGAGGCGGCATGTATTCAGGAGTTGGGGACAACAGATGACAGCGAGGCAAAGTCAGAGCTGATAGAGCACAATTTGAGATTGGTAGTCTACATAGCGAAAAAGTTTGACAATACAGGTGTTGGAGTCGAGGATCTGATTTCAATCGGCACAATTGGTCTGATCAAAGCGATCAATACTTTCAACAGAGAAAAAAATATTAAACTAGCAACGTATGCTTCCAGATGTATTGAAAATGAGATCTTGATGTATTTGAGGAGAAACAGCAAGACCAAAATGGAAGTATCTATCGACGAACCACTCAATGTAGATTGGGATGGAAATGAATTGCTTCTGTCTGATATTCTGGGAACAGACGAAGATGTGATCTATAAAGATATGGAGAGTGAAGTGGAGAAAAATCTGCTCGGAAAAGCGATAGATACTTTGTCAGACCGCGAGAGAACAATTGTACAGCTGCGTTTTGGACTGAATACACAGGACGGAGAAGAAAAAACGCAGAAGGAAGTGGCAGATCTGTTGGGCATATCACAGTCGTACATTTCGAGGCTGGAGAAAAGGATTATCAAACGTCTGAGAAGAGAGATCGTAAGATTTGAGTAAAAATCAGGTGTATGTTCGGGTACTTTTCTGAAAAATAGTTGTTGTTTTCCGGAAAAGTACCCGAACATACACCGCCTGTTTTAACAATTTGCCTTCCCAATAGTTTCGTTCGTCTTACCCGATTTTTTTTGCGTCAACCCCATCTGTCTCATGAATTCTTCTCTGGATCGTGTTCAGCAGAAGCGTTATCTTTTGTCGGTTCTCCCAACGAGATAATCTATCGTTGTTCCATAGTAAGTTGCGAGGCGCGACAGCATCTCGACAGGAATATTTCTTGTGCCATTTTCATAGTGTGAATAGGTACGCTGACTGATTTTAAGATATGCACTGATTTCTTTTTGAGTCAGGTCGGAGTCTTCGCGTAAGTTCTGAATGCGTTCATATCTCATAGTAGTTCCTCCATACTACAGATTATATGTCAGAAAATTTGAGCTATTGCATTCTAGAACAAAATGGGCTAAAATAATTGCAGAGGAGGGACAATATGAAAAAAGAAATGATATATCGTGCCGTGTTCGAGGCACTGAACAGGGAGGAAAACGACAAAGTCGTGACACTTGCCCTGCGGGAGGAAGCGATTTTCATTCAGTTTAGTGATGGAACAAAATATCAAATCAAAATCGAAGAAACAGAGGAACAATGTTAAGCCCTTGATGAAAGCTGTCAAGGGCTTTTATTTTTTATATTTTTTTCAAAATCGTATATTTAATCTCGATTGTGAGAATCATTCTACTAAACGTTCAAAACGGTTGTGACCGTCACAAAAAATTTTAGAAAAAGTTTCTGTAAGACGAGATAGGAGGATTCTTGCAATGGCATTGAACAAAGTCGAGATTTGCGGAGTCAACACAGCAAAACTCCCCATTTTAAATCATGAGGAGAAAGAGGAACTGTTTCGCAGGATCGAGCAGGGAGATGAGGAGGCGAGAGAACAGTTTATCAAAGGAAATCTGAGGCTTGTCTTAAGTGTGATAAAGAGATTTTCGGCGAGCAATGAGAATGTAGACGACTTGTTTCAAATCGGCTGTATCGGTCTGATCAAGGCGATCGACAACTTTGACACTTCTCTCAACGTAAAATTTTCAACGTATGCAGTCCCGATGATTATCGGGGAGATACGGCGCTACTTAAGGGACAATAATAGTATCCGGGTATCGAGATCTCTGCGCGATACGGCATACAAGACGATCTACGCCAGAGAAATGTATATGAAAAAGAATCTGAAAGAACCTACGATCTCAGAACTCTCAGAAGAAATCGGGATCCCAAAGGAGGATATTGTCATGGCGATGGATGCCATCCAGAATCCTGTCAGTCTGTACGATCCAGTCTATACGGAAGGAGGAGATACCCTGTATGTGATGGATCAGATCAGTGATAAAAAGAATCGAGAAGAAAATTGGATCGAGGATCTGTCCATCAAAGAGGCGATGAAACAGTTGGGAGAGAGAGAGAGGTATATTGTGGAACTCCGTTTTTATGAAGGCAAGACACAGATGGAAGTTGCGCAGGAGATCGGAATTTCACAGGCACAAGTCAGCCGCCTCGAGAAAAGCGCTCTGAAAAATATGCGCAATTATCTCGGATAATGGAAAAGGGGAAAAAGAGGCGGAAAGTGTACTAATGCGGAGATTTGATTTCTTCCTCTTTGACATTGACGAGAATGATATCTTCCCCGATCTGGACGATGTCTTTCCATGGGATAATGAATTCGCATTCTCTCCCGAACACGGAGAAAAGTCTGCCTGGTCCCGGCACAATCAGACACACAATACAGCCAGTCTCCGGATTGATATCGACATCGGTCACGCAGCCGAGAGAGCGGCAGGTACAAATATTGATGACTTCTTTTTGACGCAGATCACAGATACGCATAGATTTTCCTCAGCGGCATAACCGCTTCTATAGTTACTTTTTATATTATATTATGATGATTAGAAAAAAAGGTGAATCTTTTTGAAAAAAGTTGACAGTAATTGTCGAATTCGTTATACTCAGACTAAAGAGAGACAAAATATAGATAAGCAGTCTGTCCACTTAGGGAGAAAATACTTTATAAGAGAAGCCTGCCAAGGAGGGAAAGATATGAAATGCCCATTTTGCAGTCACGACAATACACGCGTGGTCGATTCCAGACCGGCAGATGATGGTCAGTCTATTCGCCGGAGACGCCTCTGTGATGAGTGTGGGAGGCGATTTACCACTTATGAGAAGGTGGAGACCATTCCTCTGATTGTGATCAAGAAGGATTCCACGAGAGAACAATATGATCGGTCAAAGATTGAAGCTGGAGTGCTCAGAGCTTGTTATAAGAGAGCGATTTCTGTGGAGTTGATCAACCAGGCGATCGATGAGATCGAGACAGAGATCTTCAACCGGGAAGAGCGCGAGATCGAGAGTAATGTGATCGGCGAGCTTGTGATGGATAAGCTAAAAGAGTTGGATGCCGTAGCCTATGTCAGGTTTGCATCCGTGTATCGAGAGTTCAAGGACGTCAATACGTTTATGGATGAGCTGAAGAAAATTTTAGAATGAATGAGCGGTCGAGGGTTTCCCCGACCGCTTTTCTATGATATACTCAGACTAGTCGAAAATAGTAGAAAAATAGTAGAAAAAGTGCAGGTGAACAATTTGAAGAGAAAAATGGACCAGTTACGCAGTGAAAAATTTGAATATGAAATGCCAAAGCTGATTTTCTCCGAGGAGAGACTGGAGATCAAAGCGGTGGCTGGAAAACGTGTAAAGGGAAGTTTTGTGATAGAGAATACAGCAGACAGAAAAATCAGAGGACTGATCTATTCTTCCAGCGCGCGGATGGCGTGTGATCCGCCGGATTTTTATGCGAGAAGTGTCTTTGTCACGTACGAGGCAGATACCACAGGGATGAGAGACGGGGAAGCGCTGGAGGGATTTTTTACGGTTTGTTCGGAGATCGGAGAGTGGGAATTGCCGTATCGTGTGGAGATTTTAGAGTCTCAGGACAAAGAACGGGCAGAATACACAAAAAGTCTTGAGGCATTTGCAAAGATGGCAAGACAAGACTTTCAGAAGGCATATTTGTTTTTTATTAAATCTGATTTTCCGAGGATGCTCGAGCAGGATGCACCAGAATATTTGACTTTGTATGAGGGAGTGCGTGAGATCTCCGTCAGTTACCGATCGATGGAAGAATTTTTGGTTGCGTGCAAGAAAAAAGATCCGATTTTCCTCCGCATCAGAGAGCCGCATGGAACGTTTGAAGAACTTGAGGATTCCATCAAGGAAAGTATTTTGATCGTCAAAAATCAGTGGGGATTTCAGAGGCTGGACTTCATCGTGGACGCAGATTTTATCCGACTGGAGCGAAACATGGTGACGACGGATGAGTTTATCGGGAATTCTTACCAGCTGGATTTTATTATCGAGCAGGAAAAACTTCATGCAGGGCGGAATTATGGAAGTATTCGGATTCAGACTTCCAATCAGGAGCTGCGCTATGAGATGGTTGTGACAAAAAAAGGGACAAAAGACAGAGAGAGAAAAGTTCTCAAGACACAGAGACAGATTGAGCACCTTGTCTCTCTATATATCAGCCTTCAGACAAGACAGATCTCTGTGGAGGAGTGGCAGATCCAGTCGCTCGAAGCATTAAAGGAATACCAGGAATTCGGCGGGAACCATCCTATTTTGGAGCTGTTTCAGGCTCAAATTTATTTCACGCTGGGCAAATTTCTGGAGGCGCACAACGTGCTCGAGGCGGTGGAGAACAGAAAAAGAAGTCTCGACAACCCGGAAGTGCGCGGATATTATCTGTATTTAACTACCTTTTATCAGAATGAGAGAAAATATGTGGATGTGATTGAAGATGAGATTGTAGGGCTTGCCATGCAGAATCGGGAGAGCTGGAAGCTGCAGTGGATTTTGCTCCATCTCCAGGAAAAATATTTAAACTATCCGCAGCAGAAGATTGATGCCGTGCGCGAGAAATATGTATCAGGATGCCGCAGTCGGATTCTGTTCCTGGAAGTCTATCAGCTTTTTGAGAGAGAACCTGTCCTGATTAAGCGCCTTGATGAATTTACCATCAGTGTCCTGAAATTTGCGTGCAAGGAAAATCTTCTGACAAAGGAAGTCGTGCAGCAGATCGCAGATTTGGCGCTTCGCTGCAAGGAATACGATGAGATGACTTTTGCGGTGCTGAAAGAATGCTATGAACAATTCCCATCGCAGCAGCTTGTCCGGAGTATCTGCGAGCTGCTTCTGAAAGGGCAGAAGACAGACCAGGAGGCGTTTATCTGGTACGCCAAAGGTGTGGAGGAGGATTTGAGAGTGGCAGGCTTGTATGAAGCGTATGTCGAGTCGATGAGCGAGAACAGTGCGAAGAAACTGCCGCAGATTATCCGCATGTATTTTGCCTATAACAATACATTGAATTACCAAAAGAAAGCGTTTGTCTATGCGAGCGTTGTACAGAACCGGGAGGAAGATCCGCAGAGCTACCGCAGTTATCGCCCGTCGATTGAGAAATTTATGCTGGATCAGTTGGCGTTTGGAAGAATCAATCAGAATCTTGCCATGCTCTACAAGAGATTTCTGACGAAGAATCTGTTGAACAAGCGGCTTGCCGAGGGGCTGGGACGATCCTTGTTTACGTATGAACTGACTTGCCATATACCAGAATTTACATCAGCGATTGTGATTCACAGACAGCTCAGGGAGGAGAGTATTGTTCCGATTATCCAGGGAAAGGCACAGATACAGCTTTACACGGAGGATTATTCGATCGTGTTTGTGGACAGTGAAGGAAACAGGTATGCCTCATCGTCCCTATATGAACTGGATAAGCTTCTGAGCAGTGATCAGTTTATGGAGTGGGTCAAAGAATTGGCGCCGGATTATCCGGGAATGCTTTTGTGGGAATGTGAGCGGGTGAGAAAGACTGGCGTATTGCCCGAGTCCATCACAGAGGTGCAGAGACTGGTGGAAGTCCCGGAGATCCGAGAGGAATACCGCATGGCGCTGAGAAAAGAGATACTGGATTTCTACACAGCGCATCCGTTTGATCAGGGGATCAGTGAATATCTCAAAAATATGAACTATGAGATCTTTCTGCGCGCTGACAAAAAGGAGCTTCTGGAACTTTTGATTGATCATAGCTTTTATCGGGAGGCATTTGACTTGATCTGTACTTACGGGTACGAAGAGATAGAGCTGGGGAAGATGACAAAGCTGTGCAGCAATATGGTGGTATTATGTGAGTACAGTGAAAACAAGATGCTGCTTCCTTTCTGCGAGTACTGTTTTCAGAACAAAAAATATGACAAACATATTTTGACATATTTGATTTTCTATTATGATGGACCGATCAAGGCGATGAAGAAAGTCTGGAAGGCGAGCAGGGATTTTGATCTGGACGGATTCCAGATCGAAGAAAAAATTTTAGAGATGATTGTCTTCACAAGAAGCGGCGTGGAGGGCAGCGAAGAAATCTATGAAAGTTACAGCAAAGGGATGGGAGACCGGAAGCTCTGCCATGCTTATCTGGTTCTGCGCTCCTACGATTATTTTGTGAAAGAGAAAGAGGTCGGTCAGATTATTTTTGACAAACTGGAGAAACAGCAGCAGTTGGGGCTTGAGACAGAGGAAGTGTGTGAACTTGCTCTGCTGCGCCACTATGCTGAGTTGTCAAGACAAACGATTCTGTCAGAACAGCAGGAGATTTTGGTCAGTATCCTTTTAGAAAAATATGCTCACCGGGGAATGCGTTTCCGATTTTTCCAGGAATTCCCGGACGCATACACCAGACCATATCAGCTTCAGGATAAGGTATTTATCGAGTACCGAACGAATCCGAGAGCGAGCGTGACGCTGTATTACTATGTGAATGACAACAAGAAAAAAGAGCAGGTATGCCGCAGAGAGCCGATGCTCGATATGTATGAGGGAATTTTCAGCAAGGAGTTTACTCTGTTTTACGGAGAGAAGCTGACCTATTATATTGTGGAAGAATGCGACGGAGAGATCAAAAAGAGTAAAGTTTCCGTCATGGAATACAAGAAAGAAGAGCGAGACCAGAACAGTAAGTATGAACTGCTGAACCGCATGGCAAAACATTTAGAGAAAGGTGAGCAGGGGCAACTTGCACAGACAATTGATCTGTATATCAGGCAGCAGACGTTTGTGGATGAAGTCTTAAAAATGATATAGGGGGAGTTTGATGTGATAAGAGAACAGTACAGAACGATTGTAGGGTTTGACCTGGGAAATGAATATTCACAGATTACCTTTTACAATCGCAGCAGTGAAGAACCCATCACTGTCAGCACGGTGCCGGAAAGTGAAAAATACTTGATTCCGACCTGCCTGTTTCGGATGAAGGGAGAGACAGAGTGGTATTTTGGCACGGACGCACTGAAGTTAAAGCAGGAAAATGCGGATGGATATTTCTTTGGAGAGCTTGTGAGGCTGATGGATCTGCAGCAGCCGATTGAGCTGGAGAAAGAGAGTATCCCGACGGTAGAATTGATCGCTGCCTTTATGGAAGGATGTCTGGGATTGCTCTCCGGGACGGGAAAAAGGGAGCAAATCAGCATCATGGTGACGATGCCTCAGATGCGGGAGCCTTTTATAGGGACACTGAAAAAAGCACTGACCAGCCTTGGAATTTCAAAGAATAATATTTTTCTTCAAGATCACATGGAAAGTTTTTTCTATTTCATGCTGAACCAGAAAAAGTCGCTCTGGACGTATCATGTGGCACTGTTTGAATATGAGAAAGATACGATTGTGGCATATGATTTCTATGCCGATTATCAGACGAAACCTGCCATCGTCCACATTGAAAAAAAGGGATTTCTGACGCTGGATGAGAGGCTGAAAAGACGTGTCGGGGAGAGCAACTGGGATGAAGAGAGAGGACGCAGATTCCTGGATCTCGCTGAGACTTTGTGGAAAAATGTAGCGTATTCTTCGGTGTATCTTGTAGGCGATGAATTTTTGGAAGAATGGATCAAGCCGTGTGTCAAGGCTTTGTGCAGCAGGAGGCGTCACGGATTTGTCGGGAGAAATCTCTACACGAAAGGTGCATGCTACGGAGCGATGCAGAGAGTGGGAGAGAAAATTGTCGATGGATTTCTGTATGACAGTCCCGATATGATTCACTTTAACATCGGCATGAATATGATCATCCGAGGAAAAGAGTCGTATTATCCTGTGATTGTAGCCGGATCAAACTGGTATGAAGCGTACCATGAGTGTGAATTTATCTTAGACGAGACAAATGAGGTGACGATCACTGCGAAGGAGATGACGACAGGAGAAATGAGAGAAGACACGATTGCCATCGAGCCGATTAAGAATCGACCAAACAGGACGGTGAGACTGCGCATGACCGTGCGTTTTCTGGATACGCATCTGTATCAGGTACGACTGGAGGATCAGGGATTTGGCGGACTGTATCGCTCGAGCGGAAAGGCGTGGGAGAAGATCATAGATTTGAAGGGAGGGGAGAAAGCATGAAAGGATGTCATCTGTGTCAGGTGCGCCTGGCGAAAAATCCTTATTATATTGAGAGTATCAGCACAAATATTTATTCCATCGAAGAGCTGTGTTTCTACCTTCAGAATAATATTTACCTGATTGATCAGACGATGGTCAATGAGAAGCTGTGCAACTGGATCAAGGATGAGCTGGGGCTGGAGAAGCTGTGTCGCCGCCTCTATGATCAGCTTGACCGGGGTGGCAGCATTGGTGATTTTATTCTCCCGATTTTTAAGGAGATCGGATATCTCTCACACAGTGAATTTCGGCAGATGCAGGAAGAAATATCGAAAATTGAGATTCAGCCTGCCGATATGCGAAGAAAGGTCAAAGCAGATTATCTGGTAGAATATGAGATGTATATGAATGCGATCCAGGAATATTACCAGATTTTAAAGGAGCGCAATCCCGGGAAACTGGGGGTTCAGTTTTATGCGTCGGTGCTCAACAATATGGCAGTCGCCTATGGAAAATTATTCCTGTTTGAGGAGGCGGCAGACTGTCTGTGGCAGTCATGGCAGATTTTGCAGTCGAAGGAGGTCTATAGGCGTTATCTTTTGATGCTCCCTCTCTATCTGGAAGAAAAAGAGGGAAAAGAACGCCTTGAGGAGCTGGGAGAGCCGGCGGAGTGCTGGGAAGAATTAAAGAAAAAGAAGGAAGAGATCTGCGCAAAATCAGAAGGACATGTGTTGAGAGAGCGCCAAAAAAGTCTGACAACAGAAGAATTTTTTGAGGAATGTAAGGAAGATTATCATAAGAGTACAAGCTCATAAAGGCAGAGAGGTTTTTTGAAAAAATGTCTTCCTCAGAGAGACACTTTTTGTTGACAAAAGAATACTTCCATGGTAAGATAAATTCCGTAGTTTAGTAAGGTAGAGTGGTCAACTGGTCAAGTGATAGATCGTTGAACACCCCGGAAAATATAAGGAGGAGTTCAGGATGAAGAGAAAAGTAATGTGCGCCTTATTGACAATAGCGATGGCAGCTTCTATGCTTTTAGGATGTAGTTCAAAGGAGGAAAGCCAGACAGAGGCAAAAGTTGAGGCAACGGAGACAGAGACGACGAAAGCTGCTGATTCTGACACATTTATCGTAGGATTTGACCAGGATTTCCCACCGATGGGATTTGTGGGAGACGACGGAGAGTTTACAGGATTTGACCTGGATTTGGCTGCTGAGGTTGCAAAGCGCCTTGGAAAAGAAGTGATCTATCAGCCGATCGCATGGGATGCGAAGGATATGGAGCTTGAGTCCGGGACAATCGACTGCATCTGGAACGGATTTACGATCACAGGAAGAGAAGAGAACTATACATGGACAGAGCCTTACATGGCAAATAAACAGGTATTTGTTGTGAAAAAAGATTCCGGCATCGAGAGTCTGGAAGATCTGGCAGGAAAAACCGTTGATGTTCAGGTAGATTCCAGCGCAGAGGCAGCTTTGAAAGAGGACGAAAATAAAGATCTTGCGGAAAGCTTTGGAGAACTTTTGACAGTGGCAGATTACAACACCGCATTTATGGATCTGGAGGCAGGTGCCGTGGATGCAATTGCGATGGACGATATCGTTGCAAGTTATCAGATTGAGAGCAGAAATGCAGATTTCGTGGTACTGGAAGAGGCACTGGCAGAGGAAGAGTACGGAGTTGGCTTCAAGAAAGGCAACGAAGAGTTAAGAGACCTGGTTCAGAAGACACTGGAAGAGATGGCTGAGGATGGAACGTTAGCTAAGATCTCAGAAGAGTGGTTTGGAAAAGATATCACAACAATCGGAAAGTAAAGTAGAGTAGAGAGACAGTGAAAAGGGCTGTTGCGCAGATTTGAGCAGCAGTCTTTTTTGCGTAGAGAGGAGGAAGAAAAATGAGTTTCACGACGATGCTGTCCCAGCTGGGCGATGGAATGGTCACGACAGTCTGGATTTTTGGTTTAACGTTAATTTTTTCCCTGCCGCTTGGGCTTCTGGTTACCTTTTTGAGAATGTCGAAAAATGGTTTGCTGCGGAATATCGCCAAGTTCTATATTTCGGTGATGCGCGGAACCCCTTTGATGCTGCAGTTGATGGTGGTTTATTTTGGACCATATTATCTGTTTCGGATACCGATTGCGAGATCGTATCGATATGTGGCTGTCATCATAGGCTTTGTGCTGAACTATGCAGCATATTTTGCGGAGATCTACCGCAGTGGAATCGAATCTATGCCTGTGGGACAGTATGAGGCAGCGCAGCTTTTGGGATACAATAAGGTGCAGACTTTCTTTCTGATCATTCTTCCGCAGGTGATCAAGCGCATTTTGCCGGCGATCACGAATGAGGTGATCACACTTGTGAAAGATACGTCGCTTGCCTTCGTGATCTCTGTGGCAGAGATGTTCACAGCTGCGAAAGCATTGGCATCGTCGCAGACGAGTATGGTGCCGTATGTGGCGGCGGGAATATTTTATTATGTCTTTAATTTCCTGGTGGCGACGGTTATGGAGTATGTAGAGAAAAAACTGAGCTATTATCGTTAAGGAAGGAGAACAGAAGATGAATGAAAATTATCTGGAGATCAAGCATATAAAGAAAAGTTTTGGAAGTCTTGAAGTGCTCAAAGACATCTCTTTGACGGTAAAAAAGGGAGAGGTTTTGGCGATTATTGGTCCCTCAGGATCAGGAAAGTCGACGCTTCTGCGCTGCGCCACTTTTCTGGAGAAGATGGATTGCGGCAGCTTAAGTTATCTAGGGCAGGAAGCAGTAAAGGCAGGGGAGGACGGAAAAAGCATTTATGTCTCCCAGGGAGAGTTAAAAAAGATTCGCACAAATTTTGGGCTGGTATTCCAGAATTTTAACCTGTTTCCGCACTATTCTGTGCTGAAAAATATCATCGATGCGCCGGTGAGAGTGCAGAAACGGAAAAAGGAAGAGGCGATTCAGGAGGCGCGGGAGCTTCTCAGAAAGATGGGAATCTCTGACAAAGAGAACTGTTATCCGTATCAGCTTTCCGGAGGACAGCAGCAGCGAGTCTCGATTGCGAGAGCCCTGGCACTTCGCCCAAATGTCTTGTTTTTTGACGAGCCAACCTCAGCGCTCGATCCAGAGCTGACAGGGGAGATTTTGAAGGTGATCAAGGATCTGGCAGCGGAGCACATGACGATGGTGATTGTGACACATGAGATGAATTTTGCGCGCAATGTGGCGGACTATATAATTTTTATGGACGGCGGAGTGATCGCGGAAGAAGGGACACCGGAGCAGCTTTTCAGCTCGGACAACCCGCGCATGAAGGAATTTTTGGGAAAATTCAACGAAGTATAAAAGCTTTCGACAGAATTACTTGCTTTCTTTGGAAATGCAAGGTATAATGTAGCCGGAACGATTGGAACCAATCGTGAAAGCTGTTCGGAGCTGGTGAAAAAATGCCGGAGTTTTCAGGAAAGGCAAAGCTGCCGGACAGTCAAAAATCGCACTCAAAAAAGTTAAAAGGACAGGTGGATTAAATGGAAAAGAAAGAATTACTTTACGAAGGAAAAGCAAAAAAGGTTTACACGACAGAGGATCCAGACGTGCTCATTGTAGACTATAAAGACGATGCGACAGCTTTCAATGGTCTGAAAAAGGGAACCATCACAGGAAAAGGTGTCATCAATAACCGTATGAGTAATTATGTATTCAAAGTTCTGGAAGAGCAGGGAGTACCCACTCATCTGATTGAAGAGCTGAGCGACAGAGAGACGGCTGTCAAAAAAGTTGAGATTGTTCCGTTAGAGGTTATTATCAGAAATATTGCTGCTGGAAGCTTTTCCAAGAGACTGGGTGTGCCGGAAGGAACTCCATTTAAAGAGCCGACAATTGAATTTAGTTATAAAAACGACGAGCTGGGCGATCCACTGATCAATGATTATTTCGCGATCGCACTGGGACTTGCAACGAGAGAAGAGATCGATACCATCGTAAAATATGCATTCAAAGTAAATGAAGTTCTCAAAGAGTTCTTCATGAAAGCAAACATCGAGCTGGTAGACTTCAAGATCGAATTCGGAAGATATCATGGACAGATCATTCTGGCTGATGAGACATCACCGGATACCTGCAGACTGTGGGATGCTACTACACATGAGAAGCTGGACAAAGATCGTTTCAGAAGAGATCTCGGAAACGTGGAGGAAGCTTATCAGGAAGTATTTAGACGCCTTGGATTATAAGAAAGAGGAGAATGAGAATGACTGACAGATACCAAAGTCCTTTATCGGAGCGATATGCCAGCAAGGAGATGCAGTATATTTTTTCACCGGATATGAAGTTCCGCACATGGAGAAAGCTATGGATTGCACTTGCCGAGACAGAGAAAGAGCTGGGGCTGAACATCACGGACGAGCAGATCGAAGAGTTAAAAGCTCATGCAGACGACATCAATTATGAGGTGGCAAAAGAGAGAGAAAAAGTGGTGAGACATGATGTCATGTCCCACGTTTACGCTTACGGGGTACAGTGCCCGAAGGCAAAGGGAATCATTCATCTTGGAGCAACTTCATGTTATGTGGGCGACAACACGGACATCATCGTGATGACGGAGGCGTTAAAGCTCGTTCAGAAAAAGTTGATTAATGTCATCGCTGAGATGGCAAAATTTGCAGACGAGCACAAGGAGCTGCCGACACTTGCGTTCACGCATTTCCAGCCGGCACAGCCTACGACGGTCGGAAAACGCGCTAAACTCTGGATGCAGGAGATTATGTTGGATCTGGAGGATTTAAATTATGTGCTCAGCACAATGAAGCTTCTGGGATCAAAGGGAACTACAGGAACACAGGCAAGCTTTTTGGAACTGTTCGATGGAGATCAGGAGAAGATCGATAAAATCGACCCGATGATTGCAGAGAAAATGGGATTTAAGGAGTGTTATCCTGTATCTGGACAGACTTACTCCAGAAAAGTGGATACAAGAGTGATTAATGTTCTCGCTGGTATTGCTGCGAGTGCACATAAATTTTCAAATGATATCCGTCTTCTCCAACACCTCAAAGAAGTGGAGGAACCGTTTGAGAAGACACAGATCGGATCTTCTGCGATGGCATACAAGCGAAATCCGATGAGAAGCGAGCGTATAGCGTCTCTGTCCAGATTTGTCATGGTGGACGCTTTGAATCCGGCAATTACTTCCGCAACACAGTGGTTCGAGAGAACACTGGATGACTCCGCAAACAAGCGGCTCTCTGTCCCGGAGGCATTCCTTGCAATCGACGGTATCCTGGATCTGTGTCTAAATGTGGTGGATGGTCTCGTCGTCTATCCGAAGGTAATCGAGAAACATTTGAGAGCAGAACTTCCATTCATGGCGACAGAAAATATCATGATGGATGCCGTGAAGGCAGGCGGCGACAGACAGGAACTGCACGAAAAGATCCGCACCCTGTCTATGGAAGCAGGAAAGAATGTCAAAGAAAGAGGTCTGGACAACAATCTGTTAGAGTTGATTGCCGCTGATCCTGCTTTCAATATGTCTCTGGAAGATCTCCAGAAGACGATGGATCCTGCAAAATATACAGGAAGAGCAAAAGAGCAGGTGACCGCATTCCTCACGAAAGTGGTAAATCCAGTCTTGGAATCACACAAAGAGATTCTCGGAATGAAAGCGGAAATCAATGTATAAAAGCGGGCTTGCAAAATCTGGCAGGATCGTTACAAGGAAGTAACAACAGGAGGAAAATGTTATGGTAAAAGCAGTAGTAGGAGCGAACTGGGGAGACGAAGGTAAGGGTAAAATCACAGATATGCTCGGAAAAGAGGCAGATATCATCGTTCGTTTTCAGGGCGGCGCCAATGCAGGGCACACCATCGTAAACAACTATGGAAAATTTGCACTGCATACCCTTCCGTCCGGGGTTTTTTATGATCACACGACGAGCGTGATTGGAAATGGAGTGGCATTGAACATTCCAGTGCTGTTCCATGAAATACAGGGCATTGTAGATCGCGGTGTTCCGATGCCGAAGATCAAAGTGTCAGACCGCGCACAGATGGTAATGTCTTACCATGTGCTGTTTGACCAGTATGAGGAGGAGCGACTAGGAAAGAATTCTTTCGGTTCCACAAAGTCAGGTATTGCTCCTTTCTATTCTGATAAATACGCAAAAATTGGTTTCCAGGTCAGCGAGCTTTTTGCAGACAGAGAAGAGTTGATGGCGAAAATTAATCGGGTATGCGAGCAGAAGAATATCACTCTGGAGCACCTGTATCACAAGCCAGCACTTGAGCCAGAAAAGATCTATGAAGAGCTGATGGAATATAAAGAAATGGTGGCACCATATGTGTGCGATGTATCCGCATATCTGTGGAATGCAATCAAAGAAGGAAAAGAGATTCTTCTGGAAGGTCAGCTCGGTTCTCTGAAGGATCCAGATCACGGAATTTATCCGATGGTGACCTCTTCTTCCACCCTTGCAGCGTACGGGGCAATCGGTGCAGGCATTCCGCCATATGAGATTAAAAAGATCATCACGGTCTGCAAGGCATATTCCAGCGCGGTCGGCGCAGGTGCATTTGTCAGCGAGATTTTTGGAGAAGAAGCAGATGAGCTGAGAAGACGCGGCGGCGACGGAGGAGAATACGGCGCAACCACAGGACGTCCGAGAAGAATGGGATGGTTTGACTGTGTCGCTTCCAAGTATGGATGCAGAATCCAGGGCACAACCGATGTGGCATTTACTGTTCTGGATGTTTTAGGATATCTCGATGAGATTCCGGTTTGTGTGGGATATGAAATCAACGGTGAAGTGACGACAGATTTCCCGACAACCTCTCTGCTTGAGAAGGCAAAACCTGTCTTGAAAGTGTTGCCAGGATGGAAATGCGATATCCGCGGCATCAAGAAATACGAAGATCTGCCGGAAAACTGCAGAAATTACATCGAATTTATTGAGGATCAGATCGGGTTCCCGATCACCATGGTATCAAACGGACCAGGAAGAGACGATATTATTTACCGTCAGAAATAAAATGACAGAGAAACATTGAAAGAAAAAGGGACATTGCCCACATTCCGCGGGTTTATGTCCCTTTTATGATTGGCAGTGACGCCGCCAGGCGTCAGATCCTTTTCGGTAAAACGGATCAGCGCTTTACATTTGGGGATGGGATTGTTATAATAAAATCAGACAGTAACGGACATTTTGGTCTGGGAAATAGAGCCTGTGGAAGGGCAGAAGGAGGCGTAGAAATGAAAAAGAAAATGCTTGGATTTGTGATGTTACTTTGTATCGCAGCGTCACCGATGGCAGTGATGGCACAAGAGATCGATATCGGTGCGATGGCGTGGGACAGCGGAGGCATCGAGGAGGTACACAAAGGGAGTGATATTCTCAGTAGTTTTCAGATAAAAATTGATGGCGAGTGGTATCAATTTCCCATGAAATATGAAGAGTTTATAGAAAAAGGATGGCAGTTAGACGGATTAGACAGCCAAAGTGAGATGACTCCGGGCAATTATGGCTCTGTGAATGTGAAGAAGAACACGATTTGTGCCAGCGTGACGATCATGAACTTTGGGATGAACACGAAACCTCTGAGTGAGTGCTATGTTGCCGGAATTGATCTGAATGAAACGTACTTGAAAGATCAGATGAGTTTTGAACTGCCAGGTGGGATTGTCTATGATGTCTCCACGATGAGTCAGGTGGAAGAGACGTACGGTGCGCCCTCTGCCCTCTACAAGACAAAAGAGTATGGAAAATTGACTTACGATCTTGCAGGCTTCTACAATAGAGTAGAAATCTTTGTCGATGCAGCAGAAAAAAAGGTAAAGCGCGTCGCGATGATTTGTCTGACAGCGCCGGAGGATTTTGAGGAGGATGAGATTAACAGCGAAATTCCACAAGTTGTGGCACAGTATCAGACGCCTCAGGAATTGGGCGAAGATATCGCCTCAGGCACTGTGAGAATCGACGGCAGCCTGTACCGTATTCCTGCACCAGTCAGCGCATTTCTGGAGAATGGATGGAAGATTGTCTATGATGGAAACAGTGAAGTGATTGCAGGGCAGGATAGCGGTGACGGATATTATCTGATGAAGAATCAGCAGAAGCTGCGCATCTGTGTGAAAAATTATGATGACAATGCGACGACAGTAGAGAATTGCTTTGTCACAGAAATCTATAACCAGAATTTTTCCACAGAGATTCTGATCGAGCTGCCGCGCGAGATTACATTCGGTATGAGCAGTGCGCAGCTGGAAGAGATTTTGACAGGAACCGAGTATGAGAAAGAAGAAGGCAACACGTTTCTATGGTATGTGATCCCGTGTGGGGAAGACTCAGAGGATGAAGTGAAGATCTGTGTGAATAAGAAAAGTGATACGGTTGTGAAGATCTCCATTCGGCGGGAACCGCAGCTTGAGCAGCTTTCCTAGGCGAGAACGGTCTACCCTGATGAAAAGGAAGGGAACATTGAAATGAAAAGACGATATCTGGCGGCAGCATCTGTACTGTGTCTGGCACTGTCAGCAGGGACGGTGCAGGCAGAACACTCTGGCGATGCTGCAGCACAAAAAGAAGAAAATCTGGATGGCATCGGGGAGATTTTGGAGCAAGAGCTGGGAGACGATCTGCTGAGCGGGATGGTCTTGTTTGATTCCCATCTCTATGAACTTCCTGCGCCACTCAGCGCATTTTTGGAGAATGGGTTTTCAATTGAACTCGAGGAGTCTGATCTGGAGCTGGAAGCAGAAAAAGCCGGGTTTGTGGTACTGCAAAAGGACAACAAAAAGGTCAAGATGATGATCGAGAATGATACGGATCAGACGGCAAAAGCAGAGGAATGTCTGGTGACTTGTCTCTGGGTCAGCCAGTATGAGGATGGATTTTCCCTCGTGCTTCCAGGGGAGATTGAACTTGGAATGAAGAGAGAAGATTTGGAGAAGATACTGGAAACGTTTGATGTCGCGACAGAAGAATCG
>JALEVQ010000058.1 GCA_022788205.1 Robinsoniella sp. | reverse complement strand
TTCTCTGTATTATACACCAGAGCAGTATCCGGTGATTGCGGACATCATTTCACAGTGCATGGACTGTGGATTTGAGACATTTATTATCGCAGATCCTGCACTGATCGTATATTTGCGCAGGCAGAAGATCCCGTGCCGGATTCATCTGAGCGGTGAGACGGCGGAAGTCAATCGGAGTATGCTGGATTTGTTTTATCAATTTGATCTGGACAGAGTGATTTTTCACAGAAAAAATAGTTTAGAAGATATGCTATCCTGTATTTTACATACTAGAAAACAGGAGAGCAGGAAGAGGGAAAGTGGCTTAGATTCGGTGGCAGGTAACTGGAAAAAGTCAGATAAAAAAATAGAATTTGAATCATTCTTGTTGAATGAAATGTGCCATTTCAGCGGGGCTTTTTGCAATTCTCTTCACTGTGATGAATTCTCTCATCTGTGTCATGTGCCGTACTGGATAGGAAAAGTTTCCGGAGAATGCTATTCTTGCAGTGAAACAGATCAAGAGAATGGGGGATCGGATCTTGATGAGACAGAGATGGAGGAAGAAGAGGGAGAAGAGCAAAGTTATAGGACAGGGGAAACAGGATGTGGTTTGTGTGCGTTGTACAAAATGCGTGAAATTGGAGTCACACATCTGAAATTAGTCGGGCGGGGAAATTACACAGATTATGCCCGGCGGGATATCGAACAGGTCAAAAAAGCTTTGGACATTTTAGATGAGACGGACGGAGAAAAAAGCTTTCAGAGAGAGATGAAAAGGCAGCTTTTTCGCGGAGAATGCAGCCACCATTGTTACTATAGGGAAAAAGAAAAGAGAGACTGAGAGGAGAAAAAGAATGATATATGTGATGGCAGATTTACACGGAGAATATGATAAGTTTCTGGCTATGCTGAGGAAGATAAAGTTTTCGGATGAAGATGTACTTTACATCATCGGTGACATTGTAGACCGTGGTCCACAACCGGTGAGGATTTTGCAGGATATTTCTATGAGATTTAACGTCTATCCTATCCTTGGAAATCATGAAGTGATGGCGTTTCACACTCTGAAAAAACTGGTCGAAGAGATTACAGAGGAAAATTATGATACTCAGATTGATGAAGAGACGATGCAGGGTCTGTTGGAATGGCAGATGAATGGAGGTAATTCGACTATCGCAGAATTTAAAGAACTGACGCAGGATGAGCGGATGGATTTGCTGGAATACATGGAGGAGTTCACGACATATGAGATCGTGGAGGTGAGAGATAAGATCTTTTTGCTGGTGCATGCGGGACTTGGAAATTTCAGTGAAGAAAAGACAATGGAAGATTATACCCTGAGTGAATTGGCATTTTCGCGCTGTGACTATGAAAGGCAGTATTTTAAGGATCCGTCTATCTATCTTGTGACGGGTCATACACCGACACTGGCAATCAATGGAAAGCCAGAGATTTACAAAAAGAATAACAATATCTGTATTGACTGTGGTGCTGTTTTTCCGGAAGGCAGGCTTGCCTGTCTGTGTCTGGACACGATGGAGGAATTTTATGTCTGAGTTTTTTCTGAAAGGAACACCGTGATATCATCTATAACGATGGGACATGGTATGGCACATGAAATTTATAATATATGTCAAGAACACCCGTGACTTTAGTCATGGGATGAATTGATACATAAAAGTTTAACAAAAATATAGTCAGAAAATAACAGGAAAGAAATAGTATTTCTGCGGCGAATGCAGTATAATAAATTTACACGGTGCCCAACAGACTCGTATGTAGCGGGGAAGTTCTTTATACATAGAATAAAACAGTATAGAAAGAGAAAGGGGAATGATTTATGGAAAAATTAACTTTGACCATCCCAAAACAAAAGAATATCGCACTGATCGCACATGACGGAAAAAAGCAGGAACTGATCACATGGTGCGAGGCTCACAAAGAAATTTTGAATCAGCACTTTTTGTGTGGAACAGGAACAACGGCGCGCATGATTACAGATGCCACGAATCTCCCTGTAAAAGGTTACAACAGTGGTCCTCTCGGCGGAGACCAGCAGATTGGGGCAAAGATTGTGGAAGGACAGATTGATCTTGTGATCTTCTTTTCTGATCCGCTGACAGCTGCACCGCATGATCCAGATGTCAAGGCACTGCTGCGCATCGCACAGGTATATGACATTCCAATCGCCAACAACAAGGCAAGTGCTGATTTTATGATTACCTCTCCATATTTGAATTCAGAATACGAACATGAGGTGATTAATTTCCAGGAGAATATCAGACAGAGAGCGACCTCCATGAAAAAGGAATGATTCATGGTTGGAAGTGTTCGGTCGCTGGTATCTCGACCGATTGTGGGATATTTACGATAGCCCACCATTTACTTATGACCGCAAGCTGCGAAGGAGCCTGCGGTCAAATTTTTTGATAT
>JALEVQ010000045.1 GCA_022788205.1 Robinsoniella sp. | reverse complement strand
AAATTGAGTGCTATCTTTGGTGTCAGCACAGATTATCTTCTAAAGGATGAAATTCAGGAGTTCACTCCCACAGAATCCACAAAAGAGTGTCAAAAAGAACCGTCACGCAAACTTGCTCTGGATCAAGTGACTGAATATTTAAATGTTGTAGAAAGAATTTCGAGATTGATGGGCGTCGGTGTGTTTTTGTGTGTTCTGGCACCTGCCATTCTGATCGGCATTGTAGGATTTTCTGTCCAAAATGGAAGTGTTCCCCTCTTTTTGAGTGAACAGACCGCAAGCGGACTCGGAACCGCTATCTTACTTGTGCTTCTGGCGATTGGCGTAGCGATACTGATCTCCAATGGCATCAAGCTCTCAAAATATGCATACTTAGAGAGAGAAAATTTTACTCTGGAATATGGAATTTACGGAATTGTAGAGAAAAAACAAGATCAATTCGATCCAATCTTCCGCCACTGCATCGCAGGAGGCGTTACCCTGTGTATCATTGGGGTAGTTCCGCTGATGATCGCTGCTACGATCGATGCCGGAGATCAGATCTATGTCTGGTGTACCGCTGTACTCTTGTTCTTTATCGCCTGCGGAGTTTTTCTGTTTGTCTGGTCCGGAATGATCCACAGCAGTTACCACAAAATCTTACAGATCGGTGATTACTCTCCGTCAAAGAAAGAACTCGAAAAACGCACCTCCTGGTTCCCGGGAGTGTACTGGTGTGCTGCCACTGCATTCTATCTCGGAATCAGCTTCGGTTTCGACTCCTGGAACCGCTCTTGGATCGTGTGGCCTGTCGCAGGTGTTTTATTTGCGGCACTCTCTCAGCTTCTCAAGGCAAGCGCTCAGGCAAAGATTGACAAATAAACGTTTTTCTCCCCTCTTCTGCCCCGAAATCTGCGGCAGAAGGGGGGATTTCTGTATAAACTTTGAAAAAGGTATTGCATCTTTTTATTTTTATGTTAAAATATTTTGATAGTCAAACTTTTTTATTCGTTTTGACTTTTCTATCATCTGTGAACGTAAACGAAACCATGTTACTTTATAAAAAATCAGGAGGATTTTTCATGATTGTCGAACCAAAAGTCAGAGAATTTATCTGTACCACTGCGCATCCTGTCGGATGTCAGGAAAATGTAAACCGTCAGATTTCTTATATCAAATCAAAATCATTTCCGGAAGGACCAAAAAAGGCGCTCATCATTGGTGCCTCCACCGGATACGGGCTTGCCTCTCGCATCTGTGCTGCCTTTGGATGTCACGCTGCGACGATCGGCATTATGTTTGAAAAACCGTCAAACGGTAAACGCACTGCCACGCCTGGCTGGTATAACACCGCTGCATTCGAGAAAGCCGCTGCCGCAGACGGACTCTATGCAAAATCCATCAACGGAGATGCATTCTCGCTTGACGTCAAAGAAAAGGCGATTGACTTGATCCGCCGTGATCTCGGTCAGGTTGACCTTGTCATCTACAGTCTTGCTGCCCCGCGCAGGACAACCGCAGACGGCACCACCTACGCTTCTTCTTTAAAGACGACCAATTCCGTCTTTACAGAGAAAAGTCTGGATCTGAAGAACAATGAAATCTCTCAGAAAAGTGTACAGCCATGTACACCGGAAGAGCTGGAAGGAACGATCAAGGTTATGGGAGGCGAAGACTGGATGGACTGGATTCGCGCACTGTCCAGCGCAGGTGTCCTTGCAAAAGACGCTATCACGATCTCTTATTCCTACATTGGTCCTGAATTGACTTACCCGATCTATTTCGACGGAACCATCGGGCAGGCCAAACGCCATCTCACAAAAACGGCAAAGGAAATCTCAGACACTTTCCCAGATGTGAAGGCATATATTTCTGTCAATAAGGCACTCGTCACTCAGGCAAGCTCTGCTATCCCGATTGTTCCTCTCTACTTTGCGATTCTCTACAAAGTGATGAAGGAGCAGGGCACACACGAAGGATGTATCGAGCAGATCGCTCGTCTCTTCTGCGATAAACTGCTCAGAGATGAGATTCCTTTCGACTCAGAAGGGCGCATCCGCATGGATGACTATGAACTGCAAGAGAGTGTCCAGACAAAAGTCATGGAAATCTGGGAACAAATTTCCAGCGAAAATGTAACCACACTCTCAGACATCGATGGATATTGGGAAGATTTCTATCATATGTTCGGCTTCCACTTCGACAATGTCGATTATACACAGGATGTCGACATCGAAATCTCTATCCCAAGTCTGGCAGAATAGGCAAAATTTTGACTTGACTTTACCATATCAATCAGGGGATATTGCAAAAATCGTTTCTGCAATATCCCCTTCTATTTATCCAGCGGATCTTTTTTCAAAAATTTCTCTCGCATATGCAATCAGCTCACGTTCTCCCTCGATCTCACATTCATTCGGGTAAGTTTTTGCAGTCTGCTCAAATCTTTCCAGATCTTTTTGTGCCTCCTCCTCGTCATGCAGTTCCAACAGATGATATACATACTCTATGCGCTGCACAGAAGGATTTTTTTTCATTGTCTTCAAAAATTTATCTAATTCTTTTGTCTTTAATTGTTCGACTCCCCCACTCTGTTTTTCTCTGATCATCTCACAGTACATCATCTCTGCCTGAAGAATCTGTCGGTAAATTCCTGCCATCCCATTGTCTTCCCCGATCATCTGATATCCTATCTTTCTCGCCTTCTCAAAATCCATCTGATCGATCGCCCGCAGGCACGCAAACACTCCATTTTCTGCACAGAGCGCATTTTTTCTGCTCTCCTCATCCGGAATTCGAAACCACATATCGGGCATATCCTTCAGACGCATCCCCTTTGTAGTATAGGCATTGATGTACATCTGACTGACAAAGCAGCGCTTTGCCTCTTCGCTTTTCGAGATACTGACAGTATTTGCCCCATCATTGTCGATCATCTCCATGTGAAGCGGAATCCCATTCATCAGTGCCGATCCTAATCCCGCAATCGCGGTGATCATACAAATTCCCGAACGGATCCCCGAAGACGGAAGCACCTTGGCAATCCACACCAAAATCATAGATGCCACGACATTGGCGATCACACCGCCCATATTGTAAAGAACATACGGTATCTTCTCCAGAGAATCATTCGGAGGGACCATCAGGCATTGCCCACCTGTTCTCATGAGCGAATATTGTTTCCACTCCAGTTTTTTCCCTTTCTTGGTCAACATCACACTCCCGATGCGAAAAGAAGAAAACGAATAGCCACTCAGCAGACCGAACACCAGATGTCCTGCCTCGTGGATAATCATCTGAATCCAAAAACCCACATAGAGAAAAAACAGTAAAAAAACAAGCCGAACGATTTCCTGTCCTGCACTCACGCTTTGTCCTGTGCCGCCAAGCCACTGTCTGACTCCAAATATCCCGCACACTACCCCCGTCAAAAACATCACGGCAATATAGACCATATTGTCTCTGGTTTTCTTCTGCATATAAATCCCCTTTCCTACATAGTAAACAGAAATGACGTCTGGCGATGTCAGCACCAAGCATAAAAACCCACCGAATTCGCATATCGCCCCGTTCATTCCATTCGCATGGCTTTTATAGTGATTCCTAGAAATAGTATATCACATCTTTTTTCTGTGCAAAATAGCCTATATGATTTCTTATTCCAGATGTTTACGTCAAGAAAATGTGGAAAGGATATCGTGTACGCTATCGTCATCTCCTCTCGTAGTCTTTATCTCACAGGTTGTTGATCCGAAGGTGAATTTTCGTAAATAGCGGACCCTAAGTGCGCGGGTCGAAGTAGAAACGCAGCCTTTTTCGATCCTGTTTCTCTTGTCATCTTTTTATTTTTGTCTCTCATATGGAAAAATTCTGCTTCCGTATCGGATTCCGCAGATTTTTTCCTTTTCCTGAATGACTTGAATCGCATTATTCGAAAACTCACTGCTGATTTTAATGGTATATGGATTTATCACGGTGCTTTTTTGTTCCTGGTCATTGATCCGCACACCCACGGTATTTTCGCTCTTTTGAAAAATCGTGAACGTATCGCCTTCCCCTGAGCGATATGTTCCCACCGTCTTTTCAATCATTGCCTGCGTCCAGGTCTCTTCGCTCACACTCGCTTTCTCTGGAACGGGTGAAAATCCACGGTACATGCAAAGTGCTGCATCTGCAATCGCGCTGACAGAAATTCCTCTCGTATTGCACAGCACAACGACTCCTGCATTCGCCTCATATGACCATGCAAGATACGAAGAGATGCCAGGCAGACTTCCTGCATGACCGATCACAGTCATATCTTTTAATTGTTTTAATACGAGACCATATCCGTAAAATTGTCCTGGAAGATAAAATTGCCTTGGTTTATACAATTCTTCCACAGCACAAGACGACAAAATTTCTTCTCCTCTGAGCCCTGTGCCCTTTCCAAGGAGCATCGCCAGATAACGACTCATATCTCTGATCGTTGATTTTAATGCTCCTCCGCCATTCAGCACAAAAGCATTGTTGTAATAATTATGATCTGCATGTATGATTCCATCTTTCTTCCAGTAAAGCGTGGCACTATTTTCATCTGATGCCGGAGATAAAAATTCGCAGCTTGTCCTGTCCATTCTAAGTGGTTTCGTGATATGTTCTCTTATATATTCCGCAAAAGATGCCTGATCTCCCATCATCCGAATCACTTCAGACAGCAGCCCAAATCCATCATTGCAGTAACTCATACGCTGACCAGGGCGCCCTGTAAACTGCGTCTGCGAATCCAGTCTCTGAGCCACTCTCTTTCTTCCCTCCTCGGCGATCGCCTCACTGTATGCAAAATCTTTGTCGTTTTCCTCCTTGATCCCAAGCTCATCTGCGATATCTTTGACTAAAATTCTTTTCTGTGGAAAATATCCCCCACTGTGGCACATCAGATGCCAAAGTTTGACCGTCTCCTTCTGATTTTTGTTTGTAAATTCCGGGATGTACTTTGACACCGGATCATCCAAAGACAAAACTCCTGATTCTGCCAGCTGCATCATAGCAATACATGTAAACGACTTCGTCACCGAAGCCAGACCAAAAATAGTATCCCGATCAATTGGCAGCTTTTCCTCCAGATCTCGATATCCAAAGTACTGTTCGTATGCTGTCTCCCCTTTTCCGTCCACGATCGCAACACCAATCCCTGCTGCCTCTTCTTTTTTCATGATTTCCTGTACAAAATTTTCAAACTCTTGCCTGTGATTTTCTGTCAAATGATTCATACTGTTCCTTCCTGTCCTTTTATATATTTCAAAAAATTAGCACTCCCCGACTCTTTTGCTATTTCAAAATCCAGGGAGTGCCTTTTTTATTCGTACTGATAATAGTCTTTCACGATGATTTGTCTGTCAAACATCATTTTTCTGCCCTTTGCGTAGACAGTCTGAATCTCTAGATTCTCATCTAACAGTACAAGATCTGCATCGCTTCCTTTTGCAATGCATCCCTTTCTCGGGTACAGCCCAAGTGCCTTTGCCACATTTTGCGTAATCAGTGACACAGCCTTTTCAAGCGGCATGCCATGATTCTGAACCAACACTTTTACTGTTCCAAACAGCGATGTCATCTTCCCGACTCCCATGCCGATGATCTCTCTTTTTTCGTTCCATACAGGCATACTTCCATTCGAGTCAGAACTCATGGAAATCAGAGAAAAATCGACCTCTTCCATCGCCTTTAAGACATGATTTGCACAGATTTCTCCGTCTCTTCCCGTCGTAAAGTCGATATATCCTCCCATCTTTCCAAACGCAATCGCATCGTCAAACAGATTTCCACAGTGTGTCGGTCGGAAATGCTTGATCGGCACGTCCGTCTCCTTCACAACAGCCATCACATCTTTCAGACCCACTTTTCCTTTTCCTGTATGCATATGGATCACTCCAGGCTTTCCTGCAAGAAGAGATGCTTTTCTTACATCCATCGCAAGCCGTGCCAGTTCCTCCTTCGAGACATTTGACGAACGGTGATCTGAAATCGCAAGCTTTACACCAAGTACTTCTGGCAAAAATGCCACATCCTTTGCCACAGATCCTGTCAGAGTCGGCGATGGATAATTGTAAGCGCCAGTCAGACAGTAAGCTGTGATTCCCTGCTCTGTCAAGCCTCTCGCCTTTGCCACCAGACTCTCCACATTTTTTGCTGTAGAATCTGTCCCCAAAAGTCCCACAACTGTCGTCACACCGCTCTTGATGCAATCTGTCATCTTCACATCTGTAATCAAGCTTCGGAACCCATCTTCTCCGCCACCTCCGATGATATGGACATGTTGATCCAAAAATCCTGGCACAGCGATTCTTCCTTTTCCATCGATCACCTCAAACTCATCCTCATCCCACGAAAACTCGATCTTCGGTGCCACTTTCACAATCTTTTCATCACAGATCAGAAGATCCTGTATCCCCAGGTCTTCCGGTGATACCACATGAACATTTTTTATCAATGTAAACATTTTTTATCCCTTCATTTTCAATATATTTTCGCAAAGAAGCCATCCCAAAACATCCAATCCAAAGCTTGCCATTGTTCTGGGATGACCTTTTTTCATTTTACCACGAATTTATGATACTGACAATCTTTTGCCCAAGGAATCGAATCACTCTTGATTCTCATCATACAGATGACAGTACACATAATGAGAATCCGAAATTTTTTTCTTCTGCGGCGCTTTCTGTCTACAGATTTCCATACACTTTGGACAGCGAGTATGGAACTTACATCCAGACGGTGGGTTCAGTGCAGAAGGAATATTTCCCTCCAAAACCGGACGTTTCTTTCTCTGCCGCGGATCTGGAATCGGGACGGCAGAAAGCAGTGCCTGCGTGTAAGGATGCATTGGTTTGCTGTACAGACTAATCTTGTCTGCCACCTCCACAAAATTTCCAAGATACATCACACCGATTCGGTCGCTGATGTGTTCCACAACACTCAGATCATGTGCGATAAAAATATAGGTCAGTCCAAATTCCTGTTGTAATTCTTTTAACAGATTCAAAACCTGCGACTGAATGGAAACATCCAGCGCAGAAACCGGCTCATCAGCGATCACAAGCTTTGGCTTTACAGCAAGGGCACGTGCAATTCCGATTCTCTGTCTTTGACCTCCAGAAAACTCATGAGGATAACGAACTGCATGATAATCGTCCAGCCCTACCTTTCTCAGAAGCTCAATGACGTAATCATCGATCTCCTTTTTGTCCTTCAGCAATTTCTGAATATAGATCGGCTCTGCCACAATGTCACGGATACTCATGCGAGGATTCAGAGAGGCATATGGATCCTGAAACACCATCTGCATCTTCTTTCGTACCTGACGCATCTGTTTTTTGCCGTAAGAGGTAATGTCTTCCCCGTCCAGTACAATCTGTCCTCCTGTCGGTTCAATCAGTTTACAGATCGTTTTTCCGAGTGTCGATTTTCCACATCCGGACTCCCCTACGATTCCAAGCGTCTCGCCCTCATAGACCTCCAGATCTACACCGTCCACTGCCTTGACATAATTCTTTGCCCCGAATACTCCTTTGCGTACAGGATAGTACTGTTTCACATCTTTACACGAAAGTAAGGTTTTTTTCATTCACACTCACCTCCATATTTTTTGTCGCAAAGCCAACACCTGCTTTTATGACCATTTTCGTACTCATAAAATCTCGGCTCTTCCTCTTTGCAAATCTCCATAGCAAATTTACAGCGTGGTGCAAATTTGCATCCCTTTGGCATATATTTGGGATTAGGGACATTCCCTGGGATTGAATCAAGCATCTCTACATGTTCTCCCAGCTTTGGGATTGAATCGAGCAATCCCTGCGTATAAGGATGGCGCGGCTTTTCAAAAATGCTGAACACATCCGCACTCTCCACTACTCTTCCACAGTACATTACAACCACTTCATCGCAGATCTCCGCCACTACACCGAGATCATGAGTGATAAACAAAATCGAGGTTCCGATTTTTTCTTTCAGGTCCTGCATTAAATTTAAAATTTGTGCCTGAATGGTGACATCCAGAGCCGTTGTCGGCTCGTCCGCAATCAAAATTTTAGGGTTGCATACCAGAGCCATCGCGATCATGATACGCTGTCTCTGTCCTCCCGAGATCTGAAAAGGATACTCATTCATGATGCGGTCCCCCCTCGGAATTCCTGTCATTTTAAGCATTTCAATCGCTTTTTGCTGTGCCTCCGATTTTGAAACTTTCTGGTGGAGCATGATGACCTCCGTGATCTGTTCTCCAATCCTTAAGACCGGATTTAAGCTTGTCATCGGCTCCTGAAAAATCATGGCGATCTCACTTCCACGCAGGGAGCGCATCTCATCTTCACTCAACTTTGTCAGATCTTTACCATCAAGCAAAATTTCTCCTTCTGTGATTTTGCCCGTTGTCCCGTGCAAAAGTCCCATGACTGATAATACGGTAACACTCTTTCCGCTTCCCGATTCTCCCACAATTCCGAGCGTCTTTCCTTCTTTCAGCGAAAAGCTGACCCCATCTACCGACTTCACCACACCGCTGTCTGTATAGAAGTAAGTATGCAGGTTTTTCACTTCCAATATATTCTTTTCTTCTTGTCTGCTCATCTGCACTCACTCCTTAATCTGATAATTTTGGATCCAAAGCATCTCTCAGTCCATCACCCAACAAGTTAAAAAACAAAACCGTCAGGAAAATGACAAATGCTGGGAAGAATGCCATATGTGGCTGTGTCGAGATATAATTTCGGCTGTTACTCAACATTAATCCCCATTCTGGTGTCGGCGGCGATGCTCCCATGCCAAGAAAGCTTAGACTGGACGCCGTCAAAATGGAGCGTCCGATTGACATTGTATACTGTACAATCACATTTGGAAGGGCTCCCGGAAGGATATGGTGAAACAAAATTCTGGCATCCGATGCTCCCAGCCCTGTCGCCGCCTGCACATACACACTATTTTTCAGCTGCAGGGTACTGCTTCGCACAAGTCTGGCAAACGTCGGAATTCCAAAGACTGCCACCGCAATCACTACGTTATAAAGTCCAGGTCCTAAGATGGCAACGATTCCGATAGCAAGAATCAAGCCTGGAAATGCAAACAGCGTATCCCCGATTCTCATGATAATACTGTCAAGAATTCCACCGTAATACCCTGCAATCAGCCCCAGAAACGATCCTGCAATCGCTGCAACGCTGACCGAAATCAAACCGACGCTGAGGGATATTCTCGTGCCACACAAAATTCTGCTAAAAATGTCGCGCCCAAATTCATCTGTGCCAAATAAATGTTTCAAGGATGGACCTTGAAGAACGGAATTATAATCACTCTCATTTATGCCATATGGAGCAATCTGATAGCAGAAAATCGCTATCAGAGCGAGGCAAATTAAAAAACCTGCTGCAACCAGCGCGGTTTTTTGCTTTTTAAAATTTTTCACAAATTCTCGAAAAGGAGTCCTGATCTCGGCCTGTCCAGAATTCATCTGTTCTTTTTTCTTCTTTGCCATACCATTTCCTCCTAACTCAACTGAATTTCCGGATTGATCAACGCATACAAAATATCAACAATCAAGTTAATCACAATGAAATGAAGTGCGAAAATCAAAATTAATGCCTGAATCGTATTATAATCACGATAATTGATCGAATCCAACAGAAGGCTTCCCAGTCCTGGGAATGCAAAAACAGATTCTACCACGACGGAACCTCCAAGCAAACTTCCAAATTGGAGTCCTGCCACTGTAACCACTGAAATCATAGAATTGCGGAATGCATGTTTCCACACCACTGTCCGCTCTTTTAATCCCTTTGCTCTCGCTGTTCTGATATAGTCTTCTTTCATGACTTCAATCAGAGACGATCTCGTAAAACGTGCCATGATCGCTGCAATGCTTGTCCCAAGCGTAAATGCCGGCAAGATATAGTTTTTCAGCGATGCGGCACCTACTGCCGGCAGCCAGTGCAGCTTTACTGCAAAGATAATAATGACAATAAATCCGATTCCAAATGCAGGAAGAGAAATTCCTGAAACTGCAATCGTCATACCGAGATAATCCTGCCATTTTCCTCTGTTTTTTCCAGACCATACGCCGAGCAGAATACCGACAAACACACTCCATGCTAAACTGAGCACGGCAAGTTTCACCGTTTTTCCATATCTAAGTGAAACCTCCTCGATAACTGGTCGTTTTGTCTTAAGAGACGTTCCAAGATCCCCATGCAGAAGCCCTACAATATAGTCAAAATACTGCTTTACAATCGGCTGATCCAAGCCCATTTGCTCGCGTACCATCTCCACAGTCTCTGGAGATGCATCCTCACCCGCTACAAGACGTGCCGGATCTCCTGGAATCATGCGCACGAACAAAAATACAAAAATTGTGACCAATATGACGGTGGGAATCATACCCAGAATCCTTTTTACGGTAAAACGCAGCATAGCTCTCACCTCTTTCTTCAAAAATAGAGAAGTCCCAAAATCAATACCGCACACTCACTCAATGATTTCGGGACTTCCACTGCAAAGCCCTATCCGCCTTGCTTTTCTCACAAGCGCAGACCGCTGCGCCCGGAATTCTTTTTATTCTACATAAGAACCATCTCTGAGGTACAATGCTCCATCTGGATAAATACCTACATTCTCAATGTGAGAACCATATGCCCAGGTGTTAAAGCTGTTTGCGATCGGCACACAGATCATATTGTCCCACAGATATTTCTGCGCTTCGCTGTACGCTGTCGCTCTGACATCATAGTCTGCACTGGAAAGTCCATCGAGCATCAGCTGGTCATATGTTTCATCCATCAAATAAGCATAGTTAGAACCATTTGGCGGAACCATCTCAGATCCCCACAGAGCTCTTAAAACCCAGTCTGCATCACCAGTAGACGGAGACCATCCACGCAGATACAAGTCATAACATGCGTCCTCTGGCGCACCTTTAAAGCTGTTGATCGTCTCTGAAATCGTACCCTGTTCTGTCGGGACAATCTTCAATTCAATACCAATTAACGACAACTGCTGCTGCATAAATTCTCCTGCTTTGATTGCCTCGGAGCTGTTCTGAGTCACACAAGTCAAGCTTAATCCATCTCCATATCCTGCCTCTTCCATCAAAGCTTTGGCAGCATCCACATCGTACGGAACTTCCGGCTGTTCCTCATAGAACTGAACCGATGGTCCCATGTGGGAGGTAGCAGGAGAAGCAAGTCCATTCTTTACTACCTGACAATATACCGCTTTATTTACTGCCATGCTGATCGCCTTACGCACACGCACATCCGATACTCCATCTTTGTGAGTGTTGATATGGATATAGTTTACTGTGATACCCTCTGAACTTTCTGCTGTCACATTCGGATCTGCCTCCAAAACAGAATAGGACTCTGTCGGAACCGGGAAGATCATATCTGCATCGCCTGCCTGCAGCATGGAAATTCTTGTGGCTGCCTCCGGAACTGGCTGGAACAGCACGGTATTAAACCCGGCATCTTCCTCTACCAATGCTAATCCGTCTTCAAACAGCTCACTCTTATATCCCCACCAGTCCTCGTTCAGCTTCAGTGTGATGCTCTGTCCCACTTTCCACTCTTCAAAAATATACTGTCCTGTTCCTACCGGCTGCTGTGCGCATACCTCTGCACCTGCCTCAATCTGCTTCGGACTCATCATAACTCCAGCTGGATGTGCCAAGGTATTGATAAATGCACCGAAAGAATATTTCAACTTTACTTTAATCGTATAATCATCTACGATCTCTGTAGAATCAATCATATTAAAAAGACCATTTCTTTTTAATCCTAAGCTCTGATCAGACAGACGATCCAGGTTTGCCTTTGCTGCCGCCGCATCCCATGGCGTGCCATCTGTGAAGGAAACACCCTGGCGCAAGGTAATGACATACTCTGTCGCGTCCTCATTTGCCTCATAGCCTGTCGCCAACATATTGATGACCTTCATGTTCTCATCAAACCCAAACAGACCATCCATAATCAGTCTCTGAATGCCCCCATCCAGAGTATTGGTCGTATCTGCCGGATCCAATGTAACAATATCGGTGGAAAGCGCCACTACAATATTCGAATCTTCACTTCTTCCTGACTCGGAAGCTAAAACCGTCATGCTGCCCACACATAAAGACAAAGACAGCAAACCACATGCAAGTATGGATAACCTTCTCTTCATTCCATTTCCTCCTGCTCTTTCGTTTTTCTTTTTCTGATCGAACCGTTCTCTCTCCTGCTTACTTCTCGCGCTTTTTTGTAAACAAAAAAGGCAATGATGCTTGTTTCCAGCATCATTGCCTCAGATATCTATCCATTTTATAACACTACATTTTTTATTTGTCAATAGTTTTTAAAAATTTTTTTATCTGGTTCTTTTGCATAATAGACAGTGTCGATTCCTTCTCCCCTGTCATTCTCCAATCTCGCCACACAGTGATATCCCAGTTCATCCATCAGATGGAGCTGTGCCTTATTCGTACTCCATGTTCTTAAAGTAATCACGAGATCTGGATACTGACTGTGGATATGCGACTCCACCGCACGGTAAATGAGAGGTGCCAGTCTTCTTCCACGCTCTGACGGTCGGATACATAAAGTCGTCAGATAACATACTTTTCCATAGTGCTCCAACTCTTTGCATGTATATCCAATACGATATGACATAAAACCGATTGTCCTTCCCTCTCTCTTCACAAGTAAAGTCGGCTGCTGTAAAATTTCTTCGTAGTATCTGCGTACTCCTTCTTTTCCATCCTCCACCTGTGTCAACTGTTTTTGTGAAGTACTGCTTCGGTAGGAAAGAGGTGGACAAAAATCCTGGTCACACTCTTCTAAAATTTCATAAACTTCTCTTTTTTCCTGCTCATCCAAAATCTTTTCCCTGTGGATAAAGATCTGCGTTTCTTCTTGCTTTGTGTCCATTTTTTCCCCCTTCTATCTCCCAATTTCCGCCAGAATTTCCAGTATTGCTCTTAAGGAACTCTCTGCGGTACTGATATCGAGCCACTCCTCTCGTGTATGTGCTCCTCCGCCGCGGAAAAATCCTGCACAGACTGCTGGAATTCCTAATGAAAGTGGAATGTTGCAATCCGTGGAAGCCTTTGCTTTTTGTGGCATGACACCACAGTTTTTCTTTATCTTTTTACAGCAAATTTCAGCAACCTCTTCTATCTTATTTTCATCTACTTTTTCCATACACGGACGCTCTCCCACTACCCTACACTGAATGGTCACTTGATCCGTTTTTTTTGCCTCTTCCAGACACTTTTCCAAGTAACTTTTACATGTTCTCAGCGCACTGGCAGAATCTGAACGGTACTCGAACAACATGGAAGCCTCCTGTGCAATGGTGTTGACAGACGTTCCGCCTCCGATCATTCCCACGTTGTACGTCGTGCACCCTTCTGTCTGGTATTGATACAATCTTGTCACCAATTCAGATAAGACCCAGATCGCATTTGGCGTCCCGAAATCAGCGAAGGAATGTCCTCCCGGTGTCTTTGCCGTGATCTCATATCGCACCGATCCGATACACCCTGTATAAATTTTATCGCGGTATAAATCAACGGCAAGCACACCGCACACTTTGTCTCCATATTCTCTCATCAGAGCTCTGCTGCCAGCCAGATTTCCCAATCCTTCCTCACACGTATCAACGGCAAGCCAGATTCCCTTTGAAAATTCAGGCCGATATTCCTTTAAAAACTTTGCCAAAAGCAAAATCAAAACAACATTTGACGTGTTGTCTCCTATGCCCGGACATTTCCAGATCTCTCCCTCTTTTTTTAGATGCAGCGGCACATTTTCATCAAAAACCGTATCCATATGAGCCACTATCATCACATTTTCTTTTCCCTCACGAATCTGATAAGGGATCAAAAGATTTCCTTCCTCGTCACTCTGGTGTTCTATCTCAAACTGATCCAGCCAGCGCTCGCAATAGCTTCTTCTCGCTTCCTCTTTGTAGGAAGGTGCTGGAATCTGTACGAGCTCTTCCAAAGTTTTCTCCAAAAAAGAAAGATTCTCTTCTGCAAATTTCTCCACGATTTCTTCTTTCTTTTCACACAGTTTCATGATTGTACGATCCTTCCATTTTCATATTTCCAGTTTGTCCCATATCGGCGGCTTGCCTCGTTTAAATACGCTGTAATCTCCTCGGCAGTCTCCTCGTCAGCCACATACGGAACATTTTTTTCATATTTGCTCTTCTCCATGCCCAACTCAATCGGCAGCATTTCAAGATGAACACATTTTCCGTCCTCGATCTCAAAATATGGCAGAACAGAACGGTAAACTTCCTTCACTGTGTACAGACTTTTTGCCGCCTTTTCGCTTCTCTTGGCAATTCCAATCGCCGCGGAAGTGTAGAACGGGAGGTTGTATTTTTCCATGTAATCTGCCGGCAAAAGCCGCACATATTCATTCTCAAAAATAAAATTTCCAAGACAGTAAAAAATCGGACAGTCCTTGTAAAATTCAATTCCTTTCAGTTGATGTGTGCCCCCTCCTATGACGGCACAAGCCCCCGCATCGATGCAGGCATGTGCAAACTCTTCCAAGAAATAATCAGGCTCCATATCGCTGTCCTTTCGCACCTCGTGGGAATGTACCATCACGATCGCTGCGTCGCATGTATAGAATGATTCCCGAATCATATCCGTCATTCTTTTGACATCTCTTGGGTCGGCAATGCTGTATCTTCCCTCTTCCTCCGGGTTCTCCACTTCCTCAAACAGTGCACCTGCAAATTCTGTCATGTGTTCCGGGAGCGGTGAGACAAATCCCTGCTTTCTGTGCGACTCTCGAAGCGCATTGATGGAGGTTGCATCCGCGATCTCTTTTAACATTGCCGCGTGCTCCTTTGTCACACGGTAGACACACCGAAAACGAAGCGGATTTAAACCCGGTCTTCCCATCTGTCTTGGCGTCTGTTCTCCTGCTCTCGCCGCGTCTTCAAATGTAGAACAGATATCAAAAATCGCCACGCGTCCTCCCTTTGCATTGACAATGGCAGGTCGCGACGCCTCATATAAATTTCTTCCAGCTCCGGCATGTGCAAAACCATAGCGCTCCAGTCTTTCCTCCGTCTGCTTCAGCCCATCATAAGAATAATCCATCGTGTGGTTGTTTGCCCATCCTAGCATGTTAAATCCATATTTGCCAATTTCGGCAAGGCATACCTCATCCGCAGTCAGCCAAGTCCCCCCTGAATATGCCGATGCATAACATGTTCCATCCGTGATCGTTGTCTCCATGTTTGCCATTCTGACATCTGCCTTTGCCAGATAGTCACGGATCTCACCCAGATCCTGATATTCTGCCGGCAGCCGCTTCATAATCAAAATATCGCCTGCCGCTGCAATTTTCAACCGTCTCTCCATCTATTTTCCCTTCCTTATTAAACGGACATGACGCCTAGCGGCGTCGTCACCAATCATAAAAGCCCACCGGATTGCTTCGTGCCTGAGACTGGGCTTTTATAGTAAACTGCTTTGCACTTACTATGCTCAAAAAAAGCAAAAGTAGCTTTTCTTAGCACCTTTGCTTTTCCTTACAATACCTCACTTTCCAGGCTGTGTCAATTCTTTTCTCTGCGAGATGATATTCTAACTCTCTGTATAGAATTGACAAACATTGCAGAACTTTCAGCACAAAATTTCCATCCAAAAAAGAAAAGCGCTCTTCTTCTCAGGAATTTTCATTCCTTCTTAAAAGAACGCTTCTCTTTTTTATATGTGTATCACTTCAAACTGTCTTGCTGTGCATAGGAGGGTTGCACTGCTACATTTTGATAAGCAATTTCATCTTTTTTCGCTTTCCTCTGTATTTTGACAGCTTCTATTCGCTCATTCTGCCGTCATTTATCATTTTCATCAACGAAAGCTATTTCGCACTTACATCCTTTATTATTCTGCTTTCAGGATCTCTGTGTAAGCAGTGGTGTCGTGATCAACACAGCCGCTCTCTACGTTGAACTTCATCAGGTTATGAGAACCGCTCTCATAAGCTGCCCAAGGAAGTTCTTCTGTACTCGGGCTTCCTGTATATGCCAGAGAAACAAATGCACCTGAGATAGCTTCCTGTACGGTGTAAGCATCCGGGTCAGCACCGTAAGCGATGTTAACCATAGGCTCATCAATATTGTGGAAGATGAATGCCAGGTCTTCGCAGTGGAATGCTGTGATTCCGCCGTTTACTGGTGATTCATAATCGAACTCATACAGGTAAACCGTATCGCCAAGCTCTGTAAGAGTTGCTGCGGTGTCCCATTTGCCGCTCATAGTATTGTTGTAGAAATACAGTTCACGGTCTTCCATTTCTGGATACAGTTTGTTGAACTCTGCCAGAAGAGCTTCTGCCTTGTCGCCGAAACGCTCTTCCAATTTTGCTGCTGTCTCAGCATCGTCCCACTCATGATGACGGAAGTCGCCGTATTTGTAGGAAGAAACAGCACTCTCAGAGAATACACCAGAAACAATAACAGGGATGCCTGTTGTAACGAACTCGTCCATAACAACTACACCGTCAGCTGTCGGACTCCATCTGGTGTTGATGCCCTGCTCTGACAATTCAGCCTGAGCTTCTGTAGCAGCTGCCAACAGTGTGCGATAGTCGATCGTCTTGATTTCATCGATCGTCTCTGCAGTCAGACCAAGTTTCTCAACTGTTTTCTCGCCGAGCAGTTTTGCATTTGTGTTATCCGAGATTGTAACACCGCCGCCAGAGATCATACCTGCTGCATTAAACAGACCTTCTGCTGCTGGCTGACGCATCAGAGTAGAAACCTTCGTGCCGCCGCCGGACTGACCGAAGATCGTTACGTTCTCTGGATCGCCGCCGAACTGAGCGATATTGTCATGGATCCACTGCAGAGAAGCAGCAAGGTCAGCTGCACCAACATTACCGCTGCCTTCGTATTTCTCGCCGAAGGAAGACAGATCCAGATAACCGATTGCGTTCAGACGATGGTTCACTGTTACAACAACTACATCACCATACTCAGACAGAGCCTGTCCGTCATAAGCTGTGGACTCGATTGAAGAACCGTTGGTATGTCCGCCGCCATGGAAGAACACGATAACAGGTTTTTTAGCCTCAGTATCCAGACTCTGTGTCCAGATATTCAGGTTCTGGCAGTGGTCACTCTGTGTCCAGTAGCGGTGTGGCCAAACGAACTCATCTGCGCCGACAGCTGTCTGATCTGGAATATAGGAAATGGTACCGTAGCTCTGTGCAAACTGATAGCCCTCCCAAGGCTCAACCTTCTGTGGCTGCTCGAAACGATCTGCATAAGCGTAATCTACGCCCCAGAAGCAGTACGTATCGCCGCGTGTAAAACCGATCAACTTACCGCCTTCTACCTCAACAACTGGCTGTGTCTTTGCTGCTGCTGGATTCTCAACAATACGACCGCTAGCGAATGCAGGAGTAGCCGGAACCATCATACAAGCCATTGCCAAACATACCATTTTCTTCATACTTTTTTTCATACCCTTTACCTCCATAATCTAATTGGCAGTTTCATAAACTACCTTTTCCTAGTACTGTAAAGTTTTACCGCACTATTTTTCTTTGAACTTTATCTTTTCATCGCTTTTTTATAAAAGCAATGACCCCCTTTTTTGTGTATCATGTAAGCACCACAAAAACAAAGTTCCCATGAAGTCGTCTTTTCAACTCCATTTTCTAATAGTTTGCCATAAGTTACTTTACACTACCAAATCACGGATTTTTTAAAATTAAGAATCAGAATCCTCCTCTTTCTGTATTCTTGCGCAAAATCCGTCTTGTTTTTGGATAATTTGATTATATCATTCTTGTTTGTATTTATCATTTCAAAATATTTGATTTCCCCATGCATTTTTTTGGCTATACCTCTGCATTTTCTTGACTTCATTCTCTTTTTTTGTCTTTCGAATGGACCATAGTAGTTATTTGTTCCGATCCTGTCTTTTCACAAAAAAAACTTATCGGAGTTCTCTATTCGAAAACTCCGATAAGTTCTATCGTTCTGTGACTCGTCTATTCTACAGTGAAAACTTCTGTCTCAACAGGACCTAAATCGATCATTCCATCTTCCACACCTGTCTCCTCTGCGGAAAGCTCTGGATCAAAAATCTCCATCTCGCCCTCTGGAATGTAATCATATAAATCTTCAAACCACTCTTTTGCTTCCTCATACCAGAATTCCTTATCTTCTGTGGTCACATCTGCCGGCATGATCTCTTTGTCATCGTCGCGGAGCAGTTTTCTCACGAATTTGATCATATCCTTCAGCTCTAAGTCTGTGTAAACCTCTGTCTCCTCATCGTACTCTAAATACTCTAAAGTATCGATCTTCGCGCCGTTGATCATCAGGTCTAACAGGTGCTGTCCGATATCATCTTTCAGCTCATCTGCGATTTCCTGCGGAACGTATACCTTGTAGTCGCCTTCTTCCACGATCTTGTCAGGGGAGAATAATTTATCAAAGAACTCCATCGTATCTTTGTAATCTTTCTTGTCTTCCTCATCAATCAGATCATCTTCTGTATAGTGCACTGCATCTGGAGGTGTCTCAGTTTCTTCTGTGTAGTAATTTTCTGTCTGAACTTCTCCAAATGGATCTTCCGTCTCCGGTGTTCCTGTCTCCTGCTCTGTGATGTCTGGATCTACAATTGCCGGTATCTCGCTTTCTTCCGTCTCAGGCTCCTGTGTTGATCCTGTGATAACGCCCTCACCCAGCGCATCCTCGTTTGTGTTGTCCAGGATATTCTCTTCCGGTTCCGTCTCAATGATGTCTCCGCCAAAATTCTCATCACCCGGCTGATCAACATTTCTCTCCGTCTCGATCAGATCTGTAATCGGATTTTCTGAAACATTCTCCTCCACCATCGCTAAGGTATCCTGCATATCCGCATAATCATAAGATTCCTCTGCGATTTTTTCCATCAGCGCTGCGATCTCATCCTGCTGCTCCTGAGTGATCGATACGTTGTTATTCTGAGTTGCCTCAATAATGATATTGTTGATTTCCTGTGTGTTTGTGATGTTCTGAGAAATTACCTGCATCTTCGTCTCATTGATCACCGCTGTCGCTGCTTTCTGTCCGATCTCATCTGACAAAGTTCCTGTGACATACAATTCTTCGTTGGCAAGCTGTTTCTTAGACTCCTCGAGCTGCTCACCGTTTGCGCTCTCATATGCCATGATAATTCCTGTCAGAGCTCCTGTTCCGGATACCTCGATCGGGGAAGCTGCGATTACCTGACAGTTCTTCACACCAGATGTCGATAAGGTAGAAGCGATCATGTTACAGGTCACCCAGTTTAAGTTCGCTGTCTTTACCTGAATTCCGCCGGATGTCGTCGGCATAACGTAAGCACAGCTGAAAGTTCTCGTTCCAATCTGCTCAAGCGGAACGAACGCACTCAGATGATCTCTCTCGTCCTGGTTTGTGATCGTCAGGATTTCTACCTGGTTCTCATTCACTCCGAAATAATTCAACATCATTGTCTTCTGGGACTCTGTCAGGTTTGCTCCCAGAGTCACTACTTTTCTGCTGTCGGCCAGAGAGGTCATCGACAGCCCCATCACCATGCACAGTCCGCACACGGTCGTTGCGATTACTTTTTTGCTCTTCATAAAATTCCCTCCTCATTTTGATGATGATTCTTTTTCAAATTCCAAAATACTGGGTATCTACAGCTTTGTCTTTCTGCCTCGAAACGTACCTGTCTGCACATCGGTTTCGCTTTCAGCTGTTTGACTATAATGTTATCTTCTATGTTTATATTACCAGATTTTAGTGAAAAATTCTTGTAGCTTTTCTTAAAATAAATTAAATTTGTTTTTTCTTTCCATCCATTCGTGCCAGATGGATCATCCTCCGCTTACTGTACTTCCCGGATCATACAGTACTGTTTCAGATCAAAATGCTTTTTCACAATGCCGAACAGTTTAAAGCCGAAATGTTCATACATCGCCACATTTTTTTCGTTGTGCGTCTCAAGCGAGATCATCATATGGTTTTCATTGGCATACCGGATGACTTCTTCCATCATCTTCGCCGCAATCCCGTGATGCTGCATATCCGGATTGACGGCAAGATAAATGATGTGAAGGCGATTGTCCTGGTGAAGCTGATCTGTCCACTTGGAATTCAGATAATCACGCCCCATGATAAAATTCCAGAATGTCTTCAGTGAAGGGTCCTCTTTGATCAGATAACCGTCTGTCCGCAGCGTCGCCTGTGTCTCTGTCAGATAATATTTAAACAGATTGTAATGTTCCGCCTCGTCGGAGATGATCACCACACCATTGAGCTCCGGTCCATCCGCATAAATCTCACATGTCTCATAAAACTCTGTCAGGTCACATTCAAACAATTCCGGCAACAACCGCTTTCTCGTCTCCTCGTCCGGGATCAGCTGACAATACAGCGGATCATTTGCGAAACAGACCGTCAGCAACCTTTTCAGTTTTTCCAGATCTTCCTCATTCGTCACCCGGTACAAATTCTGAGTTTCCATAAATCCTCATATCCTCTTTCGTATCTTCCAATAGTTTCTTCATCTCATCCACAGCCTGCATGACATATACAAGATCCTCCTGATACCATGTCCGCTGCTGCTGTCTTACCTTTTCCAGATAAGCGATTTCTTCCTCAAAAGAATCTCCTTCTTGTTTCTCCATCAATCCCCTCACAAGCCGATATAAATTTTCATGGTGGACAATCCGACCTGCCCCCCATTTCAGGCGCTCCTTCGGCTGATGCAAGACATATTCTGTAAAATGCTGGTATACTTCCTCCTCAAACAAAAACGCATAGCGATTGTTGTCGATGCGATACAGTGACTGTAAGGCATAGTGCAGCTTGCCGTCTCGCAGATGCTCAATCGCGCGGTCCAGATACTGAAGATTCTTCTGGGCTGCCTCCTGTGGAAAGAGCACCTCATCATGCCAGTTTAAGCGCACCAGCATATCCTGTTCCTTCTTGAACAGCGCCAGCAGCTTCTGCTCCGCCGGATCCATACTCTCCCGGATTTTCTCTGCCTCTTTTTCCTTGCCTTTCTTTCGAAGTTTTCGGTATCTCTTATTGATCTGAGAAATCTCCGCATAAACTTCCTTCGCCACAGCCTTTGCACCTCGGATTTTCTCCTTGAGCATCTTCACCGCTGCCTCATCTTCCTGCTCAAACTCCACCCGAAGACTTTTCTTCAGATGGCGAAAGACATTCGAAAAATCAAGCGCAACGATGGCAAGCTGATCGATCTTCATCGCCAAAAGACCGTACAATTCGTGGTGGAAGCGGTATACTTCCTCGTCATAATATACGTCATTGTCAAACTGTGAGTGATAATGCGTCTCCATGAAAGATCCTGTGCTGAATTCATTGACCATCGAAGGAATCCCTGCGATCGCGATGGAAAAATCATCCGACCATGTCTCAATCGGCGCTTGCACCTCGATGCCGTCCGGATATGCCTCTGGCATCTTTAAATCTTTGATCTCATGCAAAAATTTCTCCAAAAATTTTACATACTCATACGTAGAATGGATCGCATCCTTCTTCCCGTGTGCCAGAGCAGGCAATTCAAAATTGAGATCCGCAATCACTTTGCCACGCCACTCCGGATGAACCGTGAACATCTCCTCATATGCCCCTATTGACCAGTCATACTTCGAATCCACAACGCCCCACTCTTCCGCAGCCATCGCGCAGAACACAATGGTATTTTGGGGCTGATAGCCGCTCTGGATGAATCCTTTAGCGATGCCAAGAATCATGGAGACTGCCGTGTTGTCATCCTGAAAGCCGTCAAAGTAAGAGTCATAGTGCGCCGAAAGTAAAATCATGCGCTCCTTATTCTTTCCCGTGATTTCGCCTAAAATATTGTAGGTCTTCTGATCTTTGCGAACCCTGGAGACTGCATCCAGCTTCACTTTCAGTTCCTTTTTTTCTTTCAGCTCCGCTTTCAGAATCTGTGCATCCTTCCATGAGATGGAGAACGCCGGTGCATCCTTCGGTCCCGCAATGTCCTGTGCGTTGAGTGCCTCCTCATCGATCTCTCCGTATCCCCCCGCCTGAACCGCAATCAGAGCCTTTGCACCTTTTAAGTGTGCCTGATAGACCGGGAAATTGATCCACCACTCCTCCCGCTGATTGATATCGGCAAGCACCAGTTTTCCCTCAACATCGAGTCCGTCATAATCTCTCTGCGTCCCTTTTCCCACATACACAAGCGAAAACTCTTCTTTTCCGTCCGTCTCAAACTGTGTCTGGTAAGCGCCAAGTTCAAACGTGTGCACAACCCCATCGTCGTCCTGAAATTCAAGCTGCGCTTTCTGAAACTCCCAGGAGTCCACTTTGATCTCGTCTTTTCTCACATTTTGAAGACCAATCTCCTCCATCTCTCTCATCAGCATATCGCCTGTCTCAAGCTCCGCCAGGGAGCCTGCCGTGCGGTATCCCAAAACCGGATTCGTCTTTTTTTCCTCCATCCTCTTTGCTAAACGATAAGAATATCTTACATCCAATGCTTTTAACAGCTTTTCCTCTGCCGTCATCTTCTCCATCTCCTCCGTCTGTAAAGCAGATTTTTCGTTATCCCATCGAATATCTCTGTTCATGATCCCACAGTAAAATCTTTCATCAAACCGGGGCATCCCATGATCCGCATCCCATCATTCTTCTTCATATGTCTTTATGCAGTTTCTACTTTTTGCCACCTCATTCTACCATAAGTCCCCCTTTTTTTCTATCTCTGTTTTGCACAAGCTGTAGAGCCTTTTTGCTGTCCCAAACACTCAATTTTCAAAAACTATTTTCAAAATCACTTTCCTGCTGTATAATGAAGTCCAGAAATGTCGAAATTTGCCAGGGAGGTGAAAAATTTGAAAAAACAATATATCGTTCATACAAGCGGCGAAGTGTTAAACAAAAAGGCGAAGGCTTATGTGATCAAGGCATCTTCCCGGGAAAAGGCACAGGAAATTGCCAGAAACCACTTTTCAGAAGACTTTTACGCTGCTGACGAAACCATTTATGCAAAGCCATACAGCCGCACATGGAAGGCGGTTCTCGCTTTTCTCTTTATGCTCGTTCCGATTCTGTTATCTTTTGTCGATTGGAAAGTAGGACATGATACAGTCTCCATCAGACCAGATTATATCTCCTGTCTCTATGCGGTATTGCTCTATGCAGCTTTTGTCGTCCGGTTCAAGGGAATTCAGAGGGCTGTCGCTTCCTGGATCGATATCATTTTCTGTTTTCTGATTGTGCTGCTGCTGTCCTCCTTTATTCAGACAATCCTTGTCACAAAAACATTTTCCCTCTTTGGGTTGACCGAGATTTCCATCGACACCAATATCCTTCTGCCGATCGCGATCCTTTTGTCCTGGCTAGGGCTCAAATTCGTAAGCGCCGCCTGCATGATCGGCATTGGCATCCTTGCAATCTTTCACATCAGTAGCCTCAGCAGCGCCATGGGCTCTCTCTATGGACCTGCCTATATTCTGTGTGCATTCATGGGAATTTTGCTCTATCTCTCCATCGAACCTGCACTTGTGGAAGCTCTGCCGCATTTCAGAAAATCCGTCAGCCGCAGATTCCAGTATGTGCAGAACGATTTTGCAGAAGTCAGAGGTTCCGCGCGAAATCTCGACTACATGCCAATGCGCCACACAAGTGAAAAAATGTTGGATTCAGAAGCTCCGTATCGATACAGATCCGATGATTCCTATGAATATGAGATGCCATCTCAGGAGGAATACCGGGAACAATCGCCCTATCCATATGAAGCCCAGTCCCAGTATGAAAAGGATCGTATGAGATAACCGCAACCTTTTTGCCGCCGAAGTCACTGTCAGACATCCTGTGGTATCCTGTGATGATTGACGGAATAGGCTGAGTCATACGAATATGAGGAAAAACAGATATTGAGAAAAAACAGATATATGAAAAAAATAATTAAAATTTTAATCTTAGTGATCATACTGGCTGCCGCAGCAGGGCTTGGAAGCTTCTACTATGTTTCCAACACAGACGGTCATTCCAGAGTTACCAATGATGCGGCACAGGCTGACACACAAGGTCGTTATCTGACCATCATCAATGCAACGAACCAGATTATCAACGAAGTTCACATCACCGTTGGAGAAGGCACCGAGATCGAGCATAACTATCAGGAAAACCCGGATGAAACCAGCTTTTCTATCCAAATACCGGAAAGTTATCAGGAATATCAAACCTTCATCGTGACTTTGATTGACCGATACGGTATGAAATATCAAAAAGAAGTGGCGAATGTCCCAGAGAAGGGAAGAACCGAAGTAAGCATCACAGAAGACGATTATGTGAAACAAGACGGCGATCTGAAACGACAGATCGATCGATTTTTTAACGGCGATTAGGCTTAGAATCTGTCCACTCCGTCTGGCGAAGGAATGACTGCCAGGCAGAGTGGGGAAATTCTAAGCCTAAAATTTAAGCCTATTTTATCTATTCTATATTCGATATATTGGAATCTTTTCTATTGTTTCCATCTTTTGCATATCGGATGATTCATCTCCCGAACAGATAAGGTAAGATTCTGAGAACCACCAGCAGATATCTTATTTTAGGGGCGAAAACTTATTTTTTGACGAAAGGAGTATTTGAGGACTTGCAGGTCAGACAGCCGAGCAATGCTTCACATCCTTCCAGGATGTCTGTATATGTGATCTCAAAATCTCCTGTATACCATGGGTCGGCGATATCGCGTGGATTATGGGAAAAGTCCAGCAGACGATACACCTTCCTGTCCGGATCCGAACCAAGCATCCGGTTCATATTGCGGATATTCCACTGATCCATCCCAATGAGATAGTCATATTTCTGGTAGTCCTCCTTCGTCATACGGCGGGCACGCTTCTTCCCGTAATTCGTGATCCCAACCTCATCTAACTTCCGCTTCGTGCCATAGTGAATCGGATTGCCAATCTCCTCATAACTCGTCGCTGCCGAGGCAATCTCAAACTCAGACGATAAACCACGTTTTTCTACTAAATCTTTCATAACAAATTCTGCCATCGGGGAACGGCAAATATTGCCGTGGCATACAAATAGTACTTTTATCAAAATGTTAATCCTCCTAAAATGCACCGTCCTGCCCCGATTTGCTCCGATTTATCGCACCTGTTTTTGGGGTGTAACAACATTTACTCTATCACAGTTTTCCCGAAACAGGGCAAAATGGAGCAAGTTACGGCAGGCTGTAGTAGTAAAATGGTAGTAACAATCAAGGTGCAAATACTACTGCCAAAACACATATAATAATCGTAGTCCCATAATAATCTGTAACCACGACAAACACTAACTATTTTGAGGCCCGAGTTAACCGAATCCTCTTTGGAATAATTATTTCTATTGCAAAAATCCTTCCACTTGCATTCATTGTCACATCATATAGAAGGCGTTATCTTTTTTCGACATACTCTATGAGAAACAATCAAATATTGAATATACTTAATTGACATTCCTTGCAAGATGATACTTTACGGTCATTCACTTTATCTTCCGGAAATATCTCGCCAGAAATCAAAGGAGATTCTGGATTATGCAAGCCAAAGTTCTTTGATACTGTTGCCTGACTATAATTCGCATAGCAATATAAACAGTAATTTTTGCATGTATTATACATACCAATGTCAATACTAGAAAAGCATCCACACTCTTTACGTTGCTTCTTATCTTTATCCATCGTCAATTTGCATCCCAACAATTGCTCAAACAAAGAGCTATCAATACAATGACCATGTGAAACTCCGTACTGTTCAAGATTGATTTCTTCAGAGCATGTCTCCAACGCAATC
>JALEVQ010000118.1 GCA_022788205.1 Robinsoniella sp. | reverse complement strand
AGATTTCCGGCAACTGTTTCGTTATTAAATTCTCTCGTCATTCCCTGCATGCTGGAAATCCCTGCAATACCCTTGTAATACACTGTTCCAAGCATTTCCCTGCTACTGTATTTGATGTAACTTCTGTGTCTTGGATCTGTTCCCTGTTCAAACTTTGAAAATAATTCCGGATAAAATTTCTTTTGTATTCTGTTGCACTCCTGTACAGGATTCTTTTCTAATCTTTTAGAGATTCTATCGCGTTCTCTACTCATACGGACTCCTTTGCGACAAAGTTTTTCTTTTATTTTACACTGTCTGCTTGAAGTCTGCAGTATATTTATAAATTTAGTGCGAATGATTTTTACCTTTCAGAGCTGGTTAGGAAAATGAAAAAATTTGACAAATTCTATGATATGTGGTATCATACTATCGTTGTTTGGCAAAAATTTATGAAGAAGCGATTGCAGATTGAAAAGGCAAGAGGGGAATAAAGAAAAGAAAAGCTATTTTCTGATGCAGTATGCCCAAACAGGATGATAAAGTCAATATTGAATTGATGTAACATGCACTCGTAGCTCAGGGGATAGAGCAGTGGTTTCCGGTACCACGTGTCGGGGGTTCGAATCCCTCCGGGTGTGTTTTTCTTTTATCTATTTTTATTATCTGACAATAGATAAAGAAATAAAGAACAAACTTGAGTATTCAGAAATTTCGACAAGATGCTTCAATTTTCGGACATATACATGCTGAGGCGAAGGAGAGAGATGTGCCGATGATTGGCTTGCAGAAAGCGATAGCATGGAGGAGAAACTGAATGGTCAGGAATAAGACAGAAAAGGAGGTAGACAAAGTGGATAATTTTAGAGAATGGGTATCAGACAATCTAAGATATATCTTGCTTGGTTTGGCAATCGTTCTGGTTCTGGTGGTTGCGATTTTTGCGGCACGCTTGATAAAAAACGCAACAGGAGGAAGATCGAACAACGAGGTCACGCAGGAGACGCCAGTCCAGGAGACATCAGAGAATGGGGCGAAAAAAGGTGAGACAGATACGGAAGCATCGCAGACAGAAAGCACGGCGACAAAGAGTCAGGGAAATCTGACAAAGAATGATCCGGCGATTCTGGCGATTGTACAGAAGTATTATAAGGCACATCAGGATCACGATACTGTGACGCTGCAAAAGATTGTAAATCCGTATACGGAAGAGATGGAGAATGACTTGGATAATGCTTCTATCGTGAGTTATAACAATATAGAAACGTATTCAGAGGCAGGTCCTAAGGATAGATCATATATTGTATGTGTCTACTATGAGCAGCAGATTCAGGATCTCGATGCGCTTGTTCCTCAGCTTGCACTGCTGTATCTGCGAACGGATGATGAGGGATTCCTCTATATTGCAGATCCAAACGAGGATGAGACCACAAAGCAGGCGGTGGAAGCATTCTCTGAGGAAGAGGAAGTTGTCAAGATCATCAATGAGACGAAAGAGAAAACGAGACAGCTGCGTGATTCTGATGAAGGAGTGAGAAAGTGGCTCCAGCAGATGGCGGCAGATGAAGGACAGACAGAGACGGATGTTCAGACAGATCCGAATGAAAGTGTGATGCATGCGAATACGGATGATGTCAATATCCGTTCAGAGTCCAACACAGACTCTGAAATTTTAGGAGTGCTGTCACAGGGAGATGAAGTGACAGTTCTCGGAGATGCGGGAAATGGATGGATCAATATTGAGTTCCAAGGTATAACAGGGTACGTTGCGAACGAGTTCTTGTCAGAATAGGAAAGGCGGTTAGGATTCCGCAAGGAGACAGGACGGCTGGATGAATTGGGCTGTTACAAAAGGAGGGGAGATTTTGAATTTTCAATCTTTTGTGACAGCCTCTGATTTTCTATTTTTCACCAAAAATTACGGTGGTATAATCGATATTTTTTGTGATATACTAACAAAAAAAAGCGGTGAGGCGAAAAGATTTTCATCGTGACAGCAACCGGAATATAGTGTATAATAAAGAAGTTATGGCAAACGAAGACACGAGACGTCTGCATATTCTAGAAAATCTGAGAAGAAAAATGATTAGAAATGCAGCGTGACTACATAAAACATAAGAAGAAATGAGGAACGAATTATGTGTGGTATTTGTGGATTTATCGGAAAAGTGCAGAATCAGGATGAGATTTTAACAAATATGATGAAGGTGATCGTTCATCGCGGTCCTGACTCTGCAGATAAATATATTACGGAAGAAGCAGCGCTGGGATTTCGAAGATTAAGCATTATTGATTTGAAGAACGGCTCTCAGCCGATGGTGAATGAGACTGGTGAGATGGCACTTGTGTTTAACGGAGAGATTTATAATTTTCAGGAGTTGAGAAAAGAGCTGATTGAAAAAGGGCATATTTTCAAGACAAATGCAGACTCTGAGGTTCTTCTGCATGGATATGAAGAGTGGGGGGAGAAGCTGTTAGACCGCGTGCGCGGAATGTTTGCATTTTTGATCTGGGACAACGTAAAAAAAGAGATTTTTGCAGCGCGGGATTTCTTCGGGATCAAACCATTCTATTACACGGTTGTGGACGGAGTCTTCGTTTTTGGATCGGAGATTAAGAGTCTTTTAGAGTATCCGGGTTATAAAAAAGAACTCAATGAGGTGGCACTGGAGCACTATCTTTCTTTCCAGTATTCGGTTCTGAATGAAACCTTTTTTAAGGGAATCTATAAATTGGATCCAGGACATTTCCTGCGCTTTGAGAATGGCAAGGTGCATAAGACACAGTATTTCGATCCTTCTCTGGAGCCAAAGCTCAATCTCTCAGACGAAGAATTGATCAAAAAGCTGGATGACGTGATTCAGGAATCTGTCAATGCGCATATGATCGCAGATGTGGAAGTCGGAGGATTTTTGTCAAGCGGTGTGGATTCCAGCCTGGTAGTCAGCGAGTTCTCGGCAAAGAAGACATTTACCGTCGGATTTATCAGCGAGACAAGCAAATATAATGAAGCTTCTTACGCAAAAGAACTTGCGGATCATCTGGGACTTGAGCATTATGCAAAATTGATCAGCAGGGAAGAATATTGGGATGCAATTCCAAAAGTTATGTATCATCTCGATGAGCCGTCTGGAGATCCGTCTGCGATCGCTCTGTATTTTGTGGCACAGGAGGCTGCGAAAAAGGTGAAAGTTGTCACATCCGGAGAAGGCGCAGATGAGCTATTTGGGGGATACAACATTTATCTGGAGCCAGATTCCCTGAAGTATTATCAGATGTTGCCTAGAGGAATCCGAAAAAGACTGGGGGCATGGGCAAAAAATCGTCCACATATAAAAGGAAGAAATTTCCTGATCCGCGGCGGTAAGACCGTGGAAGAACGCTTTATCGGAAATGCCAATATGTTTTCATACGAAGATAGAAGAAAAATTTTGAAACATCCGACGAGCGCACCATCGCCGCAGGAAGTGTTAAAAAGTTGTTATGCAAAGGTATCGAATCTGGATGATGCAAGCAAGATGCAGTATATTGATCTGAAAAACTGGCTTCCAGGTGATATTTTGCAGAAAGCAGATAAGATGAGTATGGCACATTCTCTGGAACTGAGAGTTCCGTTCCTGGATAAAGAAGTGTTTGCGTTGGCGAGGCAGCTTCAGCCAAAAGCAAAGCAGAGAAAGCGCGTGACAAAATATATTTTCCGAAAGACAGCAGAACTGCATCTGCCGCAGAAGACGTCGGAAAAGAAGAAACTGGGATTCCCGGTGCCGATCCGTGTATGGCTGGCAGATGAGGAAGGATACAATTTGATGAAGGGCGAGCTGCAGTGCGACATCGCAAAGAAATTTTTTAACACGGATGAGCTGATCAAACTGCTCGATGACCACAAAGCCGGAAAAGACGACAACAGCAGAAGAATCTGGGTAGTATACGCATTTATTGTGTGGTACCGCGTGTTCTTCGGGGAAAAGACGGCTGCATGATAAGGTCTTTTTGGAGAAGTCCGCTGCGTGAAAGAAAGTGCAGCTGTTTTCAAGTACTTCCCCACAAAAACAATCAGATGTTTTTGTGGGGAAGTTTTTAAAACATTTAAAGATGTATCCTGACAAGTGAATAAGAGCTATTCCGTAAACACAGAGTCCGCAGGATAGCCTCCAGCGGCTTTTTGCATACAGCGCTGTATACTGTCTTTTGAATTTCCCCAGTCTTTATCGCGGTTGAGGTAATCACATTTGTCGACAAACCATGTAACTTCTTCTTCAAGGCGTTTAAAATTTGTCTGCATCAGAGAGAATAGGGTGGTGTAGAAAGCGGATTGTTCTTTGCCTTTCAGTCGAATTTGTGCCTCCTCGGTCAGATCACGAAAATGAGGCAGACAAAAGCCTTTGCTGTTCTGAAACAGAGAGACAAATTCCTCATTGTGGAGATACAGCTCAAAAAAAGTCGAGAGATAGCGAGGGTAATTTTGGTGAATATGGTTGCAGATATAGCATTGTGATTCTTTTTCTGTCACCCATGCTCCGATATTTGTGCCTGGCTGTGAGGGATCCGGGGAAGATTTTTTCAGTTTCTGAAGGAAAGAAGGTTTTGAGTGGGAAAAATCGTGGATCTGTTTTTCTAATTCCTGATTCAGCTTGTGAAAATGAGTGCTCAGCATCAAGGCTGTGCCGAGGCGATTGCCATAATCAAACATCATTTTATAGTGATGACGGCAAAAGCCGAGACGGTCAGTTTCCATGCGGATGTCATCTTCCATGTAGGAAGAACCCGAGCCCAGAATAAAGGAGACGGCATGATGCTCAAGCTCACGCTCGATGAAACAGAAGGGACATTCATCTGACGAGCGGAAAGCATCGATAAGGGGCATTGTGTAAATTGATTCTTTCATGATTAAAATCCTCCGATCTGCCAGAATATGTTTGCGATAGATCTGGCGTAGTGTCACAAATATGATACCATAAAAAAAGGGAAAAGAAAATGTCAGAAGAAAAGGGCGTTGCATAGAAGAAATAAAAAACGGTGCAAAATAGAATCAAAAACGAGGAAAAAAGAAGATGGCAGTCAAGAGCAGAATGGAGAAAGAATTTACACAAAAAGATGAAAAACAGCCGGTTCGTCTGAACAAATTTTTGGCAGAGTCAGGAATTTGCTCGCGCAGAGAAGCAGATCGTCTGATCGAAGAGGGCATGGTTTGGGTGGATGGGCAGAAAGCGGTGCAGGGCATGAAAGTTTTGCCGGTGCAGAATGTCGTTGTAAAAGGAAAGACCGTAAAAAGAGAAAAGGAAATGGTTTTGCTTGCAGTCAACAAGCCGGTCGGCATTGTGTGCACGACAGAAAAGAAATGGGGAGATCATACCATCGATGAGTTCCTAAATTACCCGAAACGAATCTTTTCGATCGGGCGTCTCGACAAAGACTCAGAAGGTCTGCTTTTGATGACAAACAACGGAGAGATCCTGAATAAGATTATGCGTGCGGGCAACTATCATGAGAAAGAATATGAAGTGACAGTCGACCGAGAGATTACGGATGAATTTTTGAGAAAGATGGCATCCGGTGTGGCGATTTTGGATACGGTGACGAGACCATGTAAGGTAAAAAAGATAGGAGAGCGATCCTTCCGCATCATTTTGACGCAGGGTCTGAACCGTCAGATTCGCAGAATGTGTGAGGCACTGGGATATCGGGTTACGAGATTGAAGCGGATCCGCATCATGAATATCTGTCTGGGTGATCTAAAGCCAGGTGCTTACCGTAATGTGACACGGGAGGAGATGGAGCAGCTTTATGATCAGCTGGAGAAGTCATCAAATATGCCGACATTTATGAGAAAGGATAGATGAGCAGTGAATCAGAGAATCGAAGAATTGAGAAAAATAATCGCGTATCACAATGATCGCTATTACAATATGGATGATCCAGAGATCAGCGATTATGAGTATGACCAGATGATGCTGGAATTGCGTCAGCTGGAAAAAGAACATCCCGAGGAGATTACCCCAGATTCACCGACGCAGAAGGTCGGAGGGAGTGCAAAGAGAGAGGCAGGAGTTTTAGTCAGACATCGCGTGCCGATGTTGAGTCTTCAGGATGTCTTCTCCAAAGAAGAAGTAATGCAGTTCGTGGAAAACATGAAAGAGCAGCTCGATGATCCAGAATTTGTGGTGGAGACAAAAATTGACGGACTTTCTCTGGGGCTTCGCTATGAGAATGGGGAGCTTGCGCTTGCTGTCACAAGAGGAGACGGCATCTTGCAGGGAGAAGATGTGACAGAAAATGCGAAAGTGATCAAAGACGTAAAAAAGAAACTGAAAAACCCTGTTCCATATCTTGAGATCCGCGGAGAAGTGTATATGACGAATGAAGCGTTTGCTGCTGTCAATGAAAAGCAGGAATTGCTTGGAAAAAAGCTTTTTGCAAACCCGAGAAACTGTGCGGCAGGTACACTCAGACAGCTCGACTCGAAGATCACGAAAGAGAGAGGACTTTCGCTTTTTGTCTTCAACATCCAGGAGGTACAGGGAAAAAGCTTTCAGACGCATACAGAGGGATATGAATATTTAAAGAAAAATGGCATCAAAGTAATAGAGCGGTACAATGTGTGTAAGACAGCGGAAGAAGTATGGGAGGCAATCGAGAAGATTGGAGAGCAGAGAGGAAATCTTGCCTATGATATTGATGGAGCTGTGGTCAAGCTAAACCGCATCTCGGATCGAAAGATTGTGGGAGAGACTTCGAAAGTGCCAAGGTGGGCGATTGCTTATAAGTATCCTCCAGAAGAGAAAGAGACAAAGCTTTTACAAGTGGAACTTGGAGTGGGCAGGACGGGGCGCATCACCCCGACAGCAGTGTTTGAGCCGATACGTCTGTGTGGGACGAGCGTATCGAGAGCGACACTTCACAACCAGGATTTTATCGATGAGCTTGACATCGGCATTGGAGATACGATTGTTGTCTACAAATCAGGGGAAATTATCCCGAAAATCAAACGTGTCGTCAAGGAGAAGAGACCGGAAGGCACTGTGCGCTATCAGATTCCGCAATACTGTCCAGTGTGCGGGGCAAAGACGGTCAAGGAGGAAGACACGGCAGATACACGCTGTACAAGCCCAAACTGTCCGGCGCAGCTTGAACGTCATATCATTAATTTTGTCAGCAGAGATGCGATGGATATCAAAGGATTCGGCACAGCTTATATCGAAGAACTGACACGTCAGGGATATCTGAAAGATATTGCTGATATTTACGATTTGAAAGAGCATCGGGACGAGCTGATCGAGAAAGGAATTATCGGAAAAGAAAAAAATACAGGCAAACTTCTGGACATGATTGAAGATTCCAAAAAAAATGATCTTGCAAAGCTTTTGACAGGTCTTGGAATTTTAAATATCGGCAAGGCAACAGCAAAGGCATTGGCGAGACATTTTCAGACGATGGAGGCGATACAGAATGCAGATCTGGAAGATCTGATGGCTGTTCAGGATATCGGAGAAGTCAGTGCAGAATATATCCGTGCCTTTTTTGAGGATGAGAAGAACAAGAAAATTCTGAGAAGATTAAAAGATGCAGGCGTCAATATGCAGGTGGCGCAAAGCGGAAACGATGAGCGCTTTGTGGGCAAGACGTTTGTGATTACGGGGACGCTCTCATCGATGGGAAGGAGTGAAGCGGCAGAGAAAATTGAACTATTGGGGGGAAAAGTGACAGGATCTGTCTCGAAGAAGACGGATTATGTCGTATCAGGAGAAAATGCAGGGAGTAAATTGACAAAAGCACAGCAGCTTGGAATTTCGATTCTGTCGGAAGAAGAGTTGCTCAATATGATGAAGTAGGATGATAGGATGAGTAATAATTTGAATCTTGCAGAGAAAACAACAGCATTAAAAAAGCACACAGTGGAAAAAGGGAAAAGAGGATTGTTCAGCGTGGTGTTCGGAAGGACATTCGTTGTCATTTTGCTGTTGCTTTTGCAGATGGGAGTATTGTTCCTGGGATTTAACTGGCTTAGTGAGTACATGATCTATGCCTACGGCGGGACGGTCTTGCTGACAGCGCTGTTGGTGATTTTTCTGATCAATAAAAGAGAAAATCCAGCATTTATGATTGCATGGATGATCCCGATGCTTTTAGTTCCTATTTTTGGTATTTTGCTCTATGTCTTTTGTTCGATTCAGCAGGAAACCAAAATTTTGCGCAGGAGACTGGAAAAGCTGGATAGTGATAATCGAAATTTAAGTCAGCAGAAGCCAGCAGTCATGCTGCGCTTGGAGGAAGATAATCCATCACAGGCAAATTTGTCACGATATCTCGGAAAGATGGGTTTCCCGACATACCAGAATACGTCGGCGAAATATTTTCCATCCGGCGAGACCAAGTTTGAAGAGATGAAGATTCAGCTGGAGAAAGCGAAATCGTTTATCTTCATGGAATACTTTATTGTGGCAAAAGGCTATATGTGGGACAGCATTTTGGAAATTTTAGAGGCGAAGGTAAAAGAAGGAGTGGAAGTGCGTTTTATGTATGACGGCATGTGTTCGCTGAGTCTTTTGCCGTACCATTATCCGGAAGAGTTAAAGAAAAAGGGAATTCAATGCCGGATGTTTTCACCGATTCGACCGGTACTGTCCACAGTACAGAACAACCGAGATCACCGGAAGATTTTGGTCATCGACGGTCAGGTGGCATTTACAGGGGGTGTCAATCTTGCCGATGAATATATTAATCAGAAAGAACGGTTCGGGCACTGGAAAGACACTGCAATCATGCTGCAAGGTGAGGCGGTGCGCAGTTTTACACTGATGTTTCTGAAAATGTGGAATACCGATAAGCGGATTGTGCAGGAAAATTTTGCAAAATATATCAATATTCCGATTCAACGCACACCTGAAAAGGGAGATGGCTATGTGATCCCTTACAGCGATATGCCGCTGGATGAGGAGATTTTGGGAGAGCAGGTGTACATCGACATTTTGTTCAACGCACAGCGCTATGTCCATATCATGACACCATATCTGATTCTTGACTATGAGATGCTCCATGCTCTCACTTATGCGGCAAAGCGCGGCGTCGAGGTGATCATTATCATGCCTCATATTCCTGACAAGAAATATGCGTTCATTCTTGCAAAGACATATTATGAGGAGCTGTTGGAGGCAGGTGTCCAGATTTACGAGTATACGCCAGGTTTTGTCCATGCAAAAGTATTTGTCTCTGATGACTGTAAAGCGGTTGTGGGAACGATCAATCTGGATTACCGAAGTTTATATCTGCATTTTGAATGTGCAGCGATGCTGTACCGAAACAAAGAAATCCCGAATATTGAGAAGGATTTTCAGGAAACATTAACAAAATGCCAGAAAGTGATGCCTGGAGATGTCAGAAGAGAGGGTATCAAAAATGTCATTACAGGGCGAGTGCTCCGTCTGTTTGCTCCCCTGATGTGATGTATGTATCATCGAGACAAATGTGACTGCAATTTATGCTTTCCATATGTTAAGTAATTATGATATAATATCGATACTTGCGTATGAACAATTTCTGAAGTGCAACAGAAAGTGAATGCGCATCGATACAGCGAATGAGAGAAAAGAGGTTTTTTGAAATGCCAATTAAGATACAAGCAGATCTCCCGGCGCGAGAGATTCTGGAGAGAGAAAATATTTTTGTGATGGATGAGACAAGGGCCATGCATCAGGATATCCGTGCGATTCAGATTGTGATTTTAAACTTGATGCCACTCAAGGAAGAGACAGAGCTTCAGCTGCTGCGTTCACTTTCTAACACACCGCTTCAGGTTGATGTGACATTCTTACATGTCTGCTCGCATGAGTCGAAAAATACATCGACCAGCCATCTGAACAAATTTTACGTCACTTTCGATGAGATTAAGGATCAGGAATATGACGGTTTGATTATCACGGGCGCTCCTGTCGAGCAGATGCCGTTTGAGGAGGTTGATTACTGGGAAGAACTCAAAGACATCATGGAATGGAGCAAGACGAATGTCACGTCCACCATGCATCTTTGCTGGGCTGCACAGGCAGGACTGTATTATCATTTCGGCATACAGAAAAGACCTCTGGACAAGAAGATGTTTGGATTGTTCTGGCATAAAGTGGAAAATCGAAAATATCCGCTTGTACGCGGATTTGATGACATATTTCTGGCTCCGCATTCAAGACACACAGAGACGCCGAGGGATGCGATTGCGGCATGTGAAGATCTGATTATCTTGGCAGAGTCAGAGGAAGCAGGTGTTTTTCTCGCCATGACAAAGGATGGGCGCCAGATTTTTGTCATGGGTCATCCGGAGTATGACCGCGTGACACTTGACGGAGAGTATAAGAGAGACTTGGGCAAGGGACTTCCGATTGATGTGCCGAAGAATTATTACCCGCAGGATGATCCACAGACTCGACCGCTGCTGATGTGGAGAGCACATGCGAATAATCTCTACACGAACTGGCTCAATTACTATGTCTACCAGATTACACCATATTCTCTGAATCAGAGAATCAAAAAATAAAAAGAAATCTGGCATAGATGAGAAAGAACGGTTGGGTATGAAAAAAGAAGAATTTTTACAGGGAATCCGCCATGGAATCCCGATTTGCCTGGGATATTTTTCTGTCTCTTTTGCATTTGGAATGATGGCAGTGATCCAGGGACTTCCGCTATGGGCGGCAGTCTTGATTTCTCTGACGAATCTGACGAGCGCAGGACAGTTTGCAGGTTTGAATCTGATCCTCTCGGGCGGCAGTGCGGTGGAACTGATGATGACGACTTTTATTATTAATATTCGCTATTTTCTGATGTCGCTGTCTATCTCTCAGAAGGTGGAGGAAAAGATGACCATGAAGCAGCGTCTGGCAGTATCGTTTGGTATCACGGACGAGATTTTTGCAGTGGGAATGCAGTATCCGAAAGCTCTGAATGCATGTTATATGGCGGGACTGATCTGTACGCCAGTACTTGGATGGACGTTGGGGACATTGTGCGGAGGAGCGATCACGTCTCTGATGCCTCAGAGTCTCACAAATGCTTTGGGAATCGCCCTGTATGGAATGTTTATCGCAATCATTATTCCACCGGCGCGAAAGAGCAAGGCGGTTTTATTTACTGTGGCGCTTGCAATCTTGATGAGCTGCATCTTTACATATGTTCCGAGCTTTTCCTTCCTGACGGGGGGATGGGGGATTATTGTGATCACACTGGCTGTCAGTGCGATTGCCGCATGGCTGTTTCCTGTCAAGGAAGAGGATAAGGAGGAAGAAAGCGTATGAGTACAGGAAAGATTTTAGGGAGCATTGCAATCATGGCAGTCACAACCTATCTGATTCGCATGCTTCCGATGGCAATTTTCCGAAAAAAGATAGAAAATCCATTTGTCAAGTCCTTTTTGAACTATGTGCCGTATGCAGTTCTTGCTGCGATGACATTTCCTGGAATTTTGGGCAGCACAGGGAGTACTGCGAGCGCGGCGATCGGGTGTGCCGTGGCAGTCGGGCTTGCATATTTTGGAAAGAGTTTGCTGACTGTTGCGCTCGGAGCAAGTGCGGCAGTTTTTATAGTGCAGTTGATAGGGTTATAGACGGAGAGGGATTGTTGCAAAAGGAAAGTTTGACTGGTTTATGGCAGATTTCAAGCCAGCGAATGATTTTGCGGCAGTCTTTTTCTTTGCAGTCACCGGTCTTTGATGGCTGCGCAACAGTATTGAGAAAATGAAATCTGTGTGGTAGACTATAGAGAGACAGCAAAAGCGTTGCAGAATCGCTGCGTGGAAGTAGTACAATGAGGACAAAACCATCTTGATAGATAGAGGAGGAACATATGATCGTGACAGTGACGATGAATCCGGCGGTGGATCGAACCGTTTTGCTGGATCATTTAGAAAAAGGTGGATTAAATCGGATTTTAGGGAAAAAGACAGAGGCTGGCGGAAAAGGGATCAATGTTTCTAAGACGATCAAGGCTCTGGGACTGAAAAGCATTGCCACTGGTTTGATCGGGGGCAAAGGCGGAAAAATGATTGAGAAGATGATGCATGATCAGGGAATCGAGACAGATTTTGTGACGATCGAGGGCAACACTCGCATCAACATCAAAGTGACTGAGAGTGATGGAAGTGTGACAGAACTCAATGAGACGGGACCGCGCGTGACGCACAAAGAACTGGCACAGCTGTTTTTGAAGCTGGATCAGTATGCAGATGAGGAGACGCTCTTTGTATTTTCTGGCAGTGTGCCGGAGGGCGTTCCACTTGATTTTTACGCCCGGACGATTGAGATGGTACATGAGAAAGGGGCGAAAGTTTTTTTGGATACCGAGCAGGATTTGCTGGACTGGGGACTGGAGGCAAGACCGGATTTTTTGAGAATCAGCCAAAAAGAGCTGGGAGATCTGTTTGAGGAGGAAATTCGGGATGAAAAGAGAGCAGCTGTTCTCGGCGCAAGGCTGGTGGAAGCAGGGATCGGTTTCGTCGCGATCACACAGGAAGGAAAGGGAGCAATCTTTTTGACACCCGATTTTTGCGTGAGATGTCCTGGATTGAAAGTGCCGATTGTCTCAGCAGTCGGTGCATGGGATGGAATGGTGGGGGCACTCGCGAGCGGCTGGGAGGAAGGAATCAGCTTTGAGGCGGGAATACGCTTGGCGATGGCTGTCTCATCAGCAGCGATGACAACAGAAGGGACAAATCTTGCTGATCAGATGACAGTGGTAAAATTGTATCAGAAGGTAAAATTTGAAAGAATTTAACACAAAATCAGCGTTTCCCCACTTCATGTGTGCGGAGTACAAAAAATGGGTATAGAGGAGGCAGTGCGATGAGAATGATTTTCATACGTCATGGAGATCCAGATTATGTGAAGGATTCCCTGACAGAAAAAGGATGGAGAGAGGCAAAACTTTTGGCAGAACGCGTGAGAAAGTGGGAGATTGAGGATATCTACTGCTCTCCGCTTGGCAGAGCAAAGGCGACGGCATCATGTTCTCTGGAAAAATTAGGGAGAGAGGCGACGGTTTACGACTGGCTTCAGGAGTTCCCAGCGAAAGTGTTCCGGGAAGATTTAGGGCGCATGAAAGTGCCGTGGGATCTGAAACCATCCTACTGGACAAAAGAGGAGGCATACTACGACAAGGATCTGTGGACGGAGGCAGATCTGATGAAGACAGCCCCTGTCCGGGAGGCATATCAGACAATCTGTGAGGGGATCGATGGACTGTTGCTCAAGTATGGGTATGAGCGAAAAGACGCATATTATGTGCGGACACATCCAGAGGAGGATGACCAGGACAAAACGATTGTGTTTTTCTGCCATCTCGGCGTGATGCTGGCAATCATAGGGCATCTGATTGGAGCGGCGGCACCTGTGCTGTGGCATGGATTTTTTGTGGCTCCTACCTCAGTGACAGTTCTCGCCTCAGAGGAGCTCAATCCGGGGGAGGCATATTTCCGATGTCAGGTACTCGGTGACACAAGACATTTATATGAGGGAGGGGAACCGATCTCATCGTCTGGATTTTTTACAAAGCCATTTCAGGGATAAAAGGGACAGGGGGTATAAAAATGAAAAAACAGAAAAGGAACATTTTGGTCAGTGCGGCGATTCTTGCCGCTTTTGCAGTGACAGCGACAGGATATGCCAGTGAAAGTGCACCACAGCAGCAACAGGAAGAGCAGTCTGAGGAAGCAACGGCAAAAAGATACGTGGAGCTTTTGGGGGAGCAGGCGTATGAAGAATTGATGACACAGTTTTCTTACACGGAAGAGATGGATGCGCTTGTCAAAGATGGAAGTCTGGAAAAGAGCTACCAGAGTCTGATGAGGCTGCTGGGAGAAATGAAAGAGACAAAGACTCCGTTTGTGATCGAGCAATATGGATACTTGACTGTCTGTGTGCCATGTCAGTTTGAGGTACAGAGTATCAACCTTCAAATTTCGTTTCTTGACGGAAAGATCGCTGGAGTTTTGACGGCACAGTATCAGGAGGCAGAACCGGAGACAGAGAAGGAAGCGAACTTCACAGAGCAGGAGATCTCTCTTTCCATCGGGGATGGTATGGAGCTTCCAGGTACGCTGACACTTCCAGAAGGGGATGGACCGTTCCCTCTGGTGATCTTAGTTCATGGTTCCGGTCCAAATGATCGGGACGAGACACTTTTGGGCAATAAACCGTTTCAGGATATTGCAGAGGGGTTGGCACAGAAAGGCATCGCCTCCTATCGCTATGACAAAAGAACTTATGTCTATCAGAAGGAACTTGCCTCTGACAAGACGTTGACGGTTCAGGAAGAGACAGTGAACGATGCAGTGTGTGCGGTGCAACAGATCGGGAGCGTCGATGTGATTGACAAGGATCAGATTTTTGTCGCAGGGCACAGTCTCGGAGGTTATCTGATCCCCCAAATTGATGATCAACTTCAGGAAGGTCAGGCAGCAGGCTATCTTTTTCTTGCTGCTCCGGTAAAGGGTATGGCACAACTGATGGAGGAACAGTATGATTTCCTTTTTGGTCTGGAAGCAAGTCCGTCGGATGCCATAAAGCAGCAGAAAGAATGGATCGACGCAGAGTTGGAAAAACTGCACCATCTTGACCAGTATGGGGATGAGGAAGTGATCATGGGTGCATATGTGACCTATTGGAGAGATTTGGAGACATATGATATCGCGCAGGAAGCTGTGAAGATCGAAGAGCCATGTCTAATTTTGCAGGGTGAAGAGGACTATCAGGTGACGATGGAGGAATTCACATCGTGGCAGAAGATTTTTGCAGAGAAAGAGAATGCCAAATTTGTCTCTTTCCCAGGGCTGACACATTTATTTATGGAAGGAAAAAAAGAGAACGGTCCATCCGATTATGAGAAACTACAGCATGTATCTCAGGAAGTCATTGATCAGATAGCAGAATTTGTGTCTGAGGAAAGAGGAACAGAGCAGAATGATTAGTTTAAAAGGATGGATTTCTATTCCATTTTTAAAAAAATCAGATTTTAAGGGAAGCTACTGTGGGATGCGCTACCGTCTCAGCAAGGTCAGCACAGAAGAGAAAAATGAGATTTTGGCAGAAATCTGGAAGGGACCAAAGGCATATGACCAGACAGAGGAAGAAAAGGAAATGGCACGCTTTTCTTTTTCAACGGAGGGGATTGATCAGGCGGTTGCCTGGATGAATGAAAAATATGAAGAAAAAAAGGCAGTCTGGGATCAGGTAAAATATCGATAGTGGCAGGAAAGAACAGAAGAATGAGGGGAGAACATGTTAATAAGAGTAGAAATTTCATTTCGGCAAAAATTTTTGGAGCGCGCGAAAAAAGAGGGGATTCTTCCGCACACAGAGATACGGGAGAAACTCGATGAACTTGGGGAGATCCAGAAACTGGAGATCGATCAGAAGGTCTGCAAAATTTTGCTGGAGACAGAAAAAAAAGAAAAAGAGATCCGTCATATTGTGGAAGATACCATCGCACAGATGGAAGCAGAGAAGAATGATGTGCGCATCGTGATCGGAAAATATGAGCCGCTCAATGAGATTCAAAAAGAGATTGACCATTTAAGTGGAGCAGTGGAGTTTAAAGAGCTGACGCAGGAGCTGGTGGGAATCGCCGACCGCATCAAGAAAATGAACCTGATGAAGATTTATTTTGCGCAGAATTATCTGTTTGCGGTCAATGACGGATGTGGACTCAGCACATATCTGCGTCTGTTGTGGCGGCTTTTGGAGGCACTGGGGTTGTTTGAGAAGGGAATGGGGGTGACGGAGCTGAAGCTGGAGGCGCCGTCCTCCATTCTCGACACGGCTCCCCTCAATGCGTGCGCGGAGGCGATCAAGGAGAGCAAGAAGGGAATTATCTCCATTGACATTTCAGACTGGATTGCAAATGTGACAGAGCTGCGATTCAAGCGGCTTTTGCGGCAGATGAACCAGTGGCAGGAAGATTATATTTTTGTCTTTCGCGTCCCCTTTTTGGAGAGGAATATCCTGGAGCGTGTGAGAAAAGGACTGATGGATCTGATGGTGATCAGGCAGATTTCGATTGTCCCATTCTCTCAGGAGGATTACAAAAAATATCTGGATGAACAGGTAAAGCAGTATGGGTTTGAGATGGCGCAGGACAGTTGGCCTGTCATCGATGAGAAGATTAATGAGGAGAAGAAAGACGGATATTTTTATGGATTCAACACGATTCAGAAAATTATGAATGAGGTCATCTACACAAAGGCAAAGAATTGTTTTTTGACAAATGCGGATAATAAAGTGATTCAGAGTGCAGATATCATAGAAATTCTCCCTGACCGCATTGGGCAGTTTGAAAAGACGGGCGAGGAGATGCTCGATGAGTTGGATGGTCTGTACGAGGTGAAACGGAAAGTGCGAGAGATTATTGCACTGGCTGAAAATTGGAAATACTGCAAGGAGCATGGTAAGGAATTGGAGTATCCGTGTATGCACATGAAGTTTCTCGGAAATCCTGGAACGGGAAAGACGAGTATTGCGCGTATCGTGGGGAAAATTTTTTATGAAAAAGGAATTTTAAATAAAGGAAGCTTTATTGAGATTTCTGGGCGTGAGCTTTGCGGGCGGTATATCGGGGAGACTGCTCCAAAAACGATGGCAGTCTGCCGAGATGCATATGGATCTGTGCTGTTTATCGATGAGGCATACGCGCTGTACCAGGGAGAAGGAGAGCATGGCGACTACGGCAAAGAAGCATTGCTGACGTTGATGACGGAGATGGAGAATCATCGCGATAACCTGGTGGTGATTTTTGCGGGGTATTCGGAGGAGATTGAAAAAATGCTGGAGGCCAATCCGGGGCTTCGAGATCGGATTCCGCACACAGTCCATTTCCCAAATTATGCGCGTGAAGAATTATTTTCCATCTTTATGAAAATGGTTCAGAAAGATTTTGAGTATGGTAAGCGTTTTGAAGAAAAAGCAAGGTCATTTTTTATGGGTATCCCGGATAAAATTTATCAGGATAAAAAATTTGGAAATGTGCGCATGGTGAGAAACTTATACGAAAGAGTGTGGAATAATGCTTTGACAAGGCAACAGTTCAGCGCTAAGAAAGAGTGGAAAGTATCGGAGAAAGATTTGGAGACTGCGATCCATGATGAGGAATTTCGCAAATATCGAGCTTACAGAAACTGAGGGCGGACGCAGAAGATCCGCCAAAATATAGGCAGAAAATGGAGGGAAAGCTATGTGGGAGATACTGCTGGATACAGCAGTAGATACAGTAAAACTGATTCCGTTTTTATTTTTGACGTATCTATTGATGGAATATATGGAACATAAGACCGGTGAAAAAGCGAGACAGATGGTAAGACATGCCGGGAGAATGGGACCGGTGATCGGAGGAATCCTTGGAATTTTTCCACAGTGTGGATTTTCAGCGGCTGCCTCTGGACTTTATGCCGGAAAAGTCATTTCTATGGGTACCTTGATTGCAATCTATCTGTCGACATCGGATGAGATGCTGCCGGTGATGATCTCAGAGAAAGTTCCTGTTTTGGATTTGGTCAGGATTTTGCTCTTAAAGATGTTGATTGGCGTGGTGGCGGGTATTCTCATCGATTTCTCTTTAGGAAAAAAGAAGGCAAAACAAGGTAATGCGAAATTAGACGAGAGAGAGAGCCACCATGAGCATTGCTGCAAAAATGGGATTTTCATGAGTGCTCTGGAGCATACGCTTCAGATCCTTGTGTTTCTATTTTTGATTTCGCTCATCTTAAATGGTGTGATTGCCTGGATTGGAGAAGAACAGATTTCACACTTTATGATGAATCGACCGGTATGGGGAGAACTCATTGCAGGTCTTGTGGGACTGATCCCAAACTGTGCCGCATCAGTTGTGATCACACAGCTGTATCTGGAAGGAATGATCAGTTTTGGCGCCATGATGTCAGGCGTGCTCGTGGGAGCAGGGCTTGGGCTTCTTGTCCTGTTTCGTGTCAATGAGGATAAGAAAGAATGTCTTAAGGTATTGTGCCTTCTCTATGCAATCGGCGTGGCAGCAGGGATCGTCATTGAATTTTTGACATGATAAAAATTTTTGCTTTTCCACTGGAAATATCAGAATTAGTATGTTACAATTGTGTTACAAAACGATTAAAAGGTGATCAAGATGAATTTGTATGAGTCCATTTACGTTAGAAAGTCAGTTCGCCATTTTAAGATGGAGACGATAAATCAGGAAGTAATAGAAAAATTAAAAAATTTCATTGCTCAGATTGACTCTCTATTTCCAGAGATAAAAACAAAAGTAGAAATTTTAGATAATATAAATAAAAAAGAAAAGTTAAAGGGAATGCTTGTGCCGAGTGCGCCATATTATCTCGTTATTTACTCGGAGGAGAAAGAAAAGTATGACTTGAATGCCGGATATATCATGGAGCAGATTTCGCTGTATATGACGTCAAAAGGAATCGGAAGCTGTTTCCTGGGCATGGCAAAATCTCCAAAACAGACAGAGGAAAACGAGTTACACTTTGTGATTGGCATGGCGTTTGGGATGCCGAAAGGGGAGGCAATCCGCCATGACTATGAGGCGAAAAGACTGAGTCTGGAGGAACTGTGCGTCTTTAAGGAGACGCCGAAGACTTGGGTGAAAGAGATTTTAGAGGCTGCGCGCCTTGCACCGTCGAGCTTCAATAGCCAGCCGTGGCGCTTCGTGGTCTATGAAAACCGAATTCATGTTTTTTCAAAAAAGGCTCCATCCTCAAAGAAAAATCATGGAAAATACAACGAGTTTAATTTTGGAGTGATGCTTGCCAACATCAGTATTGCCGCGGAGGAGATTTGGGTGGATCTTGATTTGATTAAATTAAATAATATCACCCACAAGACAATTCCAAACAATCAATATGTGATTAGTATCCTGATAAAACAATAAAATGAATAAATTTTTAGGACAATTTTGAAAATAACTGTTGACAGAAGATAAAAAGTATCGTATAATAACTATTGTTCAGAGGAAAGAAATTGAAATACAATAGTTTGCACGAGTGGCTCAGTGGTGGAGTATCGCCTTGCCAAGGCGAGGGTCGCGGGTTCGAATCCCGTCTCGTGCTTATTTCCGGGTTTTTGCGCATGCAATGATCCGGAATTTTTTTTTATAAAACAGCGCAAAAGGCAGCGAACAGAAGTCTGTCTAGTTTTCCAATCAGCATGAAAGATGTTTCTGAAAACGGGCAAAACAAAAGAGAATCGGAAAGTAGGAAGTTTAATGAAGAGTTCAAAAAAAAGAAGCAGAGCAGAGGAAGTAGCTGCATTTTTGAGAAGAAAAATTTTTGATGGAGAATTGCAAGCGGGAGAACGTTTGATTGAGGCGGATATTGCAAAGGAATTGGGGATGAGCAGAGGACCTGTCCGGGATGCGCTTTTGGTGTTAGAGTATGAGGGACTTGTGACCGCAAAACCAAACAAGGGATGTACAGTGACACGGCTGTCTGGAGAAGATGCCTACGAGATTTTCTACCTGAGGGGAATGCTGGAGACAGAGGCACTGAAAAAGTGCGGCGGAAAATTGCCGGACAGCAGCATTTTCTTGATGAAAAACATTATCGACGAGATGAAAGAGGCGGGAAATCTGGATCAGTCCTTTGAACGGCTTCTGGACTGCGATGAACGTTTTCATTCAGAAATTTTGAAATCGAGCAAAATGGAACGGTTGTATCGCCTCTGGAAGACGATGAGTCCTCTCAATGGAGCAATGTTTTTGAAGGTGAGACAGAGCTATGAGTTTCAGGATGAAGCGGTGAGAAGAAAGTTTGAGAAGCCATACAGCAGAAGAGAGACGTGGGAGTATCATTTGGAGATGCTTAAAATTTTGGAGAAGGGAAACTTGGAAGAGTCGATCAAAATTGTGAATAATCATTACTGCGCGACCGGAGAGCGCATTTGCCGGTGGGAAAAAAGAAAAGAGCAGATGAATCGAGGAATCAAGTATCTGGAGTGATAGAAACTGCGTGACCTCAGATAGAATCAAAAGCTGCCGTAAAATTAAAATAGGATAGGGAAAACCTTTCATGGAAAGGCTGCCACAAAAAGAAGAGATGATGACAAGAAACGATTCACATTTCTGATCTTTTTTGACAGCCTTTCCGTTTCAGAGAGAAATGCTCAAAGCAACATACCAGGCAGAGAAAGATCGATTATTGCAGAGAGTTTAACGTGTCACAAATTTTTTGCATATCTTTTTCACCGTATCTCTGATCACATGGAATAGAGAGAACGTGGTCATAGATATACTGCGCATTTGGATGATTTTCAAGGTTGACAAGAGGACCGACCGGCCAGTATGTTGTAGAACCGATTTCATGCTCTAAAAGGGTTGCGCGCAGTGTGTCGCGATCAGATGCAAACAAGGTGAAATGACTTGGGACAGTACCCTCCGGCAGAGTAGGAAAGACGATGCGAAACTTGTCAGAAGGAAGAACACGGTCGAGAAGATACTGGTAATTATCGCGTCTTTTTGCCTTGAGAGTTTCTACCGGATAGTGCTGGATGAGAAAGACGGATTCCGGATCGCTTCCAAAGGAGTCAAAAATCTGGCGCAGCATCATCTCAGCATCCCAAAACAGGGTATCTCCTTTCTGAAAAATCTGCTCTAACTCTTCATCAGAGCGGTCTTCAAGATGATTTTTTAGATCAAGACACTGTTTACGGATGGCGAGATGCTCTTCATGGGGAGTCTGTGGGTCAGACAGGAATTTTCCTTTTGTCTTGATTGCAAATCCGCCTGCAGCGACACCGATCCATTTGCGCAGACTTCCGACCACATAGTCGCAGTGGGGATCGATTCCATCAGAGGAAAAGATGGAATGAGTCGTGTCTTCTATGATACAGATTCCGCGTCTGGAACATTCTGCGACAAATTCTCGATTGTAAGTGGAGAAACCGTAATAGCCGCAGATGGAAATGATAGAAATCTGATCAAGAACAGCTGGATCAAAGACAGGATTCATGTTTTCGTCGAAATCGTAAAACAGAAGTGTGTAGCCAGCTTTGTGGAACGGGGCAAGCACAGTCTCGCAAGTGTAGATGGGAACGTATGCGACACAGCGCCTGTCTGTATATTTATAATCTTTTAATGCATAATAAATCGCACATCTGCCCGACATCAAATAGCGCAGATCGCCATTTTCCGGGCAAAGTCCCTCTAAAAATTCATTCTTTTTCTCTAAAAGAGTCTCATAGGGAAAATAACCGCCTATTTTTTTCATGAAAAAACCTCCTTGGTAAAAATCACTAAAATTTTAAACAACACTAAATAAATTATATCACATAGATGGACAAAATACAAGAAATTGTTAACAATCGCAAAAAAAAGTTGACTATAGTGGCAAAACATGCTATATTCTAGTGAAGCAATACAGCTTTAAATCGACTCCAAAATAAAAAAGGGAAGCGAAAAACAAAAAAATAGACAAGGAGAGGATAAAATGTATAAGTATGTGGCAAAAAGACTTTTGATGCTGATTCCTGTATTGCTCGGTGTAACCTTTATCGTATTTTTTATCCTGAATCTGTCCCCCGGTGATCCGGCGGCGATGATTTTGGGCGATCAGGCATCGGCAGAAGCGTTAGAAATGAAAAGAGAGGAGCTGGGCTTGAATGATCCATTGCTCGTCAGATATGTGAAGTATATCTGGGATATGCTGCACGGAGACTTGGGTGTTTCTTATAAGAATAATCTGAGTGTATGGGATCAGGTGATAGATCGTTTCCCGAATACAGCAATTTTGGCTGTCGCGGGTATCTTGGTCGCTCTTTTGATCGGTATTCCGACAGGTATTATCTCGGCAAAAAAACAATATACAGCGATTGACAATTGTTCGATGATTCTTGCATTGATTGGTGTGGCAATGCCGAACTTCTGGTTTGGACTTTTGATGGTTATCATCTTTGCATTAAAGTTAGGATGGCTGCCTTCTCAGGGTATGGGAGAGGGAGGAATCGCTCTTTTGAAAAGTTTGGTTTTGCCGGCATTGACACTGGGAACAGGTTCGGCGGCTATGATTACTCGTATGACACGTTCTTCGATGCTGGAGGTTATCCGTCAGGATTATATCAGCACGGCGAGAGCAAAAGGTGTGTCAGAGAAGACCATCACCTATCGCCATATGCTGAGAAACGCAATGATCCCGATCGTCACTGCAGTAGGACTTCAGTTTGGTACACTGCTCGGTGGTGCGATGTTGACAGAGACAGTATTTTCCTGGCCGGGGCTGGGACGTTTGATGGTAGATTCGATCAAATCAAAAGATATCCCAATGGTGCTCGGATCAGTAATCTTTTTGGCAATTATGTTTACGGTGGTCAATCTGATTGTGGATTTAATCTATGCATTCATAGATCCGCGTATCAAATCACAGTATAAGAAATAGCGGGAGGTACTTATGAGAAAGGTGAAATCAGAAGAAATGGCCGCCAATGTGGGAAAACAGCGAACACTATGGCAGGAGACATGGAGAAGATTTAAAAAGAATAAGCTTGCCATGGCAGGATTAGCTTTTATGTTACTTCTGGTTATTCTGGCTGTGGCGACAATCGTGATTGATATCGTGACAAATAAATCGTTCTACAATGCACATGTAATCAAGCAGGATCTGAGAGGGAGATTGCAGCCGCCAAGTCTGGCACATCCGTTTGGACTCGATGAGTTCGGGCGCGACATGCTGTATCGTATGATCTGGGCGATTCGCTATTCTCTCTTTATGGGAACGATTGCAATCGCACTGTCCTGTATTGTCGGGGGAACTTTGGGAGCGATTGCTGGATACTATGGCGGAAAAGTGGACAACGTGATTATGCGTATCATGGATATTTTGCTTGCGATTCCTTCTATGTTGCTGGCAATCGCAATCGTGGCAGCTCTCGGAAGCAGCATCGTGAATCTGCTGATCGCGATCGCAATTTCCTATATTCCAACTTTTGCCCGCACGGTGAGAGCACCGATCTTGACGTTAAAAGATCAGGAATTTGTTGAGGCGGGAAAGGCAGTCGGTGCGAGCGATTTCCGTATTATCTTTAAGTATATCATTCCGAACTCTATGGCGCCAATCATTGTGCAGGCGACGCTCGGAGTGGCAGGTGCGATTCTTTCTATCGCAGGACTTTCCTTCCTGGGACTTGGTATTCAGCCTCCGATACCGGAATGGGGTGCGATGCTCTCAAATGCAAGAAGTTATATTCGTGATTCCTGGCATATCACAGTCATCCCGGGACTTGGCATTATGCTGACGATTCTTGCACTGAACGTAATCGGTGACGGTCTGCGAGATGCACTTGATCCGAAACTGAAAAACTAGGATGCGCGATAGCTGCAAGGAGGAACATATGTCAGAAGAAAAGAAAGTTTTATTAGAGATCAAAGATTTGGTCATCCGATATGAGACAGATGACGGCATTGTAAAGGCATTAAATGGTGTCAGCCTTCAAATTGAAGAGGGAAAGACACTCGGTTTGGTAGGCGAGACTGGAGCCGGCAAGACGACGCTTGCCAAAGGTATCATGCGTCTGATTCCAAACCCGCCAGGAAAGATTGCAGGCGGCGAAATCTTTTATGATGGGAGAGATTTGTTGAAGCTGAGCGAGGAGGAGATGCAGAAGATCAGAGGAGAGCATATTTCCATGATTTTTCAGGATCCGATGACTTCTCTCAATCCAGTTATGACTGTTGGAGCTCAGATCATGGAGGTTATTCTGCGTCACAATGATATCAGCAAAAAAGAGGCACAGGAAAAGGCAGAGAAGATGCTCGAGTTAGTAGGAATCGTGAAGGAACGTTTCTCAGACTACCCACATCAGTTTTCAGGAGGTATGAAACAGAGAGTTATCATCGCGATCGCTCTTGCCTGTCAGCCGAAGCTGCTGATCGCAGATGAGCCGACGACAGCACTTGACGTGACGATTCAGGCACAGATTCTGGAGCTGATCCGAAATCTGAAAAACAGAGACAATACATCGATGCTTTTGATCACACATGATCTGGGTGTTGTGGCACAGAATTGTGATTATGTGGGAATTATTTATGCAGGAGAGCTTGTAGAATACGGGACGATCCGAGAGGTATACAAAAATCCATCACACCCTTATACAAAGGGATTGCTCGCATCGATTCCGAATCTGGTAACACATGTGAAACGCCTTCAGGCGATCGATGGATTGATGCCAGATCCGACAAAGTTGTCAGCGGGATGTAAATTCGAAGAACGCTGCAAGTTTGCAACACCGAAATGCAAAGAAAAGGTTCCAGAGTTCGTTCACCTTGGTGGAGAACACATTGCACGCTGCGTCTGTCTGGAACAGAAATAGGAGGAAAGCATGGGAGAGAAAAAAGAAATCCTTCGGGTAGAAAATCTGAAGAAATACTTTTACACCCCGGGTGGTGTGCTTCATGCGGTGGATGGTATCAACTTCAGCATCAAAGAGGGGGAGACCCTGGGAGTCGTAGGAGAATCCGGATGTGGAAAATCAACGATGGGACGTACCATCTTGAGACTTCATGAGAGAACAGATGGAAAAGTATTTTTTCAGGGGCAGAATATTTTTGAATACAACAAACAGCAGATGAAGGCACTGAGAAAAGATATGCAGATTATCTTTCAGGATCCATTTGCTTCCTTAAATCCGAGAATGACAGTCAGCGAGGCGATCGCAGAGCCTTTGCTTGTGCAGAAATTATACAGCAAAAAAGACAAGGAGGCGCTGCAGAAACGTGTCAATGAGTTGATGGAACTGGTAGGACTTGCTAAACGTCTCGTCAATTCTTACCCGCATGAGCTTGACGGCGGAAGAAGACAGCGTATCGGAATTGCCAGAGCACTTGCGCTCAAGCCAAAGTTTATCGTCTGTGATGAGCCGGTATCGGCTCTGGATGTGTCCATTCAGGCGCAGATTCTCAACCTGATGCAGGATCTGCAGGATGAATTGGGATTGACGTATCTGTTTATCACACATGATTTGTCAGTTGTAAAGCATTTTTCAAATGACATCCTGGTAATGTATCTGGGACAGATGGTGGAGAAAGCACCTGCTGATCTGCTATTCCAGAATCCGTGTCATCCGTACACGAAAGCATTGCTATCTGCGATTCCGATTCCGGATCCAGATTATCCGATCGAGCGAATTCCGATGGAAGGTGAGATCACTTCGCCGATCGATCCGCCAAAGGGATGCCGTTTCGCAAAGAGATGCCCGTACGCGACAGAAAAGTGCGTTGGCGAAGATTTGATTCTGCGCGAGATTGAGCCAGGACATTTCGTGTCATGTATCTTGGCAGAGAAAAAGTAAGATGGAAACCGCAAAAGAACACAAAGTGTTTTGAGGGAAAGGCAAGGCGATGATATCTGTCCGCCTTGCATGCGGCTTACATAAATCATTTTAAAGGAGGAAAAGAAATGAAAAATGTAGTAAAAAAAGGGATTGCACTGTCTATGACAGCAGCGATGATCTGCTCTATGAACGTGTTTGCAGCAGAGGCAACTGTAGTAGGAAATGATGTGGAAACCGTCGCAGAAGGGGAATACAAAGACACTCTGATCTGGGGACAGGGAGCAGATGTTACATCAATGGACCCACATCAGGGAAAAGAGACTCCAGCAGTAGAAGTAACTGATCAGATTTTTGATACTCTGACTGTAGTAAACCCGGTAACAAATGAGGTAGAGCCACAGATCGCTGAGTCATGGGAGCAGACTTCTGACACTTCTTACACTTTCAAGATTAGACAGGGAATCAAATTCCATGATGGCTCTGATCTGACGGCAGAGGATGTAAAATTCTCCATTGAGAGAGCAATCAATTCTGCAGCAGTATCTTACGTTATCGATTTTGTTGACAGCGTAGAAGTAGTAGATGACTATACAGTAATTGTAAACCTGAAAGCTCCATATGCTCCGGCTCTTCGTAACTTATCCGTACCATTTACCGCAATTGTTCCAAAAGCAGTTGTAGAAGCAGACGAGGAAGGATTCCGTCAGCATCCAATCGGATCTGGTCCATACAAATTTGTAGAGTGGAAACAGGGCGACTCTGTGAAACTGGAAGCATTTGAAGACTACTATGCTGGAGAAGCTGCAACAAAGAACCTGGTTATGAAAGTCATCCCAGAGGCAGCACAGAGAACCATCGCTCTTGAGACAGGAGAAATTGATCTTGCTTACGATATCCTGCCGAACGATATCTCCAAAATTGAGGAAAATCCAGATCTGACACTGTATGATGCTCCATCTTTGACATGCTACTATATCTCTATGAACATGAACAAAGAGCCATTTAACATTCCAGAAGTCAGAGAGGCAATCAACCTCGCAATCGACCGTGAACTGTTGATTGAGACCATCGCATGTGGTGCAGGTCAGGCAGCAGATGCAATCATCGCTCCGGCAGTATATGGATATGTAAGCCCAGGAGCTTATGAGTACAATCCAGAAAAGGCAAGAGAACTGCTTGCTGAGGCTGGATACGCTAGCGGTTTTGACACCAGCATCTGGGTAAATGATAACCAGACACGTATTGAAGCTTGCCAGGCAATCCAGGCAATGCTGATGGATATCGGAATCAACTGCAGCGTTGAAGTGATGGAATTCGGAAGCTTTATTCAGGCTACTTCAAACGGTGAGCATGATATGGGCTACTTTGGATGGGTAACTTCTACAAGAGATGCAGATTACACCTACTATTCACTGGAGCACTCCAGCCAGCAGGGACCTGCAGGAAACCGTACTTTCTTGGCTGATCCAGAGGTAGATGAACTGGTTGAAATCGGACGTACAAGCACAGATGAAGCTGTCAGAATGGATGCTTATGGAAAACTCTCAGTGAAGCTGAAAGAGATCAACAACAATGCACCAATTTACTACAACAATATCACAGCAGGTTCCAGCAACAAGGTAGAAAACTTTGTGATGGATCCGATCGGATACCACAAGCTGGATCAGGTAAAAGTATTAAAGTAACAGAAAAGGAAGGATAGACAGGCATGAGATTAGAGAACATTACTTGGCCAAGAGCTGAGAAATATTTTAAAGAAAGTGACATGGTGCTGATTCCAATCGGAAGTACCGAGTGTCATGGACGTCATATGCCGCTTGGAACCGACACATTGATTCCAAATAAAATCGTGGAATTGTTGGAACAAAAAAGTGATATTCTGATTGCCCCTACCATTCCATATGGCGCATGTGAATCCTTAGCTCCATTTCCGGGAACGATCAATATTGGGACAGAAGTGTTGTATCAGTTTTTGTACAAAGTAGTAGAAAATTTATATGACCATGGAGCAAGAAAAATCTTGATTTTAAATGGTCACGGCGGCAACATCAAGACGATTGAGCGTATTGGTTTGGAGTTTGAAAAGAAAGGTGCTCTTGTAGTCATGCTGAACTGGTGGTTGATGGCATGGGATATGGATCCGGCATGGAAAGGCGGTCACGGTGGAGCTGAGGAGACAGCCGGTATTATGGGTGTAAATCCAGATCTGATTGACTATGACGAATTGACCGATGAGCCGCTGAAACTTAAGGATCTCTCAGAAAATCTTGTCGCAACAGGATTTCGCACTGTGAAATTCAAAGGAGTGGAAGTGGAGGTGCTGAGATCCACTCCAAATGTGACCGACAATGGCTGGATCGGGCCAGATCATCCGAAGAAAGCTACGATTGAATGGGGAGAAAAAATGCTCCAGACAACAGCTGACTATATCGCCGATTTTATCGAGGAATTCCGCAAAGTGCAGTTATAATTTCTTAAGACGAAACGGGAACAATGATAAAGCAGTGATAAAAGAATTACAAAAATAAACATCAATGGAAGCGGACATTTTGTCCGCTTCTTAAGGGGAATACCATGGAGAAAGAAAAAAGTTTACAGATGATCGCGGATATTTCCAATGCAAACGGAGCACCGGGCTTTGAGGATGCGGTAGTGGAAGTATTCCGCAGATATGCAGAAGGACTTGGCACATTAAAGGAAGATCATTTAAGAAATTTTTATATTTACCGCAACGAAAACAAAGGAAATCGCCCGGTTGTGCAGCTGGATGCACACAGCGATGAAGTTGCCTTTATGGTTCAGGCAATCAAACCAGATGGAACACTGCGCTTTATCCCTCTTGGCGGATGGGTAACTTCAAATGTGCCGGCGCACAAAGTATGGGTGCGCAACGCTGACGGGGAATATATTCCGGGAATTGTGGCAAGCAAGCCGCCTCACTACATGACAGAGGCGGAGAGAAAAGCACCGCTGGAATTTTCAAGTATGTCTGTCGATGTGGGAGCGATCTCGAGAGAAGATGCGATTGAGAACTTCCATATTCGCATCGGAGAACCGATTGTGCCGGATGTGACATTCCGCTATGATGAAAAGCATGATCTGATGGTCGGAAAAAGTTTCGACTGTCGACTGGGCTGTGCTTCTATCATGGACACTTTGAAAGAACTTCAGGGGGAGGAGTTGAATGTGGACATTGTAGGAGCATGCTGTACACAGGAGGAAGTGGGAACGAGAGGTTCCGTGATCACTTCGAGAGTTGTTCATCCAGACCTGGCGATTGTGTTTGAGGGATGCCCGGCAGACGACACTTGTGTGGAGCCTTATATGGTTCAGACTGCGATCAAGAGAGGACCAATGCTTCGCCATGTGGATGCCAGAATGATTACGAATCCACGTTTTCAGAGATATGCGCTGGCGATGGCAGAGGAAAAGGGGATTCCGGTTCAGGATGCAGTCAGAAGCGGCGGCAGCACAAACGGAGCCAATATTCACTTATCCGGCGAGGGAGTTCCGACGATTGTCATCGGTATTCCGGTTCGCTATGCTCACACTCATTATGGAATTTCTGCATATGCAGATTATGAGAATGGAATTAAACTGGCATGTGAAATTTTACGTGCCATCAATCAAGACATTATCCAATCCTTTTAAGTTTTTGGCGGGAGTCTCTTTCGGGAGATTCCCGTCTTTTTTTATTGATTACGGTGTATAGGTGTGTCTGATAAGAATTCGGTAAGGATGGCGTCTATAATACCCTGCTGACATTTTCAAAGTGCAAACGAGATAAAAATTTTTTGTGATCTTGTATGTATTTCAGAGATGTGGTGTGATACAATAAGACATAGAAGGGCGATACAAAAAGAGCAGGGTGTGCAAAGCTTGTAATTTTTGTTATACTGATAAGGCAAAAGCGCAGAATAAAGGAGGAAATCATGAATCAGGTATATGAAAAATTGATGACATGTTTTGAGAGTGTCAAAAAAAAGATTGACTTTGTGCCGAAGGTTGCACTGGTGCTGGGATCTGGACTGGGAGATTATGGAGACAGTATTCAGATTGAACAAGTGCTGGATTACCATGAAATCGAAGGTTTTCCTGTCTCCACGGTGGCAGGACACAAAGGGCGTTTCCTTTTTGGATATGTAGAGAATGTTCCGGTTGTCATTATGCAAGGCAGAGTTCATTATTATGAGGGATATCCGATCAGTGATGTGGTATTGCCGACCCGCCTGATGAGACTGCTGGGGGCAGAGATTTTATTTTTGACAAACGCTGCCGGAGGCGTGAATTTTGATTTCAAAGCTGGAGATTTTATGATGATTACAGATCAGATCAGCAATTTTGTCCCGTCTCCTTTGATCGGTCCGAATGAGGAAAAATTGGGAGAGCGTTTCCCGGATATGAGTGAGATTTATGATAAAGATCTTCAGGAAGTGATACGCTGTGCAGCAAGAGAGCTTGACATTCCATTGAAGGAAGGAACTTATGTGCAGCTTTCTGGTCCGAATTTTGAGACGCCGGCTGAAGTGAGAATGTGCCGGATTCTGGGCGGAGATGCGGTCGGCATGAGCACAGCATGTGAGGCGATCGCGGCAAATCATATGGGTATGAAAATCTGTGGTATTTCTTGTATCTCCAACCTTGGATGCGGCATGACCGATCAGCCTTTGACACATATCGAGGTGCAGGAGACAGCGGACCGCGTGGCACCGCTTTTTAAACAATTGGTGACAAAAACCATTGTAGGTGCCAACAAACTTCTCGAGGGAAAATGAGAGAGAATAGGTCAGCAGATATTGCGAAGAAGGTGAGAAACATATGAAAGCAATCTATTTTGACGGAGAAAAGGCAGTGTTCCGCGATGACTATGAGAAGCCGGTTCCGGGTCCAAAGCAGAGTCTTGTGCGTATTTTGATGAGTGCTGTCTGCAGTACGGATAAAGAAGTTTTAAAGGGATATAAGCCTGACTTTGTCGGGGTGATGGGACATGAATTTGTGGGCGTGGTGGAAGAATCGGATCAGGAATCTCTGATAGGAAAACGCGTCGTTGGAGAACTGAATGCCGGGTGTGGTCACTGTGTGTACTGTAAAAGCGGCAGGGAGAAACATTGTGTGGAGAGAAAAGTGATCGGGCTTGCAGATAAAGATGGATGTTTTGCAGAGTATATGACAATCGACACACATCTGCTCCATGTTGTCCCGTGGGATTTGCCGACAGAGCTGGCGATTTTTACGGAACCTCTCGCTGCGGCGCTGGAGATTCCATCGCAGGTTCATCTGAAACCAGAGAATAATTGTGCAATCATCGGGGATGGAAGACTTGCATTTCTGATCGCGCAGGTGGTGGCGATGACTGGGGTCAACCTGACTGTGATCGGTCACCATGAAGAAAAATTAGAAAAGTTTCGTCCATATGCCAATGTGATGCTGGATCCGGATGACACATATGAGGTGGTGATCGAGGCATCGGGTTCAAAGGAAGGGATCCAGATCGCAAAGCAGATTGTGAGACATCAGGGAACCATCGTACTGAAGAGTACTTATGCCGGGGAAGTCTCGATCAATATGAGTGATTTTGTGGTCCATGAGATTACCATCAAGGGAAGTCGCTGCGGTCCATTTGAGCCGGCGCTGAATCTGCTTCGAAAACGGCGAGTCACATTGCCGGACATCGAATTGTACAGTTTGGAAAATTTTGAAAAAGCATTTTCGTCCAAGGCATTCAAGGCAGGTTTTTCGATTTCTGAGTAGAAGCAGTTTTAGGAGTGGGCGTGCAGAGGCGTAAGAAGAAGGTGTATTAGGAGGTAAAAATGAAGAACGAATTTGGCGCAGAAAACGTACTCCTTGCAGAAGGAGAAAAAAGTGTGCTGATTGTGGATCAGACAAAGCTGCCGAATGTGGTGGAATATTTGGAGCTGAAGACGTTGAGACAGATGTATGATGCGATCTTTGAGTTAAAGGTCAGAGGAGCTCCTGCGATAGGCATCTGTGCGGCGTATTGTTACTATTGTCTGGCGAAAGCGAAGGAAGATCAGCCGATGGAGCAGTTCGAAAAAGATCTGAGAGAAGAGAAGGAATATTTGAATTCTTCCCGCCCGACAGCGGTGAATTTGAGCTGGGCGCTCAATCGAATGGAACGGACTTTCCTGTCAAACAGAGAGAAAAATGTCCCGGAAGTGGTGGAGATCTTAAAGCAGGAGGCAAAGAAGATTCAGCAGGAAGATATCGAGATGTGCAGAAAGATTTCGGAATATGGATTATCACTTTTGAAAGATGGGGATGGTGTCTTGACACATTGCAATGCAGGACCACTCGCGACATCGAAATATGGGACAGCGCTAGGACCTCTTTTTCTGGGGAAGGAAAAGGGCATGAATTTTCATGTGTTTGCGGATGAGACAAGACCGCTTCTGCAAGGTGCCCGCTTGACTTCCTATGAGTTGCAGAAAGACGGGATTGACGTGACACTGATCTGTGACAACATGGCAAGTATTGTGATGAAAAACGGATGGGTGCAGGCATGCTTCGTTGGATGTGACCGTGTGGCCGCTAACGGAGACACGGCGAACAAGATTGGCACAAGCGGTGTGGCGATTCTGGCAAAACATTATGGGATTCCATTTTATGTGCTGGGACCGACGTCTACGATCGATCTGTCGTGCAAAAACGGGGATGAGATCGTGATCGAGCAGCGCAATCCAGAGGAAATAAAAAGCAAATTTTATCGTGAGCCGATGGCGCCGGCTGATGTGAAATGCTACAATCCGGCATTCGATGTGACAGATCACAGCCTGATCAGCGCGATTGTGACAGAACATGGTATTTGCCGCGCTCCATACGAAAAAAGTTTAGCTGTGCTGCTTCAGGATGGAGAGAAATTTGTCGGATAGCGTTACAGTGTGTGCGGTTATGGCGCATGAAGGTTTGTTGAGAAAGTTTCTTTACAGATGAATCGAATCGTAGTAAAATAAAAGTATTCGAAAAAAGGGTTTTCCCTAAATGAATGTGTGCCGACAGGCGCAGAAAAGGAGGATTATTCATGAAAAAAAGAATAGTAAGTGTATTGCTGTGTGTATCAATGGTGGCTGCAATGACAGCTGGATGTGGCAAGAAAGAAGAAACACAGACAGAGACACAGACAGAAGAAGCGAAAGTGGAAGAGAACACAGAAGATACAACAAAATCTGGAGAAGCTTTAAAGATTGCGATTGTCAGCAGTCCATCCGGTGTAGATGACGGAAGTTTTAACCAGAATAACTATGAAGGAATTCTGAAATTTATTGAATCTCATCCAGATTCCACTGTACAGGCTGTGAAGGAAGAGACAGGAGATACTGCCGCAGCACTTCAGGCAGTAGCTGATATTGTGGCAGACTATGATGTCATTGTATGCTGTGGATTCCAGTTCGCAGGAATTGGAAGCATCGCTCAGGATAATCCAGATGTGAAATTCCTCCTGGTAGATTCTGATCCGACAGATGCTGAGGGAAGTACTGTAGAACTTGAAAATGTATATGCGATGACATTTGCAGAGCAGGAGAGCGGATTTTTCGCAGGTATTGCAGCAGCTCTTGAGACAGAGACAAACAAAGTAGCGGTTGTAAACGGAATCGCATATCCTTCCAATGTAAACTATCAGTATGGTTTTGAGTCCGGTGTCAATTATGCGAACGCAAACCTGGGAACAGAGGCAGAGATCGTAGAGCTTCCATCTTACGCAGGAACAGATGTGACAAGCACAGATGTAGGAGGAAACTACATCGGAAGTTTTGCAGATGAGGCGACAGGAAAAATCGTTGGAAATGCTCTGATCAGCGAAGGCGTTGACATTCTGTTCGTGGCAGCAGGCGGATCAGGCAACGGTGTATTCACGGCAGCAAAAGAAGCGACAGGCGTCAAAGTAATCGGATGTGATGTTGACCAGTACGATGATGGTGTGAATGGAGACGAAAACATCATTCTGACTTCTGTGCTGAAAGTGATGGATGCTAACGTAGAGAAACAGCTGAATGCGATTGTGGACGGAACCTTTGAGGGAGGAAATGTGCTGCTGAAAGCAGACACAGATTCTACCGGATATGTGAAAGAGGAAGGAAGACAACAGCTTTCTGACGATACAGTGGCAAAACTGGATGAGGTTTATCCATTGGTAAAAGACGGAACGATCGTGCCGGCTGCTAATTTTAACGGATATACTCCAGAAGATTTTCCGGGATTGAACTAATACAGAGAATAAGGGCTGTCTCAAAACAAGAAAGTTGTAGATCGGACTGTTTTGTGACAGCCCTTTCTTTTCAAATCCTGTCAAAAAGTGAGAGAAGCACCTTCGCCAAATAGGAACAGTGGAAAAAACAAGGAGAAGTGTATGCAGGAAGAATATATTGTGGAGATGAGGCATATCACGAAGCGCTTTCCGGGCATTGTTGCCAACAGTGATGTCTCCATCCAGATCAAAAAAGGAGAGATTTATGCGCTTTTGGGCGAAAACGGAGCGGGCAAGTCGACTCTGATGAGTATGCTGTTTGGAATGTATGAGCCGGATGAGGGGGAAATCTATATCCACGGAAAAAAGGAGAAGATTTCTTCACCGACATATGCCACAAAACTGAGTATTGGAATGGTGCATCAGCATTTTAAACTGGTGCAGGACTATACGATTGCAGAGAATATTATTATGGGAATCGAGCCACAGAAGAAATGGCTTGGATTATTTCCATATGTAGACAGAAAGGGAGCAAACGAAAAGATTGCAGAGCTCTCTAAGAAATATGGGTTGGAAGTGGATCCGACAAAGAAAATCAGTGAGATTAATGTCTCCATTCAGCAGCGTGTGGAGATTTTAAAGATGTTGTATCGGGAGGCAGAGATCCTGATTTTTGATGAGCCGACAGCCGTTCTGACTCCGCAGGAGATAGAATTTTTGCTGGAGATCATAAAAGGGCTGCGTGACAACGGAAAGACGATTATCCTGATCACGCATAAGCTCGAAGAAATCAAGAAAGTGGCGGACCGCTGTGCAATTTTGTGCAGAGGAAAACTGATTGATGTCCTTGATGTGAAGACAACATCCACGAAGACGATGGCAAATCTGATGGTTGGACGTGAAGTAGTCTTTGAAGTTGAGAAAAAAGATCCAGAATTCAAAGAGACGATTCTGGAAGTGGAAAATCTGTGTGTGGAAAATGAAAATCATTTTCAAGTTGTCAAGAATGCTTCCTTCAAGATCCGTGGAGGAGAGGTTTTTGCTATCGCGGGCGTGTCTGGAAATGGACAGGTAGAGATTGCAGATGCGATTGCAGGACTTTTGCCGGCGGCGAGCGGCAGGATCTTATTAAACGGAAAAGATATCACCCATGAAAGTATCCGGAAGAGGACGCTTGAGGGGATTTCCTATATCCCGGAAGACAGACAGAGCTATGGGCTGGTTCTCGATTTCACGCTGGAAGATAATATGGGACTAAAAAATTATTTTAAAGAGCCATTCTCCAAAAAAGGAGTGCTCAGACAAGAGGAATTTACAAAATATAGCACGAAACTGATTGAAAAATATGATGTGCGAAGCGGTCAGGGAAATAAGACAATTGTGCGCTCGATGAGCGGTGGAAACCAGCAGAAAGCGATCATCGCACGTGAGATTGAGCTCGATTCCCCTCTGATGATTTTTGTGCAGCCGACGAGAGGGCTTGACATTGGAGCGATTGAAAAGATTCACAGACAGATCATTGAGCAGAGAGACAAGGGAAAAGCGATCCTGCTGATCTCTCTGGAGTTGGATGAGATTATGAAATGCGCAGATACGATCGCGGTGATTTACAATGGAGAGATCCAGAAGATTGCGGATGCAAAAACTCTGACGACGAACGAGGTAGGAGAATTTATGATGGGGGTGAAACAGCATGAAAAAAGATAATTTATTAAGCAATGACAAGACGGCTCCGATTGCTGTCCCTCTGTTTGCAATTTTGATCGGTCTGATCGTAGGAGCACTGATTATGCTTTGCCTTGGATATAATCCGCTCACCGCCTATCTGAATCTTTTGCAGGGATGTGGACTGCTTCCAAAGCCTTCGTATGCCGGCTACAAGAGTATGCTGACAGATTTTACAAGCTTTTTGAATGCCTTGACCCCGATGATTTTTGCAGCGCTCTCTGTCGCAGTTGCGTACAAGGCAGGACTCTTTAACATCGGTGTCTCTGGTCAGATGGTGACCGCAGCCTTCGTTGCGACTGTGCTGGTGGGCTATAGTGATCTGAGCGCATGGATCGCAAAGCCGTTGGTTTTGGTGATCGGCATCATCGTGGGAGCGTTGATCGGCGGATTAATCGGATTTTTGAAATATAAATTTAATATCAATGAGGTGGTCTCCTCGATCATGCTCAACTATATTGCACAGTATATCATCAGTTTCTTTATCAAGACAAGGTATGTAGATCCTGTCTCGAGACAGTCCAAGGTGATCAGCAAAGCCTCACGCTGGTCGATGATGAACACAGAAATTGGAAATTTAAAGATTGATTTGCCGCTTGCATTTCCGATCGCCGTGATCGCAGCGATTTTTGTCTATTTTCTTCTCAAGAAGACGAGAATCGGATACGAAATCAAGACAGTTGGCGCGAGCAGAACAGCCGCAAAATATGCGGGAATCAAAGTGGGCGGCACAATGGTGCTCTCCATGGTAATCTCAGGGGCACTTGCAGGGCTTGCAGGCATTACCTACTATATGGGATATTACGGCTCCATTCAGCCGGGAACTCTGCCGAGCATGGGATTCGATGCGATCGCAGTCTGCCTCCTGGGAAATATTAACCCGATTGGAATTTTATTTTCATCTTTCATGATCACAGCGATCAGCAAGGGAAGTACGTACATGAGTTCTACTTCCGGTGTGCAGGCAGAAATCGTATCTGTGATCACAGGTGTTATCTTGTTGTTCAGTGCCTGCGGAGCGTATATCCGCTATGTTGCGAAACGAAGAAAGGAGGACAAATAAATGAATACCGTTTTTATTGATGGTCTTTCTTTTGCCCTGCCGTTGTTCATCATGGCAATCGGTGGAATCTATTCTGAGAGAAGTGGAATTACGAACCTTGCCATAGAAGGACTTCAGGGTGTCGGCGCTTTTACCGGAGCACTCGCAGCGATCTTTATGATGCAGTGGTTTGGCGCAAGTTCACAGCTTCCATTTTATGGCGCCTTGGTCTTTGCGATGCTGGGCGGTATGGTTTATGCGATGCTCCACGCACTGCTTTGCATTAAATTTAAAGCAAATCAGGTAATCAGCGGCGTTGTGATCAATATTCTGGCGACCGCTTTGACTGCGTTTTTGACGAAAGCAATCAACAAAAGTGCTTTCGGCGCGACCTCTGACAAGTTTGTGCTGGGTGTTTCCAAGCGTATCACGATCCCGGTACTGTCAGAGATTCCGGTGATCGGAGGAATTTTTCAGCAGATTTATCCGTTTGAGTTCATCATCATTATCGTGGCGGTGATCGCATGGTATGTTCTGTATCAGACGCGTTTTGGACTTCACCTCAGAGCGTGCGGAGATAACCCTCATGCGGTGGATGCGGCAGGAATCAATGTGGCGAGAGTCAGACTGATTGCCGTTATGGTATCCGGAGCACTCTCCGGTCTGGGCGGAATTTGCTTCGCATATTCGATCTCTGCAAACTTTTCTTCTAGTATTTATGTAGGATATGGTTATCTTGCAATCGCAGCAATGATTTTTGGAAACTGGAAGATTTTGCCGACACTCGGCGCTGTTCTGATTTTTGGATTTGCCAGATCAGGAGGATATTTTATCGTAAAACAATTACAGATGCCGAGCAGCTATTCCGACCTGGTGATGACACTCCCATATGTGATGACCTTATTACTTTTAATTTTCTTCTCGAAACATAATCAGTCTCCGCGTGCGCTGGGCGAGATTTATGATAAGGGAAAACGATAGAGAACAGGAGGAATTAGACAGAACAGATGAATACACGTTTTTTCAATGTCAAGATTTTGACAAAAGGTCCCAAATTTGAAGTTCTGGAGGGAGAAGTGTGGGTGGAAGGAAACCGTATCACTCACGTCGGAAAACCAAAAGAGAATGCGATTGTTTTTGACCAGGAAATCGATGGAAGAGGAAATCTTTTGATGCCCGGGTTTAAGAATGCACATACGCACTCAGCCATGACTTTTCTGCGCTCTTACGCGGATGATCTGCCACTTTTAGATTGGTTAAACAGGCAGGTCTTCCCGATGGAGGCAAAACTGACACCGGATGATATCTATGAACTCTCTAAGCTGGCAATTTTAGAATATCTGACAAGCGGGATCACTTCGAACTTTGATATGTACCTGACACCGGACACCATTGCACAGGCTTCGGTGGAAATGGGATTCCGAACTGTCATGGTGGGTGGAGTGAATGATTTTTCCCAGTCAGTCAAGGATCTGGAGAAGTGGTACAAACAGTATAATCATTTCCATGAACTGATCCGGTTTGAGCTGGGTTTTCATGCAGAGTATACCACATCAGAGAAACTTTTGAGGGAGATTTCTGAACTGGCTAACGAGTGTCAGGCGCCAGTCTATACGCACATGGCAGAGACGGACGATGAGACGAAGGGATGTGTGGAGCGCCACGGCAAGACTCCGGCGGCATATCTGGACAGTCTCGGCATGTTTAATTACGGCGGCGGTGGCTATCACTGTGTGTGGATGAACAACGAGGATCTTGAAATCTTCCGCCAACGAGGAATGTCAGTCGTCACAAATCCAGGTTCCAACACGAAACTGGCGAGCGGGATTGCGCCGATCCAGAAAATGATTGACATGGGTATCAATGTGGCAATCGGAACGGACGGACCGGCGAGCAACAATTGCCTCGATATGTTCCGCGAAATGTTTCTGACGACAGGGCTGGCAAAACTGAGAGAGAAGGATGCCTCCTGCGTTGACGCGGATCAGGTATTGTTTATGGCGACTGCGGGCGGTGCAAAGGCGATGGGGCTTCCGGAATGTGATACCATCGCGGAGGGCAAGATAGCTGACCTGATTCTGATTGATCTTCACCAGCCAAATATGCAGCCGATCCATAATCTGACCAAAAATCTTGTCTACAGCGGAAGCAAGCAGAATATAGCGCTGACGATGGTAAACGGAAAGGTTTTGTACCGCGGCGGAGAGTTTTTTGTCGGAGAAGACCCGGAAAAAATTTATGAGAAAGCAAATCAGATTGCCAGACGGTGCAGACAAAGCTAAAAATAAATGTGATAGATAAGAGGAGTGATGATATGGGGCGTAGATGGTTCGGAGGTCTGCTGTTTGTCGGAGCGATTGGAGGATGCGTGGCATTGACTTTGTTTGTGAGTGAGGATGCGTCATTCTCCACAATGATATACAATGCAGCATTTTTAGGAGTGATGATTTTGATATGCCTTGTGGCTGTGATTGGTGGACTGGCACGAATGGGAAAAGTGAATGCTTCGCTGGATGCCGCAACGCGGAAATTAGAGCAGATTCAGGATGAAAGTAAAGAGGAAAAGAAGAACCGTTTCCAGAATCTTGGAAGAATTTTTTCTTATAAAGCACTCAGAGAGAGGATGGAGAAATTTCTCCACGACTGGTATCGAAGTAAAGTAGGACTTTGCGATGTGGAAGATTATATTAACGACAATGAGATCGATGCGATCGTCAAGAAGAGAATGCTGGAGATGGTTCCGGATATTTTGACAAGTATGGGTATCCTCGGAACATTTATAGGTCTGGTTTGGGGATTGCGCAACTTTGAACCTTCCAATTATGAGGCAATGACGACTTCTGTGGTTTCACTGGTCGACGGAATCAAGGTGGCATTTTTGACTTCGATCTATGGATTGGCACTCTCACTGGTCTATTCTTACTGTATGAGATCAGAATATTCCGCTCTGATGATCACGCTACAGAGATTTATCGATACTTTTCATAGACATGTAGCTCCATCGGCAGAGATAGAGTCCAGAAATGCAATGGTGGCATATCAGCAGGAACAGACTAAGATGCTGCAGAATATGGCTCAGGAATTTTCAAAACAGCTTGTGCAAAGCTTTGAGACAACGATCACACCGGCTTTTCAGAAGATGAATGAATCGCTGGATGTGATGCTTTCGACGATCACCAGAAGCCAAAAAGAGGTGATGGATGAGCTGGTGGGGCAGTTTTTGAAGCAACTGCGTGAGTCATTCCACATTGAGTTTGCGGGATTCAACGCTGCAGTGGAGGAGATGGCAAGCTCGCAGAAGAGAAATGTATTGTATACGGAGAAGCTGTTTCAGCAGTTGAGTGTAGAGCTGAATAATTCCTTCCTGAAAGAAGATCATTCGATGCGTCAGATTGTCAAGGAGATGACAGAGATTCAAAAACAGTATACGCAGGCGATGGCTGAGACGATGCAGAAGAATCAAGAGCTGGCGGAGGCGCAGAGCGAGAGCTGTCGCCACACGGTTGCCTATATGCAGGAATCTGAAGAGAAATCGGCGAAGTTTTGGGTGGCATGTAATCAGACCATGCAGAAATATCTCGACGCCGCTGCAAAATCGTTCAGTGATGTCAATGAAATTGAGGCGAAGAGCCGTGAACTTCTGAAAACATATGAGAGCTCTCAGGCGGATCTGATGGACAGCCTGGCTGCGCTGAAAGAAGAATTTATCGGAAGAGAAGGAAAAGTTTACTCCGCCTTTGAAGAGCTGTATAAGGCAAATGAAAAATTGATTCTCAATTATAACCAGAGAGTCGGAGAGTTTGTGGACGCTCAGAATATGATCTTTACGGTATTGCGCAACATGGAGGATTTGCTCAATCAGATCGAAGTATCCGGCGCTTCACAGAGTGTACAGCTGCGCAAAGAAACAGCAGCTACAAGGGAAACAGGTTCCCAGATTTCTCCGATCGATCAAAAGACAATCTTGAATCTCAAAAAGGTGCTGGAAGAAGAAGGAGAGAGACAGAGCGAGCTGCTTGAAGATTTGAACAGTATTATGAAGGAATTTGTGAGGGCACTGCAAAAGAACGGAAAATTTTCTATTTTTAATAAGTAAGTAGAGGGAAAGGAATGGTATCATGTCTAAGCGTAAAGAACCGAGTAATTTTAATGTATGGCGTTCCTATTCCGATATGATGGCTGGTCTTTTGATGCTCTTTGTGCTGATCATGTGTGTGACCTTGTTTCAGGCACAGAAGAATTATGATGAGAAGATCGCAGAGCAGGAAGAGAGAATAGCGATGCAGGTGCAGTACACAAATGAATTAGATGAGAAAAATCTGACGGTGGAAGAACAGCAGCAGCTCTTGCAAACTCAGGAAGAACGTCTCAATGCTCAGCAGAAAAAATTAGATGAACAGACGGCAAAGCTTGCAGAACAGCAAAAACAATTGGATGAGCAGACAGCAAAACTTGCTGAGCAGCAGGCAACTTTAAATGAACAGACGGCAAAACTGGCAGAACAGCAGGCGACGCTGCATACACAGGAAGAAGAGCTGAGTGCCCAGCAAAACGCACTGCAGGAAAAGGAAGATCAGCTTGCTGCTCAGAGTACAACCTTGGAAGAACAGGAAAAACAGCTGACAGATCAGAGTACAACCTTGAAAGAACAGGAAAAGCAGCTGACAGATCAGCAGACACAGCTTGCTGAACAGAAAAGTGCACTCGATGAGCAGACAGCAAAGGTAAAAGAAAAGCAGGAGCAGCTCGACAAGATTATCGGTGTAAAAGCAGATGTGATTGAGGCATTGCGCAACGAGTTCACAAGCCACAATATCAATGTCGATATCGATGCGCAGACTGGCGCACTGCTGTTGGATGCCAATGTCATGTTTGATCGTAATGATTCGACACTTTTGCCAGATGGGGAATCTGTACTTAGTGAGGTGCTGCCGATTTATTGCCAGGTATTGCTCGGCGAGGAGTACCGTGATAATGTATCCGAGATTATCATCGACGGCTACACAGATACAGATGGAGAGTATGAATATAACCTGGAACTGTCACAGAAGCGCTCACTCGGAGTGGCGCAGTATCTTCTGTCGATCGCTGGTCAGTTTTTGAACAGCAGTGAGATCGGACTGCTTCAGGAAAAATTGACAGTAAATGGGCATTCGATGAGCAACCCGATTTTGAATGACGATGGAAGTGTCAACAAGGATGCGTCGCGCCGTGTAGAGGTGAAATTCAGACTGAAGGATGAGGAGATGATCTCAGAGATGTCGAAGATCGTGTCGGAAGAATAGAAAAGGAGAGAGAAAACTGCGGCAAGTGCAGTTAGGGAGGTTAGAGTGAAGAAAACAACATATCGTGCTTTGATTCTTGCTGGATTGTTCTTTGCGAGTCTGGGAGATCTGAGGGGAACGACAACTCTGAGATCAGAGGCAGCGCAGGTTCAGCAGATTCCGGAGGGATTCGGGACAGAGGATGGGCACAAGGTTTACTGGAGAGACGGGCAGAAAGTAAAAAATGAATTTGTCACGATCGACACAAATACATGGTATTTTGACGCCAATGGATATATGGTGACAGGATATGCCAAAATTAATGGAAAATCCTACTATTTTCGCAGAGAGGCGGGCAGTCTGTATGGGGCGATGGTAAAAAGTCGTTTTATGAAGCTGGGAAGCCATACCCTGTATTTCTGCAAGACGGGAGATGCGATTGTCGACAGGGTGATCAAGATTGGCAGCAACTATTATGGATTTGATGAAAATGGCTATCGCCAGGAAAATATGCTCAAGACCGTGGGAAGCAATACGTATTACTTTAATGCAAAAGGTGAGGCAGAGAGAGGACTGCGCTCTTACAACGGAGAGCGATATTATATCTGTATGGATTATACGCTGTTAAAGAGCCGCTGGAAGACAATCGGAGGTAAAACCTTCTATTTTCTGAAGACAGGAAAAGCGGCAAAAACAATTACGAGTATCGGCGGAAAACGTTATCTGTTTCAGAGCGACGGAGTGCGCATCGATGGTCCTGGAATCAAGACATTCAATGGAAAAAAATACTTGTTAAATACAAGCTCAGCGATCCTGACGGGATGGCAGACGTATGGAGGGGAGACATATTATTTCTCTTCTGACGGAACGATGGTGGTCAGCCGTTTTATGACGCGTGACGGGAAGAAATATTATCTGACTTCCAAAGGAACGATGGCGAAAGGCTGGGTTGTCCTGGGAAAGGACCGGTATTATTTTTTGCAGGATGGGTCGATGGCGACAAACCGCAGGCTGGGCAGTGACTACGTAGGGGCGGATGGGAGATCGTACTGTTATCAGATGCTTGCAGCAATCAACGAGCAGAGAGCGAAGTATGGGATTTCTCCTCTGAAGATGAACAAGTATCTGCTGAGTGGTGCGATTGTGCGCGCACCAGAGCTGCCCATCTCCTTCTCTCACACGAGACCAAACGGACAGGGATATTATACAGCGGTGAGTGCAGCGTACACTTACAGTATGCTGGGCGAAAATATCGCGATGGCGACGTCTTCCATCCCGAATGTAGATCTGATTGTGAATCTTTGGATGAATTCTCCGGGACACCGCGCAAACATTCTGACAGAAGAATACGAGGATACTGGTATCGGACTTTCCTATCAAAATGGGGGATGGTACTGGGTACAGATCTTCGGGACACAGTGGATATAAAAACTCGAATCAGACAAGGCTGTTAAAAAAGAAGAGAATTATGGAACGGATGATAGATATTCAGGAAAGTTCCATAGTTTGAATCTTTTGTGACAGCCTTTGATTTTGAGAAAAGTGCGATGCTTTTCGAAAAGCGATCCTATGTTCTGTTTTTTCGCTTGCATTTTTTGTGGAAGTGTTGTTATAATAGCGATTAGACGATTTTAGGAAAGGAAATGAATCATGACAAAACAGGTAACATATGATGCGAGCAGCATTTCAGTTTTAGAAGGACTTGAGGCGGTGAGGAAACGTCCGGGTATGTACATCGGAAGCGTTTCCAGAAAGGGATTAAACCATCTGATTTATGAGATTGTAGATAATTCTGTCGATGAGCATCTGGCTGGTTTCTGCGACAGGATCGAAGTGACCCTGGAGCGTGATGGATCAGCGACGGTCGTGGACAATGGACGCGGAATTCCGGTCGGTATGCACGAGAAAGGAATCTCAGCGGAGAGACTGGTTTTTACGACACTCCACGCAGGAGGAAAATTTGATAACTCTGTCTATAAGACCAGCGGTGGGCTTCATGGAGTAGGCTCCTCGGTGGTCAATGCTTTGTCAGAGCGATTGGAGATCTGGGTCAGCCGTGAAGGTGCCATTCACCATGACTGTTACGAGAGAGGTATACCAGTGTTGGAACTGGAGGACGGACTGCTGCCGATTGTGGGCAAGACAAAAAAGACAGGGACGAAGATTAACTTTCTTCCGGATCCTGAGATTTTTGAGAAGACAAGCTTTTCAGCGACAGAAGTCAAGAGCAGACTGCATGAGACGGCATATTTGAATCCGGAATTGACGATTTTTTTCTGCGATAAGAGAGAAGGTCAGGAGGAACAGATCGAATATCATGAGCCAGACGGGATTATCGGCTTCGTGAAAGACCTCGATAAGAAAAAGGAAGTACTCCACGAGCCGGTTTATCTCAAGGGGGAGAGTGAGGGCATCACGGTGGAGTGTGCATTCCAGTATGTCAATGAATTTCATGAGAATGTGCTGGGGTTTTGCAACAATATTTATAATGCGGAAGGCGGAACCCATCTGACAGGATTTAAGACGATTTTCACCACGGTCATGAACACTTATGCGCGGGAATTGGGCATCTTAAAAGAGAAAGATGCAAACTTTACGGGAGCGGATATCCGAAACGGTCTGACAGCGGTGATCTCCGTCAAACATCCGGCTCCGCGCTTTGAGGGTCAGACGAAGACGAAACTGGACAATCAGGATGCAGCAAAAGCGACAAGCAAGATTGTCGGTGAGGAAATTGTGCGCTATTTTGACCGAAATCTGGAGATTTTAAAGACAGTGCTCGGCTGTGCGGAGAAGGCGGCAAAGATCAGGAAGGCGGAGGAGAAGACGAAGACCAATATGTTGACGAAGCAGAAGTATTCGTTTGACTCCAATGGAAAGCTTGCCAACTGTGAGAGCCGCGATGCATCTCAGTGCGAGATCTTTATTGTGGAGGGAGACTCTGCCGGCGGATCTGCAAAGACAGCGCGAGATCGAAACTTCCAGGCGATCCTGCCAATTCGAGGAAAGATTTTGAACGTGGAGAAAGCAAGTATCGACAAAGTGCTTGCCAATGCAGAGATCAAGACGATGATTAATGCGTTTGGATGCGGATTTTCGGAAGGATATGGAAATGACTTTGACATCACAAAGCTGCGATATGACAAGATCATTATCATGGCAGATGCGGATGTCGACGGGGCACATATCTGCACGTTGCTTTTGACACTGTTTTATCGCTTTATGCCGGACTTGATCTATGAAGGACATGTCTATATCGCAATGCCGCCATTATATAAAGTGATGCCGGCGCGGGGAAAAGAAGAATATCTGTATGATGACAAGGCTTTGGAGAAGTACCGAAAGACACATAGAGGAAGCTTTACGCTTCAGCGCTACAAAGGACTCGGTGAGATGGATCCGGAACAGCTCTGGGAGACGACGCTGGACCCAAAGACCCGAATTTTAAAGCGCGTGGAGATTGAGGATGCAAGGATTGCATCCGATGTGACGGAAATGCTGATGGGCAATGACGTCCCGCCAAGAAAAGCATTTATCTATGAGCACGCAAATGATGCAGAATTGGATGTATAGAATCGCAATTTGTGACATGGATGGAGCAATAGAAGGAGAAGGAGCGAAGGATGGAAGAACAGATTATACGAACCGAATATGCAGACGTCATGCAAAAATCTTACATTGATTATGCGATGAGCGTCATTGTCGCCAGAGCACTGCCAGATGTGAGGGATGGCTTAAAGCCGGTGCAGAGAAGAACACTGTATGATATGTATGAGCTGGGAATCAAGTATGACAAGCCTTATCGAAAATGTGCGAGAATTGTCGGGGACACGATGGGTAAATATCATCCGCACGGTGACAGTTCAATCTATGAAGCGCTGGTGGTTATGGCGCAGGAATTTAAAAAAGGCATGCCGCTTGTGGATGGGCATGGAAATTTTGGATCGATCGAGGGAGACGGGGCGGCCGCCATGCGTTACACAGAGGCACGGCTTCAGAAAGTGACACAGGAGGTGTTTTTGAGAGATCTCGACCAGGATGTCGTTGATTTTGTGCCAAACTTTGATGCAACCGGAAAAGAGCCGGAAGTCCTTCCGGTGCGTCTGCCGAATCTTCTGGTCAATGGATCCGAGGGAATTGCGGTCGGCATGGTGACAAGCATTCCGCCGCACAATCTGGGAGAAGTGCTTGATGCAGTCAAAGCAGCGATCAAAAATAGAGAGATCACGACAAAAGAGTTGATGAAATATGTGCAGGGACCAGATTTCCCGACAGGCGGTATCATCATCAACAAAGATGAATTGGAAGAGATCTACGAGAAAGGAACGGGAAAGATTCGTCTGCGCGGCAAGGTAGAGGTCGAGAAAGGAAAAGGCGGAAAACAGAAAATTGTGATCACGGAGATTCCCTACACCATGATGGGTGCAAACATCGGAAAATTTTTAAATGATGTGGCAAACCTGATAGAGACGAAAAAGGCGCCTGAGATTATCGATATCTCAAACCAGTCCTCAAAAGAGGGGATCCGTATTGTTTTGGAACTCAAGAAAGACGCTGATGCACAGAATATCATTAATCTGCTCTATAAAAAGACACGCCTTGAAGATACCTTTGGCGTGAATATGCTTGCTGTCTGTGACGGAAAACCAGAGACACTGGGGCTTAAGGAGATTATCGAGCACCATGTGGAGTTCCAGTTTGAGCTGGCAAACAGAAAGTATCAGAATCTGTTGAAGAAAGAGCTTGAGAAAAAGGAGATACAGGAAGGTCTCATCAAAGCATATGATGTGATAGATCTGATCATTGAGATTTTGAGGGGAAGTAAAAACCAGAAACAGGTCAAAGATTGTCTCGTGAATGGCACAACAGAGGGGATTACTTTCCGGAAAAAATCATCGCAGAAGGAGGCGTCGTCACTCCGTTTCACTGAGAGACAGGCGGATGCCATTTTAGAGATGCGTCTCTACAAGCTGAGTGGTCTGGAGATTGAGGCACTCGAAAAAGAGTATGAGAAAACATTAAAGAATATTGAGACGTATGAAGATATTTTAAATAATTACAGCTCTATGGCGAGGGTGATTATCAAAGATATCGACAGCCTGAAGAAAGAATATGCTAAGCCGCGGAAGACCGTGGTGGAGAATGCGGAAGAAGCCGTATACGAAGAGAAAAAAATGGAAGAGATGGAAGTAGTCTTCCTGATGGATCGTTTTGGATATGCCAGGGTGATTGACAGGACCGTGTATGAGCGAAACAAAGAAGCAGCGGATAAGGAGAACCGATATGTGATCTTCTGTAAAAATACAGACAAGATCTGTATTTTTACAGATGCAGGGAAAGAACATCTCTTGAAAGTACAGGATTTGCCGTTTGGAAGATTCCGCGATAAAGGAACCCCGATCGACAATGTATGCAATTACAATAGCAGCGAGGAAGAAATTCTGTATATAGAAGCACTTGAGACGATTCGGCAGTCATGTCTTCTGTTTGCAACGAGACATGGGATGATGAAGCTGATGGATGGAACAGAATTTGAGGCGTCGAAGCGCATGGTGGCGGCGACGAAGATCGGGGAAAACGATCGTCTGATGCTTGTGGCAATCGTCGGCATGGAAGATCATGTTGTACTGCAGTCGAAGGACGGATATTTTCTGCGATTTGCTCTCTCGGAGATTCCAATTCAGAAGAAGGCAGCACTTGGGGTGCGCGGAATGAAAATGGCAGAGAAAGATGAGCTGGAAGCAATCTATTTCTTGAGACAGAACGAAAATGAGGAGCCAGAAGATCAAGTAGTGATGAGCAGAGAAAAAGAGGTTCATCTTCAAAAGATAAAGATATCAAAGAGAGACAGCAAAGGCACAAGACCGAGATGAAAGTCAAAATTAGGGCTTGCAATCGAGAGAAAACAGTGCTATAATGATGAAGATTAAGTGTAAATGTTACTAGAGGAGCGAGAGTGGACAAGTGTCCACTCTCGTTTGTGCATAACAGCAAAACAGATATGGCTGCGGCTAAGACAGCTGCAGAAGAACTAGAAAAATGGGACAAAGAGAGGCGGATCGGATGACAAAAAAAGAAATATATGAGCAGAAGACAGAAGAAATCCTGAATCCTATGATTGAGAGACATGGGTTTGAGTTGGTCGATGTGGAGTATGTCAAAGAGGGAGGAAACTGGTATCTAAGGGCATATATTGACAAGCCGGGAGGAATCACGGTAGATGACTGTGAGGTAATTAGCAGAGAACTGAGCGACAAGCTGGATGAAAAAGATTTTGTGGAGGAAGCTTATATATTAGAAGTCAGCTCACCGGGTCTTGGAAGACCATTGAAGAAGGAAAAAGATTTTGCACGCAGTCTGGGAGAAGAAGTGGAAGTACGCACTTATCGCGCTGTCAACCGGCAGAAAGAATTTACCGGCATTTTAAAAGCATATGATAAAGACAGCATTACGATTGAACTGGAAAATGAGGAAGAGATGACGTTTGCAAGAACTGACATTGCTCTGGTCAGGCTTGCCTTCGACTTTTAATTAAAGGAGGAAATATTAAATCATGAACAATGAATTATTAGAGGCTTTGAATATTCTGGAAAAGGAGAAAGATATCAGCAAAGATACTTTGTTAGAGGCGATTGAGCAGTCGCTGATTCAAGCCTGTAAGAACCACTTTGGAAAGTCGGATAATATAAAGGTATTTATTGATCCGGAGACGTGCGATTTTGGGGTTTACGCAGAAAAGACGGTTGTAGAAAAAGTGGAAGATGATGTCATGGAGATCAGTCTGGCGAACGCAAAATTGATGAACACAAAGTATGAGATCGGAGATATCGTCAATGTGGAAATCAAATCAAAAGAGTTCGGCAGAATTGCGACGCAGAATGCAAAAAATGTGATTTTGCAGAAGATCCGTGAAGAGGAACGAAAAGTGCTGTATAAACAGTATTATGAGAAAGAAAAAGATGTGGTGACAGGTATTGTACAGCGCTATGTTGGGAAAAATGTCAGCATCAACATGGGAAAAGTGGACGCTATGCTCAATGAAAATGAGCAGATCAAGGGCGAAAAATTCAGACCGACCGAGCGAATCAAAGTATACGTTCTGGAAGTGAAGGATACACCGAAAGGACCAAAGATTCTTGTCTCCAGAACACATCCGGAGTTGGTGAAGAGACTGTTTGAGTCAGAAGTGCCGGAAGTAATAGAAGGAACTGTGGAGATCAAGAGCATTGCCAGGGAGGCAGGAAGCAGAACAAAGATCGCCGTGTGGTCCAACAATCCGGATGTAGATGCCGTCGGCGCATGTGTGGGACCGAATGGTTCCAGAGTCAACGCGATTGTCAACGAGCTGCGTGGAGAAAAGATTGATGTCATCAATTGGAGCGACAATGCAGCGTTTTTGATTGAGAATGCGTTAAGTCCTGCGAAGGTGATTTCTGTCATCGCAGAAGTTTCCGATGACGGCGAGAAAACCGCCAAAGTCATCGTGCCGGATCATCAGCTGTCACTGGCTATCGGCAAAGAAGGACAGAATGCGAGACTGGCAGCGAGACTGACAGGATTTAAGATTGACATCAAGAGTGAAACACAGGCGAGAGAGAGTGGGGAATTTGAGCATCTCGACGAAGAAGGATATTACGAGGAAGAAGGACTGGAATCAGAACAGCAATATGGGGAACAGATAGAAGATTTTGAGGATGACAGTATCATTATCGAAGAGTAAGGAGAAACGATGAGTCAGGGAAAAAAGGTGCCGATGCGCAAATGTATCGGATGTCAGGAAATGAAAAGCAAAAAAGAGATGATGAGAATTCTGAAGACACCAGAAGGTGAGATTGTCATCGATCTGACAGGAAGAAAAAATGGCAGAGGTGCATACGTATGTTTTTCCAGAGAGTGTTTTGAAAAATCGATAAAAAATAAAGGTTTGGAGCGCTCTCTGAAGACGAACATTCCACAGTCGGTATATGAAAGTTTGAAAGAGGAGATTGAGCAGATTGAGTCAAAATAAAGTGTTATCTCTGATCGGGCTGGCGACAAAAGCGGGAAAGGTCACAAGCGGTGAGTTTTCCACCGAAAAATCCGTAAAGACAGGATATGCGCACCTTGTGATCGTTTCGGAAGAAGCATCCGAGAATACCAAAAAGAAATTTCGGAATATGTGTGATTATTATCAGGTGCCGATTTCTTTTTATGGGACGAAGGACGAATTGGGAAAGGCTATGGGAAAGGAATTTCGCGCATCTCTCGCAGTGCAGGATGCGGGACTTGCAAAAGCCATAGAGAAGGTACTCCACGAGACCAGTTAATGGAGGTGTGAGTATATGACAGGTAAAATAAGAGTCCATGAGTTGGCAAAAGAGTTAGGCAAAGACAATAAAGAAATCATAAATATTTTATTAGAAAAGGGAATTAGAGTAAAGAGCCATATGAGTACAATTGAAGATAAGAATGTAGAAATGATCAAAAATGAAGTAGAAAAGAAAGAGGGAGCTGCGGAGGCTCCGAAAAAGAAAAATATCACTCAGGTGTTTCGACCGCAGAATAGTCGTGGAGGTGTAGGACGCCAAGGTGCAAGACCGCAGGGACAGAATGGTCAGGGAAATCGTGGTCAGGGAACAAGAAGCCAAAATCCACAGTCTGGCAGAACTCAGCAGGGTGGCAGAGTGCAGGGACAGAGTGTACAGGGGAATCGCACAGCGAGTGACCAACAGGGAAGAAACAATACTGATCCGAGCGCGAGAATGCAGGGAAGCAGACCGCAGGGCGACCGTGACCAGAGCGGAAGATTTCAGGGCGACCGCGATGGCGGAAGAATGCAGGGAAACAGACCGCAGGGTGACCGTGATGGCAGCAGAATGCAGGGAGGCAGACCGCAGGGTGGCAGATTTCAGGGCGACCGCGACGGCGCAAGAATGCAGGGAAGCAGACCGCAGGGCGACCGTGATGGCGGAAGAATGCAGGGAGGCAGACCGCAGGGTGACCGTGACGGCAGCAGAATGCAGGGAAGCAGACCGCAGGGCGACCGTGACCAGAGCGGAAGATTTCAGGGCGACCGCGATGGCGGAAGAATGCAGGGAGGCAGACCGCAGAGCGGAAGATCCATCTCCATCCCGAAGGCTCCAGTTGTGGAGGATCGCCCGATCACAAAAGAGTCGCGCATGAAAAACGACAGAGATAAGCGTTATGACAAAGAAAAGGAGCGTGATCGCGATCGAGAAAACGAGAAGGGATTTGGACGCTCAGGAAGTGGAAGATCCAATCCAAAGAATTCTCAGAGAAATACCACAAGAATGTCCCAGAAACCAAACAAGCCTGCTATGCAGCCTCAGGCAGAGAAGGAAGAGACAATCAAGACCATTGTGCTTCCGGAGACGATGACCATCAAAGAGCTGGCTGACAAGATGAAGATTCAGCCGTCTGCAATCGTGAAGAAGTTGTTTTTGCAAGGTGTGATGGTGACTGTCAACCAGGAGATCGACTATGAAAAAGCGGAAGAGATTGCGCTGGATTTCAACTGCATTGCAGAGCCGGAAGAGAAAGTCAATGTTTTGGAAGAGCTTTTAAAGGATGAAGAAGATGACGAGAGCACACTGATCGCAAGACCGCCAGTTATCTGTGTGATGGGTCACGTTGATCACGGTAAAACTTCTCTTTTGGATGCAATCCGAAATACACATGTGATTGACAAAGAAGCCGGCGGTATCACGCAGCATATCGGTGCATATGTAGTATCCGTCGATGGACAGAAGATTACCTTCCTCGATACGCCAGGTCATGAGGCATTCACCGCAATGCGTATGCGTGGAGCAAATTCTACGGATATCGCCATTTTGGTCGTGGCGGCAGACGATGGTGTGATGCCGCAGACGGTGGAGGCAATCAACCATGCGAAAGCGGCAGGAATCGAGATTATCGTCGCTGTCAACAAGATTGATAAGCCAAGTGCCAATGTAGAGAGGGTAAAACAAGAGTTGTCTGAGTATGGTCTGATTCCAGAGGACTGGGGCGGAAGCACTGTCTACGTTCCGGTATCCGCAAAGACACAGGAAGGTATCGATCAGCTTCTCGAGATGATTCTTCTGACAGCAGAGGTCAGTGAGTTGAAAGCAAATCCAAAGCGAAGAGCGAGAGGACTTGTCATTGAAGCACAGCTTGATAAAGGAAAAGGACCGGTTGCAACCGTGCTTGTCCAGAAGGGAACGCTCCATATCGGAGATCCGATTGCAGCAGGTTCCTGCTATGGAAAAGTGCGCGCCATGATGGATCACAACGGAAGAAGATTAAAAGAAGCAGGTCCTTCCACACCGGTTGAAATCTTAGGCCTGAGTGATGTGCCGAATGCCGGTGAGATTTTTGTATCGCCAGAAAATGAAAAAGAGGCAAGAAACTTTGCGGAGACCTTTATCAGCGAAGGACGCGAAAAGATGCTTGAGGAGACGAAGTCAAAGATGTCACTCGATGATCTGTTCAGTCAGATTCAGGCTGGAAACTTGAAAGAACTGAATATCATTGTCAAAGCGGATGTTCAGGGATCTGTGGAAGCAGTAAAACAGAGTCTTCTGAAGCTTTCAAATGAAGAAGTTGTAGTTAAGATCATCCACGGTGGTGTCGGAGCAATCACAGAGTCCGATGTCAGCCTTGCATCTGCATCCAATGCGATCATTATCGGATTTAACGTGAGACCGGATGCGATGGCAAAGGCAACGGCAGAGCGAGAGGGCGTCGATGTCAGATTGTACCGCGTCATCTACGATGCGATTGCAGATGTGGAAGCGGCAATGAAAGGTATGCTCGAGCCGATCTATGAGGAAAAAGTCATCGGTCACGCAGAAGTGCGTCAGATTTTCAAGGCATCTGGTATCGGAAATATTGCCGGTTCTTATGTGCTTGACGGCGTGATCCAGAGAGGATCGAAGGTACGTATCACGAGAGAAAAGAATCTGATTTTCGAAGGAGCACTTGCATCTTTGAAACGTGGAAAAGACGATGTCAAAGAAGTGAGAAGCGGATTTGAGTGTGGTATGGTATTTGAAAAATTCAACGATATCCAGGAATTTGACCAGGTAGAGGCATATATTATGGTGGAAGTTCCGAGATAGAAAATAGAATGGACAGGGTTTGACCATCCCTGCCGAAGGCCGCAGAGGATGCGGCATGGGAGGTAAAGATGAGAAAAAACAGCATTAAAAATACCCGTATCAATGGTGAAGTAATGCGTGAGCTGTGCAAAATTATCCAGGGCGAGATCAAAGATCCCAGAATTCACCCGATGACTTCTGTGGTATCTGTGGAAGTGGCGCCGGATTTAAAGACTTGTAAAGCATACATCAGTGTGCTCGGTGATAAGGAAGCACAAAATGACACGCTTGTGGGACTGAAGAGTGCGGAGGGCTATATCCGCAGACAGCTTGCCAAGACGGTCAATCTGCGCAATACACCAGAGATTCGTTTCATTCTGGATCAGTCCATTGAATATGGCGTGACAATGTCAAAATTGATTGACGACGTAAACAAAAATTTGTCATCACAGGAAGAGGATGAGGAAGATGAATAAAATCGGACCGGAGTTGGAAGGGGTATCTACTGTTGCGATCGGGGGGCATGTCCGTCCCGATGGCGACTGTGTGGGGTCTTGCCTGGGAATGTATCAATATCTGACAGAAAATTTTCCACAGTTGACAGAAGTGACAGTCTATCTGGAGGAAATCTCAGAAAACTACCATTTCTTGAAAGGGGCAGATAAGGTATGTAATTCCTGCGAGGAGGAAAAGGTCTATGATCTTTTTATTGCTCTTGACAGCGGGGATATCAAAAGGCTGGGAGGTGCCCAGAAGTATTTCGAGACGGCAAGGAAAACGATCTGTATCGATCACCATGTGAGCAATATAGGGTATGCCCAGGTCAATCATATTGTCCCTGAGGCAAGCTCGACGTCAGAGCTGATCTATGACGTGATTGACCAGGACAAGATCACAAAGGAGATCGCGGAGGCACTGTATATGGGGATTGCCCATGATACTGGCGTATTTCAGTATAGCTGTACTTCACCGAAGACGATGAGAACAGTGGCAGCACTGATGGAAAAAGAGATTCCTTTCAGCCGGATTCTGGATGAGACCTTCAATTACAAGACGTATATCCAGAAGCAGATTCTGGGAAGAGCACTTCTGGAAAGTATGATGTTAATTGAAGGAAAATGTATCGTCAGCGTGATAAGGCAGAAAGAGCTTGATTTCTATAATGTAAAACCAAGTGACTTGAGTGGAATTGTCAGCCAGTTAAGGACGACAACAGGTGTAGAGGTGGCGATTTTTCTGTACGAGAGCAATGTACAAGAGTATAAAGTCAGCATGCGCTCGAATGGAAAAGTGGATGTGAATAAAGTAGCAAGCTATTTTGGCGGCGGCGGTCATGTGCTCGCTGCTGGATGTACGATGCAGGGATCGATGCATGACGTAGTCAACAATCTGACCATGCATATTGCAAGACAGCTGGATGCTTTCGATTCCAAAGAAGATGAGGCACAGCCAGGAGAACAGAAGTGATTCACGGGGTAATCAATGTTTATAAAGAAAAAGGATACACTTCCCACGATGTAGTGGCAAAATTGCGTGGAATTTTGAAGCAGAAAAAGATCGGTCATACAGGAACACTTGACCCGGATGCACAGGGGGTTCTTCCAGTGTGTCTTGGAAGAGCAACAAAAGTTTGTGATCTCTTGACAAATAAAAATAAGACGTACCGTGCAGTGCTGTTGCTTGGCACGGTGACGGATACGCAGGACACATCCGGAAAGGTTTTAGATCAGAGAGAGGTAACTGTCACAGAGGATGAAGTCCGGAGTGTGCTGCAGTCTTTCGTGGGAAGTTATGATCAGATTCCGCCGATGTATTCTGCATTGAAGGTAAACGGCAGGAAGTTGTATGAGCTGGCAAGAGAAGGCAAAGAAGTGGAGAGGAAACCGCGGTCGGTGACGATTTTTCAGATTGAGGTAGAGTCCGTATGCCTTCCGAGAGTAGAGATGACTGTGCATTGCTCCAAGGGGACTTACATTCGCACATTGTGCCATGATATCGGCGCAAAACTTGGATGTGGAGGATGCATGGAAGAGCTGCTTCGGACGAGAGTGGGTCCGTTTGACGTGGAGGACAGTCTCGCGCTGTCTGAGATTGAGAGAAGGGCGAGAGAAGGAAGCCTTGAGGAGATCGTGACAGCAGTGGATCAGCTTTTTGCAGAGTACCGCGCAGTGACAGCAAGGCAGACATGCCAAAAGCTGCTTGAGAATGGGAATCCTTTCCTGTTGGGTTCCCAGATAGAAACGATTGATTTTAAGGACCAGGAACAGGTCCGCGTATATGATGAGAGACGAACCTTTTATGGAATCTATCGGTTTGAAAAAGAAAGAAATGGATTCTGGCCAGTGAAACTATTTTTTGAGCGATAGTTCCAAATGTCCCGCCAAAAGTGGAGTTTTTTGCGGGGTAGACGGAGGAAATTATGGAATACATTCAGGGAACGACAGAATTTTTGATTCAGGAAAATACAGCAGTGACGCTCGGAAAATTTGACGGTGTCCACAGGGGACATCAAAAGTTGATCCATCAGGTGTTGGATGCAAAAAAAAATGGACTGAAGAGCGTGGTTTTTACGATGAATCCTGGAAAGAAAATGCTGTTATTGACAGAGGAAGAGCAGAGAGAGGTTCTTTCAAGACAAAAAATCGATTATGTTATCCGATGTCCATTTATTCCCCAGATTTCGCATATGAGTCCCGAGGAATTCATTGAACGAATTTTAGTAGGGCAGCTCCATGCAAAACAGATTGTAGTCGGGACAGATTTTCATTTTGGTTATCAGAGACAGGGGGATTGTGCGCTTTTGCAGAGGCTGCAGGAGCGCTATGGATATCGTGTGATTGTGATGGAGAAAGAACAGCAGGGAGATCGGGATATCAGCAGCAGTTATACGAGGGAGGCACTCGATGTCGGAAATATGGAATTGGTCAATGGATTGTTGGGCTATCCCTTCCCGGTGATGGGAGAGGTGAGGCACGGGAGAAGAATTGGCAGAACACTTGGAATGCCGACTACAAATCTGATTCCACCCGAGGAAAAATTGCTTCCTCCAAACGGCGTTTATGTCTCAGGAACGGTGATCGGCGGAAAAACATACCCTGGAATTACAAATATAGGATATAAGCCGACCGTGGGTGAGACGGCTTTTCGCGGGGTGGAAACCTATCTGTTTGATTTTGACCAGGATTTATATGGAAAGAAGATTGAGGTTCAGCTATATCAATACGTCCGTCCGGAAAAGAAATTTCATTCTCTGGAAGAATTAAAAGAGAGAATGAAGGTGGATATTTCTTTGGGAAAGGAGTATTTTTCATGAATAATATTATGTGGATTGTCTGCGTGACATTTATCATCATCGGCGCGCTGCTTTTGGTGGCGGGCTTCATCTGCAGAAATTACTGTCAGATGAAAGAAGAATATAAAGGTCATACGACTGGGATTGTGGAAGCATTGATCCCAGATATACCGGATGAAGAAGGCATTCGTCAGGGAATCCATGACTATTATTATCCACTGATCGCTTTTTATGCGGGAGGGCTGCTGTACAAGAAAAGATATCCAAAAGGAAATAATCCAGCGGACTATTCCGTCAATCAGACAGTTGAGATTGCTTATGATCTCGACAGGCCGGATCATTTTAAGATTGCAGAGAGTACCCCTGCGCAGAAGATGTCTCAGATCTTGTATTATCTGGGAATGGGATTTTGCATTCTTGCCATCTTGACATTTTTTCTTTTTTATTTCTTGAGATGATATGTTGGAGTCAGAATGTGCAGGAAACTCAAAGAGATAAATGATAAAAAAATATGAAAATTACGGCTTTACAGAAAACAGGAAATGTGTTATAGTTATGCGGTATGAGTTAGCCGATATTCAGAAGTAAGGACACTCCGACCTATTTCTTAGTATCAGGCGGTTTTAGTATAGGAGGAAGAAAAATGATTTCTAAAGAAAAGAAAACAGCGATTATCAACGAATATGGCAGAAAGCCAGGAGACACAGGTTCACCGGAAGTTCAGATCGCAATCCTGACAGCAAGAATTCAGGAGTTAACCGATCACCTGAAAGACAATCCAAAGGATCATCACTCCAGAAGAGGTCTTCTGAAGATGGTAGGACAGAGAAGAGGTTTACTTGCCTACTTAAAGAAAACTGATCTTGAAGGATACCGTGCTTTAATTGCAAAATTAGGAATCAGAAAGTAGTTTGAAGGAAAGGGGCGGAGCGATCCGTCCCTGTATTTTTGACAATCAACATAATATCACATACAGAATACAATCCCGAGACCACTGAAAAGCAGATCTGCAGTTTGGGTGTCAGGTCTGTTTTTCAGTTGTTTCGGAGCGGTTCTGTATAGAGAAGGAGAAAGAGTATGTATAAGAGTTTTTCAATGGAACTGGCGGGAAGAACCTTGACAGTTGATGTGGGAAGAGTAGCTGCACAGGCAAATGGAGCAGCATTTATGCATTACGGCGATACCACCGTACTTTCCACAGCCACCGCTTCTGACAAGCCAAGAGAGGGTGTGGATTTCTTCCCTCTGAGTGTAGAATACGAAGAAAAATTATATGCGGTAGGAAAGATCCCGGGAGGATTTAATAAGAGAGAGGGAAAGGCATCCGAGAATGCGATCCTGACATCCCGCGTCATCGACCGACCGATGAGACCACTTTTCCCGAAGGATTACAGAAACGATGTGACACTGAATAACCTGGTAATGTCTGTGGATCCTGACTGCAGTCCGGAGCTGACAGCAATGCTCGGATCAGCAATCGCAACTGCGATTTCAGATATTCCATTCGATGGTCCGACATCCAGCACACAGGTTGGTCTGATTGACGGAGAATTTGTGTTTAACCCAAATGCAGCGCAGAAAGCAGTGTCAGATCTCCAGTTGACTGTCGCTTCCACGCGAGACAAAGTTATCATGATCGAGGCAGGCGCAAATGAAGTTCCGGAAGACAAAATGATCGAGGCAATCTTTGCTGCACATAAGGTGAACCAGAAAGTGATCGCCTTCATTGACCAGATCGTGGCAGAATGTGGAAAGCCAAAGCACGCTTACACAAGCTGTGCAGTGCCGGAAGAACTGATGGAAGAGATCAAGAAGATTGTGACTCCAGAGGAAATGGAAATCGCTGTCTTTACGGATGAGAAACAGAAGCGCGAGGAAAATATCCGTGTCATCAAAGAGAAACTGGAAGAGGTATTTGCGGACAAAGAAGAATGGCTTGCCCTGCTCGATGAAGCCCTTTACCAGTATCAGAAGAAAACAGTGCGCAAGATGATCCTGAAAGATCACAAACGTCCAGACGGAAGAGAGATCAGACAGATCCGTCCGCTTGCGGCAGAAGTGGATCTGATTCCGAGAGTTCATGGATCTGCAATGTTCACAAGAGGACAGACACAGATCTGTACAGTGACAACTCTGGCACCGCTGTCTGAGGCACAGAAAATAGATGGATTAGATTTAGAGGAAACTTCTAAGAGATATATGCACCACTATAATTTCCCGTCCTATTCTGTAGGAGAGACAAAACCATCGAGAGGACCGGGAAGAAGAGAGATTGGACATGGAGCACTTGCCGAGAGAGCACTTGTTCCAGTGCTGCCAAGCGAAAAAGAATTCCCATATGCAATCCGTACAGTATCTGAGACTTTTGAATCCAATGGTTCCACTTCTCA